>JBMFXF010000467.1:0-500 GCA_049964515.1 Acetobacteraceae bacterium | reverse complement strand
GTGAAGGTGCTTTGCTGGACGGTGATGGCGGTCAGCGCGAGACCGGGGTTGGCGATAATCTTGGCGCCGTTGGCCGCCTGGTCCTCGACATAAAGCGTGCCGCGCTCGGTCACCTCGCCCGCGGCCTCGCGGCGGCGGACGCAGCCGCCGAGCTTGACCTGCGGCATCAGGTCGAGCCCGAGCGCCTCATGCGAGCGATGGTCGATGCGGACATCATGGCCGCACTCGGCGAGCCGGGCATTGGCGAGGCTGGCCCAGGCCTCGCGCCAGTGCTGGAGGAGAGCGGTCGCGTTCCAGTCCCGCCGCTTCGGCCCGAACCCGCCGCCTTCGACGCCGCGCAGGGTGAGCAGCACATGGGCATGGGGCTGCGGCTGGCCGTCGCTGCCTTGTCCCCCATGAATGGCGATATCGGCGACCATGCCGCGGGCGACGCATTCGGTCCGGACGAAGTCTTCCGCCAGGCGCATGGCCTCGGCCGTCGAGAGTTCGCGCGGCAGGGC
>JBMFXF010000466.1:0-500 GCA_049964515.1 Acetobacteraceae bacterium | reverse complement strand
CGGTGATCGAGGAGACCTTCCGCACCGCCACCGTGCATCAGGCCTATATCGAACCCCATGCCTGCGTGGCGAAGGTCGAGGCCGACGGCCAGGGCGAGATCTGGTCCTCCTCGCAGGGCCATTTCACCGTCCGCGCCCTGACGGCGAAGCTCCTCAACATGCCGCTCGGCGACCTGCGCGTCTTCCCCGCCGAGATCGGCGGCGGCTTCGGCGGCAAGACGGTGGTCTATGTCGAGCCCGTCGCCGCCATGCTGTCGAAGAAATCCGGCTTCCCGGTGCGCGTGCAGATGAGCCGCGAGGAGGTGTTCCGCGCCTCCGGCCCCACCTCCGGCTCCTCGATGCGGGTCAAGATCGGGGTCACCAAGGACGGCAAGATCACCGCCGCGGACGGGGAGTTCCGCTTCCAGGCCGGCGCCTTCCCCGGCTCGCCGGTGATGAATGCCTGCCTCTGCGCCTTCGCCCCCTACGACATCCCCAACGCCCGCACGGTGGGCTACGAC
>JBMFXF010000465.1:0-502 GCA_049964515.1 Acetobacteraceae bacterium | reverse complement strand
GGATAGGAGGACGGGGATGCCCTTTGGAGAGAACATCAATCGGCTCGCTCACGCTGACCAGGTGCCGCGATACGCTGCACCGGCGGGTCAAGAGGGACAAGCCGTGATGCGTCACTTCGTGCCGGTGCCGCTCCCGGTAGCGCCGTTGTCGTTCGGCATGTCGACGCGCTCCCCGGGGGGGTGCGCTGGTAGCGGGCGCCGGCGCGGCGTACCGACTCCCGGCGAGCGAGCTCCGCGCAATCCCCGGGGCAGTAGAGGTTCCCGCAATCACATTGCGCGCAGATGCACACCTGCATCCCGCAGCGACGGCAATGGTAGAGCCGGTAGGTTGCCGGCGCCTCGAGCAGCCCCAAGACCCCCTCCCCGACGGCACTGGACAGCGCCGCGGCGGCGAGGCATAAAGGCTCGGCAAAGCTGCCTCCGACGGCGCTGCGCACCGAGGGCCCGGGGTCTGACGCCAATCAAACGACCCGGGCCTTCGTTTATGGTGCGTCTCTTGCCC
>JBMFXF010000464.1:0-503 GCA_049964515.1 Acetobacteraceae bacterium | reverse complement strand
GTGGGAGGCGCCCGCGGCGGCGGGTTGATGTCCGCGGCCGCCGCCACGGTCAGGTTGTGGGCGGCGGTCGGGCCCCGCACTACATCAACCCAGGACCGGGACGGAGCCGGCCGCAGCAGCGCAGGGCGCGGCGTCGAGCGCGGCGGCGGCGGCGCAGCTGGAGGCAACAGCCTCAGGGGGGCCGCCGCGGGAAGGGCGACAGCCGACTCCGAGCTGGAGGGCGGCCTGCCCGCCCCGGTGGGCGACGACGAGCTTCCATCGCGCAACACGCTGCGCATGGTAAGCGGAGGGAGGTACTGCGGGACCGGCGCAGAGGAGGGCGCCGCAACGCGGGCGGGACAGTGCCAGTGCAAGCCGCACGCTTGCGGTGCCACTGGCAGTGCGTGGCCCGGGCAGCCTGAGTGTCCGCCGGCCCAGCCTGATGGACTCGAAAGACCCGCAGCCAAGCGCGCAGCCTGAGAGGCGCTCGCAGGCTGGCGGTACAGCGAAGCCCGCGCTATCGC
>JBMFXF010000463.1:0-503 GCA_049964515.1 Acetobacteraceae bacterium | reverse complement strand
AGGACGTGCCGTCGGAGCTCAGGTGGAAGTGCAAAGGGTGGTGGTGAGGCACACCCATGCCCTAATTGTTCCGACATAGCAACAAAAACCCCGCTCCCGCCAACCGAACCCCCAGGGGGGCTTGCATTTCCCCCCAACTCGCCCGACCCTGCCTCCCAACTGCGATCCGCGCAACCGAACGGGAGGCCCCGGATGAACGATACGGTCGAGGTGAAGGAACCCCGCAAGGGCTTCAAATGGGTTGGCTCCCGCCCGATCCGCCCGGACGGCGTGCCCAAGGTGACCGGCCGCGCCCTCTACGGCGCCGATCTGCGCCTGCCCGGCGCGATCGTGGGCAAGATCCTGCGCTCCCCCCACGCCCACGCCCGCATCCTCAGCATCGACACCTCCCGCGCCGCCGCCCTCAAGGGCGTGCGCGCGGTCGTCACCTCGGCCGATTTCCCGGAACAGAAATTCGAATACATCGGCCCCGAACGGGTGGCGGTGAATTTCTGGCACGTCAC
>JBMFXF010000462.1:0-503 GCA_049964515.1 Acetobacteraceae bacterium | reverse complement strand
GGCGTGCGCCGCTCGGGGTGCAGCACGCCCAGGCTGCGGAAAAACAGCCCCTGCGCGGCGATCGTCTGCAATACGCGCGCCGCGCCGCCCAGCGCCACCGCGCAATAGCCGATGGTGGACAGCGCGATGCCGGCGGCGATGATGCGCTCGCCGGCGGACCCGAATGCCTGCTGCATCACTGCTGCGGCCGGTGCCTTGCTGTGCGCCAGGCCGTCGTGTCCCAGCGCCGCCAGGTAGCCCACGTTGACCGCGACATAAGCCAACATCACCAGCAGCAGTCCCAGCACCAGCGCCAGCGGCAGCGTGCGCCTGGGATTGCGCACTTCGCCGGCCAGCGCGTTCAGATACGCAAAGCCGCCATAGGCGAACAACACCGGCAGCAGCGCCAGCGCGAAATTGGGGCGCGCGATGCCCGGGTCGCTGGCCAGCGCCAGCGGCAGGTGCGGCGCGGCCAGCCACAGGCCGGCGCCGGCCAGCGCCGCCACCGCGCTCAGCTTCAGCAC
>JBMFXF010000461.1:0-509 GCA_049964515.1 Acetobacteraceae bacterium | reverse complement strand
GCTGCATGCTCTACGAACTCATGCCCACCATGCCAGAGCCTCGTTTGCTCCCACTGGTCCAGAAATTCGCCGATATGCTCACCAACCTACCCGCTTTCGTCGAGACGTTCGGGGCGGTGTGAAAATGAGGGGAGTCTTGAGGGTAAAATCCTTAATTCGTTATCTACAACAACATCAGCGTTGGAGCTCGCGAATTCACAACTCAGTGAGCTTTTGTTGCGAACAAGACTCAATGATCGTCATCCTCATGTTCCCCATAACCATAGCCACCATAGTAATAGGCTGGTGGCGCGTAATAGGCTGGCGGTTGGGCATAATAGGCAGGCGGTGACGCCGCCGGCGGCTGTAACACGACCGGTGGTGGTGGCCTCAAGACTCCCCTCATTTTCACACTGCCCCGAAAGTCTCGACGAAAGCGGGTAGGTTGGTGAGCATATCGGCGAATTTCTGGACCAGTGGGAGCAAACGAGGCTCTGGCATGGTGGGCATGAGTTCGTAGAGCATGCAGC
>JBMFXF010000460.1:0-510 GCA_049964515.1 Acetobacteraceae bacterium | reverse complement strand
AGTTTGCGGCCAACCTGTACGATGTGGTGGCCCGCACTGGGCAGCGCCCGTTGTACGAGGACCCGGCCCGGTTCTTCTCCCTGACCTACGCCACACCGGCCCTGCGCGACATCGCGGCGGCGATCGCCGAGCGGCTGCGCGGCAAGAGTGCGAAAGGCATCCGCCAGCTTGAGATGACCTATGGTGGCGGCAAGACGCACACGATGCTCGCGGTCTATCACCTCGCCCGGCACCTGCGGGACGGCGGCGACCCCGCCACGCTCGGCGGCCTGGCGCCGCTGGTTGGGACCGCCGGCGCGACCGCCTGGCCGAAGCCGCAGATTGCCGTGTTCGTCGGTTCCTCGAAGGGCGCGGATGTGTCGCTGACCTTGAGGGACGGCCCGAAGCTGCGCACCCTGTGGGGCTATCTCGCCTGGCGCCTCGCTGGCGAGGCGGGGCTCAAGCTGGTCGCCGAGGCCGAGGCGGCGCGCACCAACCCCGGCTCCGAACTGATGGTGGAGGTGTTCCGCC
>JBMFXF010000459.1:0-512 GCA_049964515.1 Acetobacteraceae bacterium | reverse complement strand
CCGCCTTCTCTTCCTCGGTGTTGCGCTGCCGCGGCGCCGCCACCAGGCTCGCGTCGATGATCTGGCCCGACATGGCGAGGTAGCCGCTTTCCTTCAGCCGCGCGTCGAACACCGCGAACAGCTTCGCGATCGCCCCGGCCTGGGTGAGCAACTCGCGGAACAGCCAGATCGTCTTCGCGTCCGGCGCCTTGTCCGACAACCCCATGTCGAGGAAGCGCAGGAACGACAGCCGGTCGCCGATCTGGCCGAGATATATCTCGGCCTGCCTGGTCGTCGGAGAGGTTGTAGAGCGCCTGCAGCACCAGGACCTTGAACATCAGCACGCAATCGTAAGGCGAACGCCCGCCGCGGGCCCGGTCGCTGCGGTTCAGCGCCTTCTCCAGCCGGTAGCGGAACGTCTCGAACGGCACGATCTCCTTCAGCCGAACCAGCGGGTCACCCGCTTTCGACAACGCCGCATACCGATCGTCGAGATCAAAGAACCCGGGCTGCGACGCCATCCCGCCGTCCAC
>JBMFXF010000458.1:0-513 GCA_049964515.1 Acetobacteraceae bacterium | reverse complement strand
GAACCACATTCCCGATGTTTCTTTCAGTCGGCGAGCAGCGCGGCAACGGAGGTAAAAAATTCACGGGTATTGTGCGGGATATCACCGATCGGAAGCGGACGGAAGCACAGGTGCTGCTGGTTTCGGATCGGGTGCAGCAGCGGCTGGGCCATGATCTGCATGACGGGCTGGGACAGGTGCTTACCGGGGCTGCGCTGCTGGCCAAGGCCCTGGAGACCCGCTGTGCCGACCGGAATCCGGATATGCGCGACCGCCTCAACCATCTCGTGAATATTATCGGGGAGGCGGGCAAACAGGTGCGTAAACTTTCACGCGGACTCCAGCCGCTGGAGCAGGTTTCGGATTATGGTTCCGCCATCGAATCGCTGCGCGCCCAGCTCAGCGCCGCGGGCACCGCAAATCTTGAAGTTCAGGCTGACCCACTGCCGCCTGAAGCCCGGCTGATCCATGCCAACAATCTTTTCCGCATTGCCCAGGAGGCAACCTCCAACGCCTTGCGCCACAGCGAGGCCC
>JBMFXF010000457.1:0-514 GCA_049964515.1 Acetobacteraceae bacterium | reverse complement strand
AGCAACAGCCGAAACATCGCATCACCACCACTGAAACCTCGCCTTTCAACTGCGAGGGATTGTGATGGCGATGGCGGGGTGGCGGATGTTGACATGATTTGCGATCAACTCATTTAACAGCAATCACCGGGACGATTGTCGCCGTCCCGGGTACACATGGTTGTTAGTTAACTTCCTTAATCTTCTCGACCGCCATCTGCTGGACGTTGGCTGGAAGGGGAACATAATCGATCGTTTTCGCGATCGGTTGTGCTTTCGTAGATAACCAAGTGAACAATGTCTTGATTTCCTTCGCAGTCGCCGCATTGGTGTAATGCTTGCGAAGTAGGCCCCAGGAATAGCCGCTGATTGGATAGCATTCCGCACACGATGAGTCGACAATCGAGAAATCGGTGGACGAAACATCTGGTTTAGTTGCTGCCGCCGCAGCTACCGTCTTGATAGAGGGATACAAATAGTGGCCTGCACTGTTCTTGAGCAGGGCATAGGGCATGTTGTTCTGGAGTAGATAGGC
>JBMFXF010000456.1:0-515 GCA_049964515.1 Acetobacteraceae bacterium | reverse complement strand
ACCGGCACCACGCCGGCACCGAAGGAATAGCCCATCAGTGTGTAGCGCGCGTCGGGATAGCGCGCGGTGTAGGCGGCGAGGATGCGCGCCACCGCCTGCGCCGCCTGCTGCGGCGTCTTCTTGTGCCAGAAGAACTCCAGCGAACTCAGTCCGACCACGCGCACGCCATGCTCGGAAAGCACCTTGGCTACGCCCTTGTCCAGGCCCGCCCAGCCACCGTCGCCGCTGATCATCAGCACCACGCGTCCGTCGGGCTTGCCCTTGGGTGCGATCTCGGTGAGCGGCAGGTCCTCCAGCTTGTCGGCGAAAGCGCCGGCGCTGAGCGTCGGCTTGCGCACCAGCGCATCCAGCGCCGCGGCAAGCTCGGCATGCGCCGCCGCCGCCGCCTGAGCATCCAACTGCTCGGATTCTTCGACCAACGTGCATATCCAGTAGGCCTGCCGCCCCTGCGCGCAGGCGAACCGTATGCGCTCGATCACCTCGGCACGGCGAGCGCTGGCCAGGGCCACGGTCTG
>JBMFXF010000455.1:0-516 GCA_049964515.1 Acetobacteraceae bacterium | reverse complement strand
ATCAGCCGCCTACATCCGGACCTCGCCGGCCAGGCCCGGCTCTGGGCGGGCGTCGGCACCATCGGCGCCGTTGCGCTCCGAGAGGCGGCAGCGGGCGTGGGGCGTCCGGTTCCTGGCCGGGCGCCGCTGCTCGGCTGGCTTTTCGCCATGGCCCTGATGCTCGACTGGCACCTTGGCATGGTCGAGGGTCTCGACGGGAGCGCCAGGAATCTCCTCTCGCCCGCTGATGCACTCACGCTCAGCCGGGCCGCTGCCGCGCCGTTCCTGGCCGCCGCGCCGCCAGACCGGCGCTGGTTCGTGCTGCTGCTCGGCTGCGCCGGTGCCACCGACCTCCTGGACGGGTGTCTTGCACGCTGCGGCGAAGGTCCCACGCGCCTTGGACGGGACTTCGATTCGCTGGCTGACGCCGCCTTCCGGATCGCCGCAAGCCGCGGCGCGCGGCGTGCGGGTTGGATCGACGCCGGCGCCGAGCGGGCCTTGGTCGCAAGGCAGATGGTGTTCCTGGCGGTCGCGCTG
>JBMFXF010000454.1:0-521 GCA_049964515.1 Acetobacteraceae bacterium | reverse complement strand
GGGTTGAAAAACGCCAGCCCATAGGCCCCGCCGTAAATCAGGAAACACCCGACCGCGAGACCCCGCAGACTGATCAGACGGGTCAACCGGCTCATCACGGCGGCGATCGGAATCGCGGTCGCGGCCAGCGGCACCAGCAGCACGCCGCCGCCAAGACCGACCAGCGCCCCGATAAATCCGGCGAAGACCGAGCTTCCCAGCATCATGAAGAAGAACGGCAAAGTATCGTCCTGCACCGGCGCCGGCCCGGGTTTGCCGAACCAGTGGCCCATGCCGAAAATGCTGAACAGCAGGATCGCCAGGACCAGGCTGGTGACGATGACGTAGGTGCGATCCTCTTCCACGGCAAAAGCGATGGTGGAGACCGCGAGCTGCATCACCGGAGTCGCCAGGAGGACGATCAGGCCGAGGACGACAATGGCGAGCGAGTGGAACTGCGCCAATCCGGCGATCACCGCCCCGAAGCTATGCGGGAAGGTCGCGGGTTCGGGTATGCCCATCAGGCGCCGCAGGAAGAAATC
>JBMFXF010000453.1:0-522 GCA_049964515.1 Acetobacteraceae bacterium | reverse complement strand
CGCGGCCTTGCCCAGCAGGTTGGGGCGTTTGGCGCCCACGGTAACCTGCACCGCGGCATAGCCGTCAGTGTCATCTGACTTCACCTGGGTCACGCGGTTAGGCGTCGCCTCGATCAGCGTCACCGGCACCGAACGACCATCCTCGGTAAAGATGCGACTCATGCCGCATTTGCGGCCTACCAGTCCGATACTCATGTCTATATCCTGATCCGGCGCCTTAACCGAGCTTGATCTGCACGTCCACGCCAGCGGCGAGGTCGAGCTTCATCAGCGCGTCCACGGTCTTGTCATTGGGATCAACGATGTCGAGCACCCGCTTGTGCGTTCGCGTCTCATACTGGTCGCGCGCGTCTTTGTCGACGTGCGGCGACACCAGCACGGTGTAGCGCTCGATCTTGGTCGGCAGCGGAATCGGACCGAGCACCGTGGCGCCGGTGCGCTTGGCGGTTTCGACGATCTCGCTCGCCGAGCGGTCGATCAGTCGATGGTCGTACGCTTTGAGACGAATGCGAATCTTCTGGT
>JBMFXF010000452.1:0-525 GCA_049964515.1 Acetobacteraceae bacterium | reverse complement strand
CGTGATCCAGCGGCTGCCGCGCGATGCGGATGAACAGCGCTTCCAGCGACCCGGCGCCATGCTCAGCGGGCAGCCGACGCGGGTCGCCTTGCAGCAGAACGCGCCCGTGCGCCAGCAACAGCACGCGGTCGCATACCTGTTCCACCTCCAGCATGTTGTGCGAAGTCCACAGTACTGCGCAGCGTTCGCGCACGGCCAGATCGCGGATCAGCCGGCGCAGATCGTCGGCGGTGGCTGGATCCAGCGCGGCGGTGGGTTCGTCCAGCAGTAGCAGGCGCGGCCGGTTCAGCAGTGCCTTGGCCAGCGCCACACGGGCCTGTTCACCGCTGGAAAGCAGCCCGCACCGCGTGCGTGCCAGCGGCGCCAGCGCGAACGTTTTGATCAATCCGTCCACTCGCTCCGCCAGTGCCGGCAGCGCGTACAGCCGTCCGAAAAAGAGCAGGTTCTGGCGCACGGTGAGATTGCCCGGCAGCGGTGCGTAGCTGGCCTGGAAGTTCACCTGCGCCAGCGCCGCGGCGCGACGCC
>JBMFXF010000451.1:0-528 GCA_049964515.1 Acetobacteraceae bacterium | reverse complement strand
GTGTTCTACGGCCTCGGCGCCGACGGCACGGTGGGCGCCAACAAGAACAGCGTAAAGATCCTCGCCGAGGATGCCGGCCGCTACGCGCAGGGCTATTTCGTCTATGATTCGCACAAATCCGGCGCCGAGACGGTATCACACCTGCGCTTCGGCTCGCGGCCGATCGAGGCCCCCTATCTGATCGATCGCGCGAATTTCATCGCTTGCCACCATTGGGGTTTCGTCGGCCGCCACGACATCCTGCGCCTCGCCGCCCCCGGCGCCACCCTGCTGCTGAACAGCCCGTACGGACCCGACCTTCTGTGGGACCATCTGCCGCGGGCGATGCAGGCGCGCATCCGCGATCTCGGCCTCAAGCTGTTCGTGATCGACGCCTCCCGCACCGCCCAGGAGGTCGGGCTGCGCGGGCGCACCAACACCATCCTGCAGACCTGCTTTTTCGCCATCGCCGGCGTGCTGGCGCGCGACGAGGCGATCGCGCGGATCAAGGAATCCATCCGCAAAACTTATAGCGGCAAGGGCGAGGAC
>JBMFXF010000450.1:0-529 GCA_049964515.1 Acetobacteraceae bacterium | reverse complement strand
CCGATAAACCGGCACTCGCAGTCTCGGACAGGTTCCGGCGATGCGTCCGCCGGAATTCCAATTATATCACCGGTCCATCACTGACCGAGTTCAGCGCAACGCTAAGCCCCGGCCCCATCGTCGAACTCAGTGATACACGTTTAACATAGGTTCCCTTGGCGCCGCTCGGACGGGCCTTGATCACGCCATCCACGAAACTCTTAATGTTCTCCACGAGCGCCTGATCGGCGAAGCTGGCCTTGCCCACGCCGGCCTGAACGATGCCAGCCTTCTCAACGCGGAACTCAACCGCACCACCCTTGGCATCTTTGATGGCATTGGCGACGTCCATGGTCACGGTTCCCACCTTCGGATTTGGCATTAAGCCACGCGGGCCCAGCACCTTACCCAGGCGACCCACCACGCCCATCATGTCCGGGGTAGCGATGCAGCGATCAAAGTTGATTTCGCCCTTCTGCACCTGCTCGGCCAAATCATCGGCACCAACTATATCGGCGCCCGCCTTCTTGGCTTCCTCAGCCTTTGGCCC
>JBMFXF010000449.1:0-533 GCA_049964515.1 Acetobacteraceae bacterium | reverse complement strand
AACGACGCCCGCGCCGGGCGTGTAGAAGCCGCCGAGCAGCAGCTTCTCGTTGATGAAGGGGACGAGCTCCCTGATCTCCTCGGGAGTGATGATCGAAACCGGCTCGATCCCCCAGGAGATGGCGGAGGAGACGCGGCGCTGGAGCTCCTGCATGCGCTCGGGGGTGCGTGCGACCTCGATGCCGCCGCTCTGGATGAAGACGTCCAGGTCCTTGTACTGACGCATGCTCTCGAGCGTCAGCTGCGTCATCTCCTTGGAGTGGTCGACCGGGAAGATGAAGTTGGAGGCATGGCCGGTGGAGCCGCCGGGGTTGGGCAGCGGCCCCTTGTCGATCAGGGTGATGTCGTGCTCGCCGAGGCGGGTGAGGTGGTAGGCGAGGCTGTTGCCGACGATCCCGGCACCGATGATGACGATGCTCTGGGAGGCTGAAAGGGGCGTGCTAGGGCTGCTCATATAACTTATATATCAGAGGTTGCGAGGCCGTGACACCGGCCCAGGGCGTGGTGTTACCGTTTGTGAGCGTGGGCGCCTAC
>JBMFXF010000448.1:0-538 GCA_049964515.1 Acetobacteraceae bacterium | reverse complement strand
CATTACCCTTACCGGCGGCAATACCACCATCAACGGCGATGTCACCAACGAAGCGGGATCCAATATCGCGGTGCGTTACAACCCCGCCATTTTCACCGGCAATGTTATCAACAATGGCACCTTCACCACCACCCAAACCACCGTCACTTTTGCCGGTGGATTCACCAACAACGGCACCGTGATTACCGACCCCACCACCACCAACTACACCAACTGGGTGGTGGGAACCAGTGGTTCCACGATTGCCGCCAGCGGAGACCGGTTCACCGTTTCCGGCACTTTCACCAACAACAGCACCCAAAACACCACTTGGAACACGAGCGGCGCAACTCTTGAATTCACCGGCTCCGGCTCGCACGGCATGTCCCTGGCCGGACTGGATATGGGTGCCACCGCCGCCGGCTGGTCAAACAATTTTGCCTGGAATCTGCTGACTCTCGACAGCGGCAATTCGCTTTCGCTTTCCAGCGGACGCGGCTCGGGCACCGCCGCCTTCTACGTATCCGACCTCACCGGTCTGACGTTTAATGGTAGCACC
>JBMFXF010000447.1:0-539 GCA_049964515.1 Acetobacteraceae bacterium | reverse complement strand
GGCGGGGTCCTGCTCGGGCTACGCCCTCACAGAACCCCGCCCAGGATTCTCATCCTGATTGTCGCGCATTCTCATGTTGATTGTCGCGCGGCACCATTGCCTTGTAGGCGTGGTCGAGGGTGATCGCGTCGATACCGGGGACTTCGAGGGTTTCCCGCCATGACGCGGCATGGCGGTCGGAGCCCGACACCATCAGGCGATGCAGCACGGTCAGGTAAATCGCCCGCTCGACATCGAATCCGAACTGCCGTCCCGCCAGCAGGTCCTTCAGCACCGCGCCGCAGCCAATCTCTTGCCATAACCGCCCGAACACCAGATCGGCGCCGATGCTGGTCCGCTTCAACTCGGGCAACTCGCCGCGGTAGAACCGCGACAGAACAATCGACCGCCGGGAATGTCGCGCCGCCGAGGCGATCAGCTGATCCAATGCCCCGGAGGCTTCAACTTCGTCCTTGCGCCCCAGCGTCTTGATCACCCGCTGCACATGGCGGCCGCCCTCGTAGGCGTTCTCCACCAAGTACATGTACTCGTATTTGCCG
>JBMFXF010000446.1:0-546 GCA_049964515.1 Acetobacteraceae bacterium | reverse complement strand
CATCGCCGAGGCCAATGCCGCGGTGGCCGAGGTCCGCAAGCGTGACCCCGAGGCCATCCTCGCCAGCCTGACCGCGCATAAATCCATCTTCACCGCCCGCGACCTGCGGCGAGCGCTCAATGCCTCCGGGCTCGAGGGCGAGGCGCGCGCGGCACTCGAGGCAGCGCTGCGCCAGCACCCCGAGACCGTCGCCCTGGTCGATGCGCGGGGCGAGGGCATCGGTTGGACGACGAAGACGGCGCGGGCCGAGGAGGTTTTCATCCGCGAGAGTGCCAAGCGTCTCGCGGCAACCCCGGCGCCGGCGCTCAGTGCCGCAGGTCAGCATCTGCTCGATGCGGCAGAGCTCTCCGATGAGCAGCGCCAGGCGGCGGCGCGGATGACTGCCCGCTCCTCGCGGCTGGCCATCGTCATCGGCCGCGCCGGAACCGGCAAGAGCCATACCCTGCAAGCGGTCCGCCGGGCCTTCGAGCAAGCCGGCAAGCGGGTCATCGGTCTCGCCCCGACCAACGCCGTGGTCGCCGATTTGCGTCGGGACGGGTATCGCCG
>JBMFXF010000445.1:0-549 GCA_049964515.1 Acetobacteraceae bacterium | reverse complement strand
GGGTGACGGTGCAGCCGTCCGAGTACGCGGCCACGGGCGTGGCGGCGCAGATCGCGCGCATGGTGCCGGGGGCGCATGTGCGGGTGCAGGCCGAGCCGAAGGGGCTGATGCTGACCGGCTGGGCGGAGACGCCGGCGGCGGCGGCGCAGGCGGTGGCGATCGCGCAGGGGTTCCTGGAACAGGGTCAGAGCGTGCAGGACCAGATCACCGTGCGGGCCTCCACGCAGGTGCTGCTGCAGGTGCGGATCGTGCAGATGACGCGCTCGATCAGCAACAATCTGGGGATCAACTGGAGCGCTCTGGGGACGCTCGGAAGTATCGGTACGGTCGGACTCGGGTTTACGGGCGCCGGCGGCGCTCTCTCGGCGGTGACGAATGGATTTATTCCTCCGAAAATGTTCTCGAATGCGTCGAACTACACGTTGAAGGGAGTCAATCTGAACGCGGCGGTCAACGCGCTTGCGTCCGACAATCTGGTGCGTATCCTGGCCGAACCCAATCTGACCGTCATCAGCGGCCAGCGCGGGGATTTCCTGGTCGGCGGCGAGG
>JBMFXF010000444.1:0-558 GCA_049964515.1 Acetobacteraceae bacterium | reverse complement strand
GCGGAAGCCGGTCAGGCGCAGCAGCGCGTCATTGGCGGCGAGCACCCGCTGCGCCGGGTCCAGCAAGGCCAGCGGCACCGGGGCGGAGAGAAAGGCCAGGCGATGGCGTTCCGCGCCCAGCCGCACCACGTCGGCGAAGCGCGCGGCATCGGCGGCGGCGTCGCGGGCCCGGTCCAGGGCACGCAGCCCGGCCAGCATGGCGCCCGGCAGCGCCAGCGCGCCGAGCAGGCCAAGTGCCGCGATCGGCAGGGTGCCGTCCGGCCACCCCGGCGCCACCGGCGCCACCCCCACCGCGAACCCGGCCGGCCCGGGATGCCAGCGCAGCGCCCGCGCCGGCCCCAGCCGCAGCAGCACCTGCCCGCCACGGCGCAGGACCAGGCTGGTCCCGGGATGCAGCCGGCGGCGCCAGGTGGCGGCCAGCACGGACGGATCGACGCATCCGCCCAGGCGCCCACCGGTGGCGGCGGCCACCACCAGCACGAATCCGCCCGCCGCGCCGCCGGCCGGGCAACCCGGGCCCAGGCCCCAGCCGCCGGGTCCCAGCGCGGGCAGCGCCAC
>JBMFXF010000443.1:0-570 GCA_049964515.1 Acetobacteraceae bacterium | reverse complement strand
CTTGCGGTCCAATTCAATTTCGTAGAGCTGTACCTGCGAGGCTTTATCCTTTTCGGCGGCGGCAAGCAGTCGGTTGGCATCTTCAATTTGCTTAAGCAACTGCGCCTTTTCTGGCTCGGGCGGAGATTTTTTCAGTTCACCTTCGGCGCCGTTTATTGTACGCTTGAGTTGTGTGATGCGATCTTCCACGGCCTGCCAGGGGCGCTGACCGGCGATAAGCTTACGGGCGACTTCATCGGCGGTGCGGTAACGTGGAGAATCATCATGTGCGGGGCCGCTGATGATAAGCGGCGTTCGGGCTTCATCAATTAAAATACTGTCTACCTCGTCAACAATGACAAAGTCCAGGGGGCCTTGGACCTGTTCGTCAACGCTTTGCTTCATGTTGTCGCGGAGGTAGTCGAAGCCGAACTCGCTGTTGGTGCCGTAAGTTACGTTACAGGCGTAGGCCTTCTGGCGGGCGTCGTTTTCCATGAAGGCCTGAATGTATCCAACGGACAAGCCCAGGGCATAAAAGGCGGGCGCCACCCACGCCGCATCGCGCCGTACCAGATAGTCGTTGACCGTGAC
>JBMFXF010000442.1:0-577 GCA_049964515.1 Acetobacteraceae bacterium | reverse complement strand
GTGGAACGAGGATGCGCTGGCCGCGTCGAAGGAGATCATCCTGTGCGAGGCGCTGATCGATGCGCTGACCTTTTGGTGCGCGGGCTTCCGCAACGTGACGGCCAGCTATGGCGTCAACGGCTTTACGGACGATCATCGCCGGGCCTTCGGGAAGCACGGCACGGAGCGCGTGTATATCGCTTACGACCGCGACGAGGCGGGCGAGAAAGCCGCCGCGGCACTGGCCGAAGAGCTGATGGGGATGGGTGTGGAATGCTTCCGGGTGCAGTTCCCGAAGGGCATGGATGCGAACGAATACGCGCGCAAGGTGACGCCCGGGGCGAAGAGCCTGGGCGTGTTGCTGAATCGGGCCGAGTGGCTGGGCAAAGGCAAGCGGCCAGAGCCGCGCAGCATCGAGTCAATCGTGATCGAACCAGTCAGCGAGGACGTGGCGCTGGAGATCGAGCCGGAGCCAGCAGAAATCGAAGAAGCGGCTAAAGAGCAAATCACCGAGGAAGAATCCATCCTCGCGGAGATCGACGAGCAAGCCATAGAAGCAGAGCCAGTCCCCGCAGCATCCCCCGCCGACAACACAGAC
>JBMFXF010000441.1:0-578 GCA_049964515.1 Acetobacteraceae bacterium | reverse complement strand
GTGGTGAGCCGGTTGGCGAGAACGCCGATGTAGAAGCCGCTCAGGGCGTGCACGTAAAGGGCCCGCAGGTAAGTCGGCTTTTGACCGCTGATCAGCAGCCATTGCAGGAAGCCCAGCAGCACCAGCGGAACACATAGAAGCACTGAAAATGCCCACGGTTCGGGGGGGAGATTCCCGCTTCCTATGCCGCTGCCGACCATATGATTCGCGGCCAAAACCGCATCTGAAAGTCGGCTCAGCAGCGGATAGGCGGCCGCCAGCACACCTAAACCCAACACCCACCGGATCATGGCGGCCTGGGCGTAGCGGCCGGCAACGGCCCGCCAGATCAGAAGACAGACTGCGATGCCGGCGGCGGTGAGCAGCGGCAGATTATTGGGGCCGATGAGCTTATGAAGGCATAGCACGGTTACGCCAATCAGCAGCGCCGCAGCGGCCGAGGCGGCGGCGATGTTTGCGGCGGCGTGATGGTGTCGATACAGCCGCCGGAACTGGACGATCGGTGCATTCCTGACCGTACTGCCCGAGGAGAGAAAGGAGTGAGATTTATATAGGGCGTGCGCCACCAGATGCAGCAG
>JBMFXF010000440.1:0-583 GCA_049964515.1 Acetobacteraceae bacterium | reverse complement strand
GCCGCGACGGGCTATGCTAGAGTTATAAGAAACAGATCGGAGGGGCGTCCATGTTGGAAACCACCATCGCCGGCAGTCTGCCGAAGCCGGCCTGGCTCGCCAAGCCGCAAGTCCTGTGGGCGCCCTGGGCGGCCGAGGGCGCGGCGCTCGAGGAGGCGAAGCACGACGCCGTCCTGGTGGCGCTGAAGGAGCAGGAGCGGGCCGGCATCGACATCGTCACCGACGGCGAGCAGGGCCGGCAGCATTTCGTGCATGGCTTCCTGGTCAATCTCTCCGGCATCGACGTCGCCAAGCGCAAGACCATCGGCATCCGCGCTGACCGCTACCAGGCGGAATGCCCGACCGTGACCGGCGCCATCCGCCGCCGCGGCTCGGTGCACGGCAAGGAGGTGGCGATCGCCCGCGCCTTCACCGAGCGCAAGCTGAAATTCACCCTGCCAGGGCCGATGACCATCGCCGATACCGTCGCGGATGAGCATTACGGTGACCGGGTGAAGCTCGCCTTCGCCCTGGCCGAGGCGCTGAACGAGGAGGCGCTGGAACTGGAGAAGCTCGGCGCCGACGTCATCCAGTTCGACGAACC
>JBMFXF010000439.1:0-584 GCA_049964515.1 Acetobacteraceae bacterium | reverse complement strand
GCAATTCGGAACACCAGAGCACCACGTCACGCCGTTCGAGGGGACACTCGGTGCGAAGCGCAAAAGTTTGTGTGAGACGCGCCATGATATCCTCCGAATTCTACTTGCCGAACGACGAAGAGCCGCAATACCGATACTGACCGATGGTCTCTGCGTAAGCGCTGCGTAAGCACGTCAAGCAAAGGAGCATAAGCACACGCGATGGCACTGACTGCGGGTCCCGGATCAATATCAAGGAAATAAACCGATTAGGCAAGGCTTACGAGTGCTTACGCACGCTCGAAAGGTTATAAACATTCAGCAGTTTTCAGTCTGGGGGACTGGGGGTCGTGGGTTCGAATCCCGCCGCTCCGACCATTGATTTCCAAAATTTTCCCCTTCCCTCACGGCTCTCATCTTCACGGCGGATCCTGAACGGGTCGCTGTTTCGGCGAGCGTGGAAGCCGGCTGAATTGAGCCCTGCTGGCGCGAATGACGTCCGCCATGTCTGATCGGTCCAGATCATCGAGCTTCGGCGTTCCGGTTGCAAATGGCTCGCCTGATGCTCCGGGGCACGATCCGCCGCCGGCGCGCCCTCGCAAAGG
>JBMFXF010000438.1:0-589 GCA_049964515.1 Acetobacteraceae bacterium | reverse complement strand
CCGGCCGTGATCGAGGCGCCGGCGGCATTGGTCACGCTGCCGCCATCTTCGAGCTTCACACCATAGCCCCTGGCGCCGCTCGCGGTGATGGTGCCCTGGTTATCGACCACGACGCCGCTGGCGCCCGCGCTGGCATAGATCGCGTCTTGACCGGTGGCATCGAGCGTGGCGCCAGCGCCGATGGTGAGGGTCGCGTTGGCGCCGAGCACGATCCCCTGGCCGCTTACCGTATTGCTGCCCTCGAGCAGCCAGCTCGCCCCCGCATCTTCGGTAAACGTATCGAAATTGACGAATTCCGAGCCGATCCCGGAAAGCGTGCCGATTTGAACCACGCCCGCGACGCTCGCCGAGGCGAGATCGAGGGTGTTGGCGAGCGTGATCGTCGTGCCACCGCTCGTGGTATAGGACGCGGTTGCCGCGACGAGGCCGGTGAAGCTCGCGCCGGGATCGACGATCAGATCGGCGTTGACATGGCCGAAGGAAACCGCCGTGCCGCTCGTGCCAGCGCTGCTCGCGATGGTGCCGGCATTGACCACGGTCGCCGCGTCGGCGGTGGTGCCGCCGACGATGGCGCCGTAAATGCCGACGA
>JBMFXF010000437.1:0-597 GCA_049964515.1 Acetobacteraceae bacterium | reverse complement strand
CGCGTATCGTGCGCTGCTGCGTGAGGATCATCGCCAGCCGGTCGATGCCGAAACCGATCCCGCCGGCGGGCGGCATACCGTACTCGAGGGCTTCGTCGTAGGCCCCGTCGTAGGGCTGAGCCTCCTCGTCGCCGCCCGCCGCCAGCGCCGCGATGAACGCGCGCAGGTCGTGGTGACTCATGCGCGCCTACTCGCGCGCGCGCAACGATGCGCTGCGCAGTTGCTTCGCAAGCTTGCCATGCATGCCGGGGATCATTCTGGACTGGACCACGCTGCGCACTGTCTCCTGTCGGGACGGACGCGCTGCGCCGGCCGGCGCGGGCACCGCAAGACTTCATGCAGTTTGCGCCGCGGGCAAACGACCGCTCTTGACCTGGATCAATCGGGTGCCACGGCCGCGCGCCGCGCGTCAGACTCCGTCGCGGTAGCGGCGCAGCACCAGGCTGGCGTTGGTGCCGCCGAAGCCGAAGCTGTTGGAGAGCACGGTGTCCAGGGCGGCGGCACGCGATTCGCGAACGATCGGCAGGTCGCTGGCACGCTCGTCCAGCTGTTCGATGTGCGCCGAGCCGGCAATGAAGCCGTCGCGCAGCATCAGCA
>JBMFXF010000436.1:0-602 GCA_049964515.1 Acetobacteraceae bacterium | reverse complement strand
AGAGCACTCAGGCCCCGGGCTCGCCTTCCTGCGCTGGGGCGCGAGCGTCAAGCAGCTTCTGCTCTTCACGATCCTGATGAACGTGCTGGTCGTCCCCTGGGGCATGGCCTCAACCGGCAACCTCGGCTCGGTGCTGATCGCGATCGGCCTGCTGTTCTGTAAAGCGCTCGCGGTGGGCGCGGTGGTGGTGGTGATCGAGTCGAGCTTCGCCAAGCTGCGGCTCTACAAGATCCCCGAGTTCACGGTCGCGAGCTTCCTGCTCGCGGTGCTGGCGGTCCTGGTCTTCCTCTTCGAGCCCGCCTACGGCGACGTGAAGCTGACCGTGTTCGGGGCGGGCGCGACGATCACCGCCGTGATCGTGCTGCTGCTCGAGTTCGGGCTGCTGCGCTCACAGGATGTCTGGGAGCAGCTGCGGCTCTACGCGCTCGGCTCGGTGGTGGTCGCGGCGCTCGCCTTCATCACCGCCGCCACCGGGCACGGCGAGCGCTCGCTGTATGCGCTGGGCGCGGTCACGATCGGTCTGAAGGCGCTGCTCTTCCCGCTCGGGATTCGCTACATCCTGCGGCGCCTGGACGCCGAGCCGCGCGTGAGCTCCGTGATTG
>JBMFXF010000435.1:0-611 GCA_049964515.1 Acetobacteraceae bacterium | reverse complement strand
CGGTCGGCGTGGCGAGGAGCACCGTCGCCGAGTACCAGCGGCGAGCTGATGCGGCCGGGGTGTCGTGGCCGCTGCCCGACGACCTCGACGAGGAAGGCGTCGAGAGACTGCTGTTCCCAGAGGCCGGCCAGACCGCCACCCGTCCGGTCCCCGACTGGGCGGAGGTGCGCAAGGAGCTGAAGTCGAGAAAGCACCACATGACGCTGCGCCTGTTGTGGCTGGAGTGGAAGGTGGAGCACCCAGACGGCTGGGGCTACTCCCAGTACTGCGAGCACTACCGCCGCTAGCTGGCCACCAAAGACGTGGTGATGCGCCTCACCTACGCGGCCGGGGAGCGGATGTTCGTCGACTTCTCCGGCGACAAGGCGTCCTGGTGCGATCCCGAGACCGGCGAGGTCCACGAGGCCGAGATCTTCGTGGCCATCCTCGGGTGCTCGGGCCTGCTCTACGCCGAGGCGACCAGGGGCCAGGACCTCGCCAGCTGGGTGGGTGCCCACATCTGTGCCTGGGAGTCCTTTGGCGGCGTGGCCGAGGTCACGGTCCCCGACAATCTACGTTCCGGGGTGACCAAGGCCTGCTACTACGAGCCCGAGCTCAACCCCACCTACGCC
>JBMFXF010000434.1:0-612 GCA_049964515.1 Acetobacteraceae bacterium | reverse complement strand
GGCAAATCCGTCCGCCAGCGCACCATCAAACCCCTCGGTCGCAAGGATGTCCTCGCCGCATCCGGCGAACTCGACAGGCTCGTCGCCTCTATCGCACGGCACGCCGAACGTTCCATCATCCTCTCCGATATCGATGCCGGCCGGATCGCCGCCCACAGGATCGGTGGCCCCCTGCTGTTCGGCCGCCTCTGGGACCGGCTCGGGATCGGCGAGGTGCTCAACAACCTCCTCGAGGGCCGCCAGTTCGGCTTTGCCGTCGAACGCGCTGTCTTCGTGGCGACGCTGCACCGGCTGTTCGTCTCCGGCTCCGACCGCTCCTGCGTCGACTGGATGCAGAGCTACGCCATCGATGGCGCGGAGGATCTGGCGCTGCACCAGTTCTATCGCGCGATGGCCTGGCTCGGCGAGGAGATTGGCGAGGGGCGTACTACGACGGATGCCGTCGAGGAGGCGCTGTATCGCCATCGCCAGCCTTTGTTCGGCGAGGTCTCGGTCGCCTTCTTCGATACTACCTCACTGTGGTTCGAGGGGCGCGGCGGCAAGAGCCTGGGCAAGCGCGGTCATTCCAAGGATTACCGGCCGCATCTCAATCAGGTCGTACTCGGCATCGTG
>JBMFXF010000433.1:0-636 GCA_049964515.1 Acetobacteraceae bacterium | reverse complement strand
AACTTTGCGCTGGGCTCGCTCCACCGATTTGGAGAGCCACTTATGCTCAATCCAGTCGTCTTCTTTCATGCCAAGGCGCTGCAAGGCCCGCAGGTGCATTTCGCCGGCGAAGAGCTTCATGAGATCATCTTCAAGACTTACAAAGAAGCGCGATGCGCCCGGGTCGCCCTGTCGGCCTGAACGGCCGCGCAACTGGTTGTCTATGCGGCGGGATTCGTGTCGCTCGGTGCCGAGCACAAAAAGCCCGCCGGCTTCCACCACACCGGCGCCAAGCTTGATGTCGGTTCCGCGGCCGGCCATGTTGGTGGCGATGGTGACAGCTCCGACGGTCTGCCCCTGTTTGTTGATATACTGCCGCCCGGCTTTGCCAACGATTTCGGCTTCGCGTTCATGGTTTTTGGCATTGAGGACTTCGTGCTCGATGCCGTAACGTGCTTTGAGCATTTCAGAGAGCCGTTCCGACTTTTCGACGCTGGTGGTGCCGACGAGCACCGGCTGGCCGCGGTCGCTGACTTCTTTAATGGTTTCGACGATGGCGTTCCATTTGCCACGCTCTGTCATGAAGATTTTGTCGTCGTCGTCCTGGCGTATAACGGGACGATTGGTCGGAATGTTTACAACTTCCAGGTTGTAGAT
>JBMFXF010000432.1:0-640 GCA_049964515.1 Acetobacteraceae bacterium | reverse complement strand
CCCTCGGGGCTGCGCCAGCTTTCCCAGAGGCCTGCAAAGGCCAGCGTCTCGCCGTCGCGCCGGGCGATAGCGTAGGGCTGCTTGGACCCGTTCTTGGTGCGCTGCCATTCGTAGAACGCCTGCGCCGGGATCAGCGCGCGGCGGCGGGCGAAGGCATCGCGGAACATCGGCGACGTTGCCACTGTCTCCGCTCGCGCGTTGATCGGCCGCCGCGCCGCCCGCAGATCCTTGGTCCAGTGCGGCACCAGGCCCCAGGTCAGCAGATCGAGATGCCGCTCGCCGGTTTCCGGGTGCCGGCGCACCACCATCGCCTGCTGGCTCGGCGCAACGTTCCAGGACGGGGCGACATTGGGCAGCGCCCCGGCGGTGTGAAACAGCCGGGCGATGGCCTCAGACGGCAGGAAGCTGGCGTAGCGTCCGCACATCGGCGCGCGATCAGTGCAGCACCGGACGGCGCGCCGGCAGCGCCGCCAGCATCTGCCTGCGCGCGCGGGTGCAGGACAGCACCGCCTCGTGCATCTCGTGCTCGGCGATGCGGGTCAGTTCGCGGAAATGACCGAGCATGGCAGCAATCTCGCCTGGCGCGGCCAGCTTGGTCGGGTCCTCGGCCAAGACCTGCGACGCTTCCAGCCCCGCGCGG
>JBMFXF010000431.1:0-643 GCA_049964515.1 Acetobacteraceae bacterium | reverse complement strand
GGTGAGGTTCTCGCGACCGCTCAGGTCGCGGTAGAGCAGCGGCTCGTGGCCGAGCAGGCCGATCCGCCCGCGTACCGCCCAGGCCTGGCGTGGCAACGGCTCGCCGAACAGGCGGACGCTGCCCGTGTGCGGGCGCAGCAGCGTCGCCAGGATCCGCAGCAGCGTCGATTTGCCGGCGCCGTTGCGGCCGAGCACGGCGAGCGTCTGGCCGGCTCTGAGCTCGAGCGTGATGCCGCGCAGCACCGTGCGCTCGCCGAAGTGACGGCTGAGGCGCTCGAGTGAGACGACCGGCCCAGCGTTGTCCTCGGCCACCGCCGCGCCCTCAGTGGTGATCGTGCCCGCCGCGTCCCGCATCTCGCCGACGCAGTGTGGCAACCGCGTGGCCGAGCACCGGCTCCACCACGCCGAAGAGCTGCGCGATCGCGCGCGGGCTGCCGGGGAAGTTGATGATCAGGGTACCGCCGGCAACCCCGGCCACCGCGCGCGAGAGCATCGCCATCGGGGTGTGCTCGAGCGACGCGGCGCGCATCGCCTCGGCCAGGCCCGGGACCTCGCGCTCGATCACCGCCAGCGTCGCCTCCGGGGTCACGTCATCGGGCGTCAGCCCCGTACCGCCGGTGGTGAGCGCAAGCTCCACCCCGGC
>JBMFXF010000430.1:0-647 GCA_049964515.1 Acetobacteraceae bacterium | reverse complement strand
CTACAGGAGAGGGGATTTTCGGGGTACCATGTAGCCGGACGAAAACGTCTGACCGAGCGTGATCTTGCGCCGGCTGGATGGAGGCCGCAGATTCCAGAGCGATTTCTGAATGAAATAGACAGATTCTCTCATATTAGAAACAGGGGTTTTGTGAAGCAGCCATTCGCGACCTGGTATGTATTCGATCGGGATGCCGACAAGGATGCAAGCCACGGTCCTGCACGGTTCAGTCTCACCTACCTCTGCGCCGATGGTATTGCCGCATATCAGGCTCTGTATTGGCCTGCTCAAACCGCGCCGGAGGTGCTTACTATCATCCAGCCTGGGTCTGGGTTTGGCGGCAACTATACTGAATTCCGGGATCCCGATGGGTTCCTCGCGTGGACGGTGCTGCATGGCAACGGCGAACAGGTTCCGGAATATCTGGTCTGCGGGATGATCGGACCTCGGGACCAACGAGAATCATTCTGGCCTGACGCCTTTCCCGAACACGTCGAGTGGTTTCAGCACGTGAACGGCAACGGGGTGTGGCGGCGCAGGCGCCAAGAAGCGTAGAAACCCGAGACCTTTGAGCCACTTGCAAAACGCTGCGGCGCTGGTGCGGGACTTTCCTTCGGAATACGCAACCCTGGATAGAATCCCGGCCG
>JBMFXF010000429.1:416-663 GCA_049964515.1 Acetobacteraceae bacterium | reverse complement strand
CCAGTATTTACGGCCATGAAACCGGCGTCTTTATCGGCGCCACCGCCGGCACCGTCAGCAATGCGGGGACCATCAGCGGGTACAATGGCTATGGCGTGACGCTCCAAGATGGCGGCAGCGTCACCAACCAGGCGAGCGCGAGTATCTCGGGCTACCGTGAGGGCATCTTTATTGGCACCGCTGCCGCCGGCGCCGTGGTCAATTACGGGAGCATCATCGCGACCGGCACTAGCGCATACGGGATCCT
>JBMFXF010000429.1:0-406 GCA_049964515.1 Acetobacteraceae bacterium | reverse complement strand
ACCAGGCGAACGCTAGTATTTCCAGTTATTATAATGGCGTCAGCATCGACAAAGCCGCAGGTACGGTAGTCAATTATGGCACCATCAAAGGGGGCGGCAGTTACGGAGGTGGCGTCAATCTCTATGCCGGCGGCAGCGTCACCAACCATGCGAGCGCCAGCATTTCGGGCGGATATGGTGTTTTCGTCAGCTCGAACAGCCCCGGCACGGTCGTCAATGATGGCGTGATCATCGCGACGGGATACTCCGGCAATTACGCCGCCGGAGTGGAACTCGCGGGCGGCGGCAGCGTCACCAACCAGGCGAGCGCCAGCATTTCCGGGAATGTCGGGGTTGAGATCAACGGCACCGCTAGTGATGCGGCAACGCTGGTCAATGCCGGCACGATCGTAGGTACGAACGGCAC
>JBMFXF010000428.1:0-664 GCA_049964515.1 Acetobacteraceae bacterium | reverse complement strand
CGCCGACGGTGCGCAGCCGGCGGTTGCCGAAGTGCTCGTACTCGTCGAGGTGCTCGAGGATCGGCTCGCGCGGCATGTCGACGGCCTCGGCCGCGTAGTCCTTGGCCTCGTTGTCGGGGTGCTCGGACATGCCGAGCAGGCGCGGGAGGCTGACCAGCTCCTTGACCAGCGAGATGATGTCGTCGTGGGTCAGGGTGCGCGTGTCAAGGTCGATGTCGAGACCGAGGCGGCTGTTGAGCTTGTAACGGCCCACGCGCGTGAGGTCGTAGCGCTTGGGGTCGAAGAACAGCTGGTTGAGCAGCGAGCGCGCGGCGTCGACCGACGGCGGCTCCCCGGGCCGTTGCTTCTTGAAGAGCTCGATCAACGCCCCCTCTTCGGTGCGTGTGGCCTCGGTGTCAGCCTCGAGCGTCAGGCGGATGTAGAGCGAGTCGTCAAAGAGCTTGACGATCTCTTCGTCGGTCGCGTAGCCCATCGCGCGCAGCAGCACGGTGACCGGCAGCTTGCGCTTGCGGTCGATGCGCACGTAGACGCGACCCTTCTTGTCGATCTCGAGCTCCAGCCAGGAACCGCGGGCGGGCATCAGGTTGGCGACGAAGACCTGCTTCTCGCGGTCCTTGGGCTCCATCACGTAGGCGCCGGGCGAACGCACCAGCTGCGTAACGAC
>JBMFXF010000427.1:0-666 GCA_049964515.1 Acetobacteraceae bacterium | reverse complement strand
CGGATCCTCACCGAACCGGCGATGCATGTCGATGAGACCTCGATCCGCGTGGACAAGCGCAATCACTGGATACATGTCTGCTCGGCGGGGGACATCACCCTGAAGTTCGTGCACGAGAAGCGGGGCCTTGAGGCGATGACCGCCATCGGCATCATCCCCAAATATGGCGGGGTGATCGTGCACGATTGCTGGGCGTCTTATTTGTCCTACGCGCACTGTGGCCATGGGCTCTGTGGCGCGCACCTGCTGCGCGAGCTGACCTTCATCGTCGAGTCCAATGGCTATGCGTGGGCAAAGAACATGAAGCGGCTCCTGCAGCAGACCTGCGCCCGCGTCTCCAGGCGCAAATGCAAACGACTCACGCCGCACGAATACGAGGCTCTTCAGCAACACTACCGCAACATCCTCACCCGCGGCGAGCGGGAGCTGCCGCCCATCCCTGAGAAGCAGAATGGCAAACGGGGCAGGGTCGCCAAATCCGATGCCCACAATCTCTGGGAGCGTCTGAAGGAACATGAAAGCGCCGTGCTGCTGTTCGCCACAGACTCGAACGTTCCCTTCACCAACAATCGCGCCGAGCGAGATCTGCGCATGAGCAAGGTCAAGCAGAAGGTCTCCGGCTGCTTCCGTAAGGCCGAGTTCGCCCAGGCCTACTGCCGTATCTCG
>JBMFXF010000426.1:0-671 GCA_049964515.1 Acetobacteraceae bacterium | reverse complement strand
CGGGTGAACCGCATCGTGTGTCACCTTGCCGGTCCGCCATCTATATGTAGATATCAACAACTAACGCAAGCATAGCCTAAGCTTTCGTTTAGGGCGACTGCGGCGCCTATTTCGAGCCGCAGGAACCAGTGGTGACTCGTTGGGGGAACCCCTGCCAGCTCCATGAAGCGGGGGGGCAGCATTGCCGTCCTGAGGTGACGCGATCGTGATAGCGCCCGCATTCCGTCTTGGAGTCGCAGATAAATCAACCCTGGGTTGTAAACATTATGGAGTTACTACCGTAGAGTTGCAATTTGGTCACACAGGAGATCCGCAGGGCCCTCCGGGCCGATAACGGGCCTCGCCAAGATCTCCGATCATATGGGTTAGGCAGGGCAGTCATATGCCGGCACGGAGGCATCAATCCATTGATATAAATGCTCTTCTTACGGAGAGGGGGGATGTTCCCGCGTAGGCTACCCTTGCTCCGTTCTTCAGCATGACATTGATAGCCGGACGTAAACATGCTCGCACGTGCGGGTTGTCAACGATGTACCAGACCCACTTCCCATCCTAATCCTCGTTCATCACCACATCCAGCCGCCAGTGCAGGCGGCAGCAGTTCTAAACGCGAGCGGCTCGCATCTGCCGGCTGAGTCCGATCTGCCACACCTGGCGCCCGACTGCGCTTC
>JBMFXF010000425.1:0-683 GCA_049964515.1 Acetobacteraceae bacterium | reverse complement strand
CTATTCTCGGAAAAGTCGCGCGCGGACGACAAGCGTTAGAGTCGGCACACTAGATTTCGGCGAGACGAATGATGCTATAATCGAATGTCAGCCGGCCTCGCGTTGTCGGGCAGCGACCTTCCGGGGGGGGGAAAGATGGCCGTCATCATTCACGGGTCCTATGCCACCGGGTTCAACCTGGGGTCGATCGGTACCGACGTGACCGTCGAGGCCGGGGCGACGGTGAGCGGGACCGGCTTCGCGCTCTATGGCGCCGGCAGCGCGGCTTGGTCGATCACCAACGCGGGTTATCTCGCGGCCGCACCGGGGGACGGCATCAAGCTGGTCGCGAGCGGGGCCGTGACCAACTCGGGCACCATCGTCGGCGGCAATTTCGGCGTGCAGCTGGTCGCCGGCGGCAGCGTCGACAATCTCAATACCGGCACCATCAGCGGGAAGACCGACGGGGTCTATCTCGCCGGCGGGACGGTCACCAATGCCGGCACCATCATCGGCGGGACCGACGCCGTCCTGTTCAGCTCCGGCGGCGCCGATCGCCTGATCGTCGATCCGGGCGCGGTGTTCGGGGGCAAGGTCGCGGATGCCGCCGGGGGCGGCGCGCTCGAATTGGCCGCCGGCGCCGGAGCCGGCACGATCGCCGGACTCGGCGCGACCATCGTCGGGTTTTCGCAGACCACCATCGA
>JBMFXF010000424.1:0-696 GCA_049964515.1 Acetobacteraceae bacterium | reverse complement strand
GCCGAGACCGATCCGCCACCAGTGGCGCTACCGAGCGTGTAGGCGCCGCTGGCACCACCCGCGAGTGAAGCCGCCGCACCAACGCCGCCGGCCACGGCGCGGGCAGCTGCCACCCCTCCCATCCCGGCCAGGGCCGCGGCGCCAGCGACGGCGCCACCGGCCGCGGCGGCACGATCACCCCCACCGGCGGCGGCGGCACCGGCGGGTAGGGCTGGCCGCCCGCCACCGGCGCCGGCGCCACCACGCAGCCCGAAACGGCGAGCGCGGTGCCCAGCAGCAGCACCGCCACCCTCATGCGCGATCTCGTCATCCTCACCCTCCTTGTCGTTCGGCCTGTCCGGCGCTGCCCTCCCGGTCGCCCGGCGTCGCGCCGCCGCCATCATCGCCGTTCGGCGGGGATGGTGCCAGCGCCGCGCAGTGACGGAAGGTAACCGGCCCGGCCCCGCTCCCGCCCCACCGCGAGCCGGATGCCGATCGCGATCGGCACCACGCCGAGCAGGTCGCTCCAGCGCAGCGGCTCGCCCAGCGCCGCCCAGGACATCACGAGCCCGATCGGCGGGATCAGGAAGTGCAGGGCGCTCGCCGCCGAGGCGGTGCCCCGGCGCAGCAGCAGGAACCAGATCAGATAGGACCCCACCGACACCCCCAGCACCAGCCAGGCGAACCCGGTCCAGAACGCGGCCGAGGGGTGGAAGC
>JBMFXF010000423.1:0-706 GCA_049964515.1 Acetobacteraceae bacterium | reverse complement strand
CGGGCGGTTGAGCCGCAGGACCCCTTTGCCCAGCGTGACGCCGAGGCGCGCCCCGCCGCGCGAGCCCTTGACGGGGAAGATCTCTTCCCATTGCGATGCCGGTGCCTGGGCGGCGGGGGCGCCGGCGGGAGCCGGCGCCGGTTGCACCTTCCTCGCGTGCACAGCGGGATCCGCAGCCGCAGGAGAGGATGGCTTGATCCGCAACACCGTCCGGGGCTCGTCCAGCGAAACCCCCAGCACGTCGGCCAGCCTACTCCGCCTTTCCATCGGCCCGCCCCTCCTTCCGGTGACCGCGTTCCTCGACGCGTACGAGCCCGCCTCCCAGCACAGCCGCCGCGAGCAGGACGGCCACGAGGAGCAGCACGTCGCCCGCGACGACGGCCAATACCTCACCCCACCAGCCCGCCACCTAGCCGCCCCCTTCCGTCTCCCGCCCATCGCCGGCACGTCGCCGCCTCCCCAGGCCGATGCTCCTACGAACCGGCTGTTCATCAGCGGCCCGTGCCGTCCCCCATGGTCGTGATCCCGCTAGGCACCTGCACCTCCCGTGCCTCGCCTCCGCCCCCCTCCCGACGCGCCAGGCGTGGCGTCTCGGCGCGGATCATCGGGGGCTACTCCACCAGCCTCACAAAGTCGCGGGCGCGTCCGGTAAACGCGACAACGTGATGTGATGACCGACATAGCCGGGGTACTCGTGCCCGTAACC
>JBMFXF010000422.1:0-721 GCA_049964515.1 Acetobacteraceae bacterium | reverse complement strand
GCAGGAGCGCGGTGAGCGCCGCGTTCGCCCCGGGCAGCGCCGAGACCGCCACTCCCGCTGCGATGGCGGCGCGGACCAGGCGGAAGCCAGGGTCGGAGACCAGCGGCGCGCCGGCGTCGCTCACCAGCGCCATGCGCTCGCCTTGCGCGAGACGGGCGAGGAGCCCGGGCACGCGGGCTTCCTCGTTATGGTCGTGAAGCGACTCGAGCCGGGCGGAAAGTGCGAAATGGGCGAGCAGCCGCCGCGCGGAGCGAGTATCCTCGGCAAGCACGACGTCGGCCTCGCGCAATGCAGCGAGCGCGCGCGGCGTCATGTCGCCGAGGTTGCCGATCGGCGTGGAAACCAGCACAAGGGTGGCGGAAACACCGCAACCCGTGCGTGCGGGGAGGGATGGATACGATGATATCGCGTCGGACATTCGCGCTCCTGTCCAGTTCGCTGGCTCTTTCCGCCTGCGCCGCACCCTATCTCGGCCCGGGCTACACCGCCCCCGGATACAACGCGGCGCCGGGTGCCGCCACCAGCACACCCGGTGCCGCAGGTGCGCAGGGTGCAGCCTCGGGGCACGCGGTCGCCGCCCTGCTGCCGCTCACCGGCCGTTTCGCCAGTGTCGCCGGCGCGCTGGAGAACGCCGTCCATCTCGCGTTCGATGCGCCTGGCGCGCCCCAGCTTACCGTGCTCGATACCGGCGGCACCGCCGCCGGTGCGGCGGCCGCGGCGC
>JBMFXF010000421.1:0-721 GCA_049964515.1 Acetobacteraceae bacterium | reverse complement strand
GATCCGATCAAGCGCACGGCCTGCTTGAAGGTGTGTTCGATCTTGAAGCGCAGCCCGTAGAGGCGAACGACTTCGATGGGCTCTAGGGTCAGGTCGGTGCACATCAGCAGGCATGATCCTCGGGTGCGGTGGCGGACGGCGACGAAGCGCACGAGTCGTCCCGCCGGTCGCCACAGCAGATCGCGAACGCGGTAGCGGAGGGTGACGTCTCGTTCGCCGTAGACCGGGCTTTTCGTCTCGGTCATGCCCTTTGGGTTCTGCAGCAGGGACCTCAGGGCGATCTTGGTGCCGTAGAGCCGGGGGCGGCCGCGCTTTCTCGGTCCGCGTGGCGGCTGGCAGGCCGTGTAGGCGACGGCGTTGGACTTGACCCGGGTGATGAGATGGTGGCCCTGCTCGAGCAGCCCGGAGATGATCTTGCCTGCGGCGTAGTAGGCATCGGCGACGAAATAGAACGGCTCACCGATACCGACGACGCCAAGGAGGGTGAGCATCTTGTCGAGCAGGGTGCGCCGGTCGCGGTTGGAGAAGACGAGCCCCTCGTGGATGCGGGCGGCGAGCGGGACGGCGAAGACGCTGGAAGCGGCGTTGACCAGCAGACTCACCGCCTGGAGCGAGTGTCCCATGATGTACTCGGGCTTGGTGTTGGACTCTGACTGCTGATGCAGGAGCTTGACGGCGGGCATCTTCCTGCCGCGCTTGGGGGCCTTCAGCCCGTCCCCGA
>JBMFXF010000420.1:0-723 GCA_049964515.1 Acetobacteraceae bacterium | reverse complement strand
GAGTGTAACCTCAAGCAAAATAGAGGGTTGCGAGCGCGGCCCGCGCGCAGGCCAGCGCGCCGATGATCGACTGACACGTCTTCTTCAGAAGTGAAGAAGGTGTCGTAGAAGCCCGCGCGCAGGCCAGCGCGCCGATGATCGACTGACACGCGACGATCCTACTCATTCAGGCTGGACTATCACCCGCGCGCAGGCCAGCGCGCCGATGATCGACTGACACTCCATCGGCGAGCCTCAAACCTCTTCCCCCAGCCTGCCGCGCGCAGGCCAGCGCGCCGATGATCGACTGACACCCTTTTGACGATCCTGAAGGTCAACGGGATCGCCGCCGCGCGCAGGCCAGCGCGCCGATGATCGACTGACACTGGATATCTGCGCGGACCTCAAGCCCCGCAAACGCACGCGCGCAGGCCAGCGCGCCGATGATCGACTGACACATCTGTATACCGTCACGAGTCAAGGTGTCGTCCGGCCGCGCGCAGGCCAGCGCGCCGATGATCGACTGACACTTATGCTAAGAGGAACAATTTCATGGAAGGGCTACCGCGCGCAGGCCAGCGCGCCGATGATCGACTGACACTGATCGATATGAATACCTACGAGAAAATGCGCGACGCGCGCAGGCCAGCGCGCCGATGATCGACTGACACTCGAGCGGCATGGCCTTAGTTTACCCCCGTTGCGTTCGCGCGCAGGCCAGCGCGCCGATGATCGACTGACACT
>JBMFXF010000419.1:0-728 GCA_049964515.1 Acetobacteraceae bacterium | reverse complement strand
GTCAACGGCTGTGATTAAGCGCAAAGCCGCCATTGGAATAATCTTCTACCGGCGCTATGTATCTTACGATACACTGATCGATCGGAGCTTTGTAATGCACATCAAAGACACGGCGAAACTATCCTCGAAATTCCAGATCTCGATCCCCAAAGCCGTGCGTGCGGCTCAGCACTGGCAGGCCGGACAGGAGTTCGCCTTCATCCCGAAGGGCACAGCCGTGCTGCTAGTGCCTGTGCCGGAGCGCGATTCGCTCGCGGGCGTGGCTAGGGGCGCCCAGTCTGATGGCTACCGGGATCGAACGGATCGGGTTTGATGCGGCTGGTCGATACCTCGGCCTGGATCGAATGGCTGATTGCCTCGCCGACCGGTGCGCGGGTCGGCAGCGAATTGCCCAGCCGTGAACAATGGTTGGTGCCCACGATTGTGCAGTTCGAGCTGGCAAAATGGTTGACCCGCGAAGTCGGCGAGGACAAGGCGGATCAGGTGATGGCGTTTACCGAAACCTGCGTAGTCGCCGATCTGGATACTGCTGTCGCCCTATCCGCGGCGGAACTTTGCGCGCGCCATCGTTTGGCGACCGCTGACGCCATCCTCTATGCCACCGCCTTGGCGCATCGCGCCGATTTGCTGACCTGCGATCGGCATTTTGAGTCACTACCAAGCATCAAATTGATCCCTAAATCGGCTTCAAAATAGCGCCGCCTCATGGATTTGGCCCGACGCTTTGC
>JBMFXF010000418.1:0-736 GCA_049964515.1 Acetobacteraceae bacterium | reverse complement strand
AGACAGGTCGCGCCTTCCAGGGTGTCGGCGAAACCCAGCGCCAGCACGCCCTCGTTGCGCGCCAGCTCGCCCAGCAGGGCGACGTTGCCGTCGTGGGCGCGTGCGTGGGTCCAGGTCATGGCGCCGTGCCGGTGGAAATCCTGCCAGCCGTCGGAGACGCCCACGTAACCGGCGCTGCCGCGCGTGAAGCCGCCATCGGCCTGCAGCAGCAGCGCGGCCTCGCCGTGCAGCGCGGCCAGGCCATCCGCGTGCAGCAGCGCATCGTTGTCGTGGCCGGAGCCGTCCAGGTGCGGCGCCAGCAGCGCATACAGCCGCAGGCCCTCGCCGTGCAGGCGATAGCGGATCAGCACCACGTCGCGCTGCGGGTCGGCCAGCAACTCCAGCTCCAGCCGGTAGCGCGGGTGCTCGTGCACCACGGCGGGCAGCGGAATGTCCGGCGCTGGCGTGGCGATGCGGTAGTTCTGCACGCGTTTGACCTCGCTCCAGAAATCCGTGCCGGCGACGATGAAGCCGAGGTCGCGGATCTGCGGCGTGCTGCACGAGGGCCAGTACACCTCGTTGAGGATGCCGTAGCCCAGCGTGAACCAGACGCGGCCGGCGCCCAGCGCGGTGCCGACGATGTCCTTGGCGCTGCTGGTCCAGGTCGGTGCCATGCCCGGCCAGCCCGGAGCGTCGCCGTCGCGTGGTGTGTCCATGCTCGTTTCTCCGTTCGCTGCGCCCGGATGCGCGGGCGCGG
>JBMFXF010000417.1:0-755 GCA_049964515.1 Acetobacteraceae bacterium | reverse complement strand
GCCGCCAGCGTGGAGAAGCGGCGCGGGTGGTAGGGCCAGGCGACGACGCCATAGGGCCGGCGGGCGTAGAGGGGCAGCATGGGCAGGGAGCTGAGCAGCACGATCTCCGCCTCTGGATAACGCGCGCGCAGCTTCGCCAGCAGCGGGGTGAGGAGGATGGCATCGCCCAGCCGCAGGTGCGGCGCGACCAGAATCCGCCGCGGCGGCTCGGGGCGACGGCGCGGACCCGGCGCCGACAGCCGGACCCGCGCCGCCCGCAGCACGGTCCGCGCGATCGAGGGGAGTTCGCTGTCCAACCATTCACCTTCGGGTTTTCGTTGGGTATGCGCGCGGGTGGCCCGACGCGCAAATCATGCCCGCATGGGTCGGGACACCGGCCGATGGTTCGCAGGGGCCTGCCGGTTCAGGCCCCGCCGGGCAGCATCGTGCCCGACCGTGGGTCGATCCGCCGCGCGAGCGCGGCCGTCATCGCCGACAGGTTCTGTGTCACCGCGTCATCCCGGGTCCAGTCCAGCCGCAGGCCGTAGCCGTCCCGCCGGATCCGCCGGACCCGCGCCCATCCTGTCCCGTGCCCCCGCCCGCTGCCGCGCCGCTGCACCAGCAGCAGCAGCGCATCGGCAAGATCGTGCCAGCCCGCCGGGGCATCCACCGGCCCCCGCAGCACATCGGCGCGCCATCTGGCCATCGCTTCCAGGCTGAACCCAAGCGGCGGGATGCCCATGCCTTCCCTCACCGGGTCGGTTGCCACAGCGACC
>JBMFXF010000416.1:0-763 GCA_049964515.1 Acetobacteraceae bacterium | reverse complement strand
CTGTTGGCCGCCGGCGCCGCAGATCAGGAGGCCCGCGATGAAGACTGCTGAACTCTTGCCTGCAGTGGTGCTCCAACGCAAGGCTGTGGTCTACGTCCGGCAATCGATCCAGGCGCAGGTGATCAACCTGCTCGACGAGCTCCAGGACGAGCTTGGCCTGAGCTACATCTTCGTGGCCCACGACCTCAGCGTGGTGCGCCACGTCTCAGACCGGATCGCCGTCATGTACCTGGGCAAGGTGATGGAGCTCTCGCCCTCCGCCGAGCTCTACAGCAAGCCGATCCACCCCTACACCGCGGCGCTGCTTGACGCGATCCCGATCCCGGATCCGGAGGAGAACCGCCGCCGCGAGCGCACCGTGGTCACCGGCGAGGTGCCGAGCCCGATCGACCCGCCCAAGGGCTGTCGCTTCGCGAGCCGCTGCGGGCATGCAAGCGATATCTGCCGGAGCGTCGAGCCGGCGCTCACCCAGTACGCCAACGGCCACCTCGCGGCCTGTCACCATCCGCAGAACGTGACAGCCGAGGAGCTCGCGGCGGCCACGCGCTCGCCGCTCAGCCCGCTCAGCGCGGGCGAGCAGGCGCCGACGTGTTCGTCCTAACTCACGTTTCGGGGTCATCTGGCATCGATGTGGACCTACGTGGAGAGTTCTCAAACTCTTGCACGTCCACAGAAGCCCTGTTTGAGCGGCACTTCGTCGGGTCGGCAAGGGTCGCAAGGTCGCCCTGGAGGCGCTGATCGCCGAGTACGAGGCGGGCGCTCG
>JBMFXF010000415.1:0-777 GCA_049964515.1 Acetobacteraceae bacterium | reverse complement strand
AAAAAAGTTGCGGCGCTGCTGGGCATCCCGCTGGCCCCGAACGACAGCGAGCCATGACGGACGCGGTGGTGGCCCTCGCACCCGCCAGCTTCATGACCAAGGCGGCCTGCGCCGCCCTCGGCGTCGCGCGCGCCAGCGTGCAGCGCCGGCGCGCCCGCCTGGCGGCGCCGCCGGCGATCCCTCGCCCGCGGCCGAGGCCGGCCCGGGCGCTGACCGCCCCGCAACAGCAGATCGTGCTGGACCTGCTGCACGCGCCGCGCTTCGCCGACCAGGCGCCGGCCGAGATCTACGCCACCCTGCTCGACGAAGGCGTCTATCACTGCTCGATCCGCACCATGTACCGCATCCTCGGCCAGCACGACGAGGTCCGCGAGCGCCGCCAGCAACTGCGCCACCCGGTCTATCAGAAACCCGAACTGCTGGCGGAACGTCCGAACCAGGTCTGGTCCTGGGACATCACCAAGCTGATGGGACCCGCCAAGTGGCGCTACTTCTATCTCTACGTCATCCTCGACATCTTCAGCCGCCGCGTGGTCGGCTGGTGTATCGCCGATGCCGAGAGTGCGACGCTGTTCAAGCCGCTGTTCGACGGCGCCATCGCCAAGCATAACGTGCCGCCCGGACAGCTCACCCTGCACGCCGATCGCGGCGGTCCGATGAAGGCGAAAGCCACCGCGCTGCTGCTCGCCGACCTCGGCGTCACCCGCTCGCACAACCGCCCGCACACGTCGAACGACAACCCGTTCTCCGAGAGCCACTTCAAGACCCTCAAGTATC
>JBMFXF010000414.1:0-797 GCA_049964515.1 Acetobacteraceae bacterium | reverse complement strand
CGCGGTCTCCGCCGGATCGTCCAGCCGGCTCGCCGGCTCCATCGCGCTCGCGCACAACAGCACATCGACCTCGCGGAACACCGCCGCCACCGCCGCCATCATCTCCGCCCGCCGCCGTTGCGCGGCGACGTAATCGGGCGCGGCGATGAACGCCCCGGGCAGCAGCCGCCGGCGGGAGAGCGCGCCATACGCCTCCGGCCGCTCGCGCAGCCAGCGGGCGTGAACGGCGAACGCCTCCGAGGTCAGGATCACCCGGTTCACCCCGGCGAACTCGTTGAGGCTCGGCAGGGTCACGTCGCGCACCGCGGCCCCCTCGGCGGCCAGCACCCGCGCCGCCTCGCTCAGCGCCGCGCCGGTCTCGGCCGGGGCCGGCATGTCGGTCTCGTGGAAATGCCGCACGAACCCCACCCGCAGCCCGCGCACGCCGCGGTCGAGATCGCGCCCGAACCAGCGCGCCGAGCTTGCCGCCGAGCCGGGATCGGCCGGATCGTGCCCGGCCATCGCATCCAGCATCAGCGCCGCGTCGGCCACGCTGCGGGTGAGCGGGCCGACGTGATCGAGCGTGAACGAGAGCGGGAACACCCCGCGCCGCGAGACCAGCCCATAGGTCGGCTTCAGCCCCACGATCCCGCAGGCGCTGGCGGGGTTGCGCACCGACCCGCCGGTGTCGCTCCCGAGGGCGACGGGGAACAGCCCCGCCGCCACCCCGGCCCCGGAGCCGGAGGAGGACCCGCCCGGATGATGCGCCGGATTCCACGGGTTGCGCGCCGGCGGGAACGGCAGGTCGAAGCTCGGCC
>JBMFXF010000413.1:0-828 GCA_049964515.1 Acetobacteraceae bacterium | reverse complement strand
AGCAATTTATATGCGTCGGCCCTGACAGAATTTGCCGGGCACTCCAGCGGCAGTGCTGGCCCACCATTATCCTGATATCCCGTGTCAGTCGATCATCGGCGCGCTGGCCTGCGCGCGGGTAGGCTCCGCGACTCGAAACTCATCAGCGCAGGGTGTCAGTCGATCATCGGCGCGCTGGCCTGCGCGCGAGGCGCTCTACCCTCCCCTTGCATCCCATCGAACAGTGTCAGTCGATCATCGGCGCGCTGGCCTGCGCGCGACTCTTTCCGACGTTTAGGGTCGTCGAGCAGCGTTGTGTCAGTCGATCATCGGCGCGCTGGCCTGCGCGCGGTGGGACCAGCATGAGCACTAACCTAATGCACAGGAGTGTCAGTCGATCATCGGCGCGCTGGCCTGCGCGCGGAAAAAGTCATGGCCGACATCGCGGATTTGGAGCATGTGTCAGTCGATCATCGGCGCGCTGGCCTGCGCGCGGCAGCATGCGAGATGTCTTTTCCTTATCCTCCCGGTGTGTCAGTCGATCATCGGCGCGCTGGCCTGCGCGCGGGACGATGATCCGTTTGATGAAGCAAACTGGGTAGTGTCAGTCGATCATCGGCGCGCTGGCCTGCGCGCGCTGGCAGAATTTAACCGCGAAATACTAGACAGCCAGTGTCAGTCGATCATCGGCGCGCTGGCCTGCGCGCGGACATCCCAACAGGAACGTGGTGTGTATGGCACGAGTGTCAGTCGATCATCGGCGCGCTGGCCTGCGCGCGTCGGCAGCGTTCAACGACTTCCTGAACAAGCCGGGTGTCAGTCGATCATCGGCGCGCTGGCCTGCGCGCG
>JBMFXF010000412.1:0-847 GCA_049964515.1 Acetobacteraceae bacterium | reverse complement strand
AGCCGGCGATGGCGGCCGATTTCGACGGGTTGCGTCCCGGCCCCGCCGGCGGGTCCTGCGGGGCGGCGATGCACCGCGCCGCGCCGGTTTTCGCCGCCGACGCGCTGACCGACCCGTGCTGGGCCGATCTGCGCGCGACGGCGCGGCGCTGGGGCGTGCGCTCCTGCTGGTCGCAGCCGGTGTTCCAGGGCGGGCAGCCGATCGGCACCTTCGCCATCACCGGCACCACCCGCGGCCTGCCCGGCCCGTCGATGCGCCGGCTGCTGGAACAGGCGGCGGCGCTGGCCGGCACCATCCTGCAGCTCGACTCGCTGCAACAGGCGCAGCGGCGGGAGGCCGCGCGGGCGCGGCGGCAGGCCGGCTTCACCACCATGCTGGCGCAGGTCAACGCGCTGGCCGCGGCGCGGCCGGAGGAGACCGCGCTCTACCAGGGCATCTGTCGGATCGCGGTGGCCGAGGCGGGACTCGCCCTGGTCTGGATCGGCGCGCCCGATGCCGATCTCGTGTTCCGCCCCGCCGCGGCGGAAGGGGCCACCGGGTTCCTCGATCATGTGCGTGTCTCGGCCGATCCGGCGGCGCCGGAGGGGCGGGGCCTGTCCGGCACCGCCTGGCGCGAGCGCCGCACCGTGGTGCGTCAGGGCTTCAACGCCGAGAACATGTTCGCCCCCTGGCTGGAGGCGGCGCGCCGCTTCGGCCTCGGCGCGGGCGCGGCCGGCGGCCTCGGGGGCGGCGGCCAGCGCGGCCTGGGTTGCTTCCGCCTCAGCCAGCCGGGCGGCGAGGTCGGCCACCCGCCCGGCGGCATCGGCGGCGCGGCTCTGCCAGCCCTCTCGCTCGGCGGCGATCGCGG
>JBMFXF010000411.1:0-870 GCA_049964515.1 Acetobacteraceae bacterium | reverse complement strand
GCTGGATGCGCTGCAGGCGGTGGCGCCCGCGGCCGAGGGCGAGCCGACCGTCGTGCTGTGGACCCCCGGACCGCTGAACGGCGCCTACTTCGAGCACGCGTTCCTCGCGCGCGAGATGGGCATCGAGCTGGTCGAGGCATCCGATCTGGTGGTGCGCGACGCCACCTGCTACATGCGCACCACCGCCGGCCTCAAGCGGGTGCACACGATCTACCGCCGGCTGGACGACGACTTCATCGACCCGCTCGCCTTCCGCCCCGACTCGGTGCTGGGCGTGCCCGGGCTGGTGCGCGCCTACCGCGCCGGCTCGGTCGCGATCGCCAACGCGATCGGCACCGGGGTCGCCGACGACAAGGCGATCTACCACTACGTGCCGGAGATGATCCGCTTCTACCTCGCCGAAGAGCCGATCCTCGAGAACGTTCCCACCTACCTGCTGGGCGACGAGCAGCTCCGGGCCTGGGTGCTCGAGCGCCTGCACGAGCTGGTCGTCAAGCCGACCTCGGAGTCGGGCGGCAAGGGCGTCTTCATCGGCCCGCAGGCGAGCGCCTCAGAGCTCGAGCACCAGGCGCGTCTGATCCAGGCAAGCCCCGAGCTGTTCATCGCCCAGGAGCTCGTGCACCTCTCGACGGTTCCGACCGAGACCGGCGACGGGCACCTGGCTCCGCGCCACGTCGACCTGCGACCGTTCGCGCTGTTCGGTGACGAGATCCGGATCGTGCCGGGCGGCCTCACGCGCGTGGCCCTCGAGGAGGGTTCGATGATCGTCAACTCCTCGCGCGGCGGCGGCTCCAAGGACACCTGGGTGCTGGAGGACGGCGACGCCCCGGAGCCACCGGCGCCGGGCCTCGCCGCGCGCGAGCCGCCGCG
>JBMFXF010000410.1:0-953 GCA_049964515.1 Acetobacteraceae bacterium | reverse complement strand
AGGTGGATGGCTGCGCCGTCGCGAGGCGCCTGCGACCCCCTGGTCGCCCGCGGCACCGCTCAGGCCTGGCCGACCGGGCAGCGCTGGCGTCCGAGCCCGTCGGCCGCGAGCTCGACGACGTCGCCCGCCGCGCCGGTATCGCCAAAGGCACCATCTACCTCTACTTCCCCACCAAGGAAGACCTGTTCCGCGCCCTGGTCCGCCAGGACCTTCTCCCCAACCTCGCCGCGCTGGAGCAGGCCGCCGCCGCCCATCCCGGCCCCGCCTCCGCCCGGCTGCGCGACCTGCTCGCCACCATCGCCACCCGGATGGAGGCCCCCACCGCCGCCATCCCCCGCCTCATCCTCGCCGAATCCGGCAATTTCCCCGCCCTCGCCCGCTTCTACGCGGAGGAAGTGGTCGCCCGCGGCCTCGCCCTCATCACCCGCGTCATCGCCGACGGCATCGCGGCGGGCGAGTTCCGCCCGCTCGACCCCGCCGCCGTCGCCCCGCTCGCGGTCGCGCCGCTGGTGATGGCGCTGCTCTGGCGCGGCTCGGTCGGCCGCCACGTCGCCGACACCCAGGGGCCGGAGGCGCTGCTCGCCACCCATCTCGACCTGCTGCTGCGGGGACTCGCGCCATGAAACGCCTCGCCCCCTGGCTGATGCTGCTGGTCCTGGGCGGGGCCGCGCTGTTCCTGTTCTATCGCGCCGAGGCCCCGCACCCCACCGCCTGGTCCGGCTACGCCGAGGCCGACTACATCGATGTCGCCCCGGTCGATACCGGGCGCCTGACCCGCCTGTTCGTGGTCCGCGGGCAGTTTGTCGCCGCCGGTGCTCCGCTGTTCGACCAGGACGATACCGACCAGCGCGCCGCCCTGGCCGGCGCCCGCGCCAGCCTGGCGCAAGCCCAGGCGAAACTCGCCGACCTGCTGGCCCCGCAACGCCCCGACCAGATCGCCGCCGCCCGCGCCG
>JBMFXF010000409.1:0-981 GCA_049964515.1 Acetobacteraceae bacterium | reverse complement strand
CACCGGGGCCGTCATCGCGATCTCGCTGCCGGCGCCCCCGGCGTTCGTGTTGGCGCCGAAGATATAGCCGGCCAGCCGCCGGAAGCCCTTCGAGCGGGCCTCGATTTCACTGCCGCGGACCGTGGTCTCCGCGGCCAGCCGTGGCCCGTACTGCCGCAACTCCACCGGCCCGAGATGGCCGATCACGCGATAGCGCGGCTGCGGCGTGGCGGCGCGGATGCCCACGACACTGCACCCGCCCAGCAGAACGCCCGACACCAGGGAAGCGATCTTTCGCATGAGAGCAACATGGTGCCGCCGCGGCCATCCACCAGGGCTCAAGCCCCCGGCCGGCGCCGTGGCCTTGCCAGGCTTCGCCCGCCCCGTCCCTCCTCACCACCCGGCAAACCAGCCGAATCTGGCCCGAAGATCAGCGTGTTGCTCCCGGTGAGGGCGCGCGGATGGCACACCCGCCGGCCGGGCCGCCTGGCCCGCGGATCATCGGCCGGCCAGACGCGGGCGCAGGATCACGCCGGCGGCCGCGCGATCAGTTGGTGGTGTGCGGTCACGCCGAGCTTGCCGCGTAGCCGGCCGTGGGTCTTGTTGTCGCTGTGATAGACCAGCAGCACCGCGTTGGCGTGGGTAAGCGGCGCCGACGTCCGCACGACGATGCTGGCGTCGCCGTTCGCATCGGCGATGAAGTTGTTGCGCGTCCCCGCGCCGTCGAGCGCGGTGAACCCCACCGGCTTCTGGTCGAAATGGTTCTCGAACAGGCTGTAGACACCGTTCGGCCGCAGCCGATGGAACCGGCAGGCAACCCGCGCGCCGGCGCCGGCCGCGCTGATCCGCACCGCGCCATGGGCGGCAAACCACGCGGCGAGCGTGAAGCCGAGCGGCCTGCCGAGCGCGTTATAGACGCCGATATCGTGCGGTCCGAACAGGAGAGCGGGACGAAACCCGCCGACATGGCGGATGCCCTGCGGTCCAACCCCGGCGGCGGCC
>JBMFXF010000408.1:0-1023 GCA_049964515.1 Acetobacteraceae bacterium | reverse complement strand
CGGACGGTCTGCGCCGCCTCGCAATGGCCGGGATGAACGCGCCTCGCCGCTCACAGTTGCGGGGGCAGCCGCAGCCGGGGCACGATCTCGCCCTTCTGCGTTCCCGTTTCAGCCCTTGCGGGCCACCGATTCCTATCCAAATCATTATGCCGCCGGATCGGGCGGCGCAAGCGCGCCGGCTTAGCCGAGGCCGAGCAGGCCGGGCAGGGCCGAGAGATCGCTGATCGCCGCATCGGGCGCGCCAGGCAGCCGCTCCGCCGGCTGCCGCGCCCGGTTGCACCAGGCGACGCGGAAGCCGAAGGCCGAGGCGCCGTAGGCATCCCAGCCATTCGAGGAGACGAAGCAGACTTCCTTGCGCTGGACCCCGAGCCGCGCCGGCACCAACTGGTAGACGCGCGGATCGGTCTTGAACACGCCGACCGCCTCGACCGACAGCACATGGTCGAGCACGTCGCCGAGCCCGGCATGGGCAATGGCGGCGGCGAGCATCGCCGGGGTGCCGTTCGAGAGTATCGCCGTGGCGATCCCCTTCGCTTTCAGCGTGCCCAGCGTCGCCTTGACCTCCGGATAGGCCGAGACGATGCGGTAGAGAGCCAGCAGCGACTCGCGCCGCTTCGGGTCGGCGAGGCCGGTCGCCTCCAGTGCGAAATCGAGCGCGTCGGCGGTGACGGTCTCGAAATCGGTATAGAGGTTCTGCAGGCTGCGCAGCCAGGTGTATTGCAGCTGCTTGTCGCGCCAGAGCGTCACCAGCGCCGCGCGGCGGTCATCCGGCACATCCGGACAGCGGGTGACGGCGGAGCCGAAATCGAAGAGCGTGCCATAGGCGTCGAACACGCAGGCGCGGATGCCCTGGATTGCAGACATCGAGTTCCTCCCGTTCAGGTGGCGGCCGGCAGACTGCGGGCCAGACCGTCATAAGCGTCGAACATGCGGTCGCACCAAGCGTTCAGCGTGTCATCCTCGGCGAGGATCTTCACCGGGGTCGAGGCGTGGGCCCAGAGGAAGGCGCTGAAGGCGACATGG
>JBMFXF010000407.1:0-1105 GCA_049964515.1 Acetobacteraceae bacterium | reverse complement strand
ATGATCCGCCTGCGCGCGGGCATCGGCTATGCGCTCTCCGAGGCGATGGACGAGGGCCATTGCGGCCTGCCAGTCGCGGGACTGATCCCGCTCGCGGAGCGCCTGCTGGAGGTGCCGGAGGCGCTGATCCGCACCGCGCTCGATCTCGAACTGGCCGACGGCGCGGTGATCGCCGACCGCGTCGGCGAGGCGGACTGCATCTTCCTCGCCGGCCTCTACCACGCCGAGCGCGGCATCGCCGAACGGCTGCGGGCGATCGCGGCCGGCGCGCTGCCCTGGCCGGCGATCGACGCGGAAAAAGCCGTCCCCTGGGTCGAGCGGCGGATCGGCATGACGCTCGCCGAGAGCCAGCGCCAGGCGGTCGGCCTTGCCCTTGCCTCGAAGCTGCTGGTGATCACCGGCGGCCCCGGCGTCGGCAAGACGACGATCATGCGGGCGATCCTCGCCATCCTCGCCGCCAAGTCAGTGCGCATCCTGCTCGCCGCCTCCACCGGGCGGGCGGCGAAGCGGATGAGCGAGGCGACCGGATTCGAGGCCCGGACGATCCATCGCCTGCTGGAGGTCGACCCGCGCACCGGCGGGTTCCGGCGCGGACCCGATCACCTCCTGGAATGCGACCTGCTGGTGATCGACGAGGCCTCCATGGTCGACGTGCCCCTGATGCACGCGCTGACCCGGGCGATCCCCGCGGCGGCCGCCCTGCTGGTGGTGGGCGACGTGGATCAGCTGCCCTCGGTCGGGCCCGGCCAGGTGCTGGCGGACCTGATCGGCTCGGGCGCGGTGCCGGTGGTGCGGCTGACCGAGATCTTCCGCCAAGCGGCCTCCAGCCGGATCATCACCAGCGCGCACCGGATCAATCGCGGCGAGATGCCGGACCTCACCCGCGCCGAGGCCGGGAGCGATTTCCACTTCGTCCAGGCCGACGAGCCGGAGACGGCCACAGTCCGCATCATCGATCTGGTCAAAACCCGTATCCCCCGCGCCTTCGGCCTCGACCCGGTGCGCGACATTCAGGTGCTCTGTCCGATGGCGCGCGGCGGCGTTGGCGCGCGGTCGTTGAATGTCGAGTTGCAAAAAGCGCTGAATGGCGAAGCGACGCCACGGG
>JBMFXF010000406.1:0-1276 GCA_049964515.1 Acetobacteraceae bacterium | reverse complement strand
CCCCATTTGCCTGAAGAGCTTAGGAGCAGGAGAATGCTGCTGTGCGGGACATTGCATTGGAGTTTTGCGGTTGCGCTCGGAACAAGGAGTGTAACCTCAAGCAAAATAGAGGGTTGCGAGCGCGGCCCGCGCGCAGGCCAGCGCGCCGATGATCGACTGACACTTTGAGGTGAGCCCGGATCAGGCACGAACTCTGGCGCGCGCAGGCCAGCGCGCCGATGATCGACTGACACCCGACTGTATTGCCGAAGCCCAACGGCAACCCTATTCGCGCGCAGGCCAGCGCGCCGATGATCGACTGACACTGACGATCCTAGACATAAATGGCATTGAAGACGCTCGCGCGCAGGCCAGCGCGCCGATGATCGACTGACACCCTACACTGATGCGGAAGGCTTGCATGTGGTCGATCGCGCGCAGGCCAGCGCGCCGATGATCGACTGACACTAAGCATCTACGCGACTCTTTGAGCCGGAAGGAATCGCGCGCAGGCCAGCGCGCCGATGATCGACTGACACAAGCCACATTGGAAAACTGCGACACAGTCGCACGTCGCGCGCAGGCCAGCGCGCCGATGATCGACTGACACCACATAATCCAGGACTTGCAGCAAATGCTGCATCATCGCGCGCAGGCCAGCGCGCCGATGATCGACTGACACTCGGCCTCCTGCTGCCGGTGCTGTTCGAGCAGTTGCCCGCGCGCAGGCCAGCGCGCCGATGATCGACTGACACGCTACAACACATAGGATGCAAGAAACGCTCGCAAGTCGCGCGCAGGCCAGCGCGCCGATGATCGACTGACACTTCAGCCGTAATCTCGCCGTTGGCGCAAGCCCGCCCGCGCGCAGGCCAGCGCGCCGATGATCGACTGACACCAGCGTACAGAAGTGGGGGCCATAAAGAACCTCAAACGCGCGCAGGCCAGCGCGCCGATGATCGACTGACACCAAGAGAAATCTGAATTATTCTCCCCGCAATTCGCCGCGCGCAGGCCAGCGCGCCGATGATCGACTGACACACAGAAAACAGATAAAGCAACTTCAAGCACGAGTCGCGCGCGCAGGCCAGCGCGCCGATGATCGACTGACACCTCTTCGTTCTCGCTCACGGTGACGCCATCGACGGCCGCGCGCAGGCCAGCGCGCCGATGATCGACTGACACTTCCTGAATTCATCGACCATGTTGTGAATGGCAGTCGCGCGCAGGCCAGCGCGCCGATGATCGACTGACACTGCATATCGCGAATAGGAGCAAGCTCGTACATGCCGCGCGC
>JBMFXF010000405.1:0-1342 GCA_049964515.1 Acetobacteraceae bacterium | reverse complement strand
GATGCTGGGGCTGCGGCGGCGGCCGGAGCTGCGCGGGGAGAAGCTGCTGCCGATCGAGGCCTGGGGGCTGAAATGCATGTCGATCGGCTTCCTGGTCGAGGAGGAGACGCCGATGATCTGGCGCGGCCCGATGGTGATGGGCGCGCTGGAACAGATGCTGGGCCAGGTGGAATGGGGCGCGCTCGACGTGCTGGTGGTGGATATGCCGCCCGGCACCGGGGACGCGCAGCTGACCATGGCGCAGCGGGTGAAGCTGGCCGGGGCGGTGATCGTCTCCACCCCGCAGGACATCGCGCTGATCGATGCGCGGCGCGGGGTCAGGATGTTCGAGAAGGTCTCGGTGCCGGTGCTGGGCATCGTGGAGAACATGAGCTTCTTCTGCTGCCCGCAATGCGGTCACCGGGCGGAGATTTTCGGCCATGGCGGGGCGCGGGCGGAGGCGGCGCGGCTGGGCGCGCCGTTCCTGGGCGAGGTGCCGCTGCTGCTTGAGATCCGCACCGGCTCCGACGCCGGCACCCCGGTCGCGGCCGAGGCGCCGGACAGCCCGGCGGGCCAGGCGTTCGCTTCGGTGGCGAAGGCGGTGCGGGCGCGGCTGGCCGGGGCGCCAGCGGGGCCGCGCATCGTGATCGGGTAGCGGGCCTCGCTCGCCCGGCAAGGTTTCCTTCATCCCTTGCCGGCAGGATGGCGCCATGCCGCTGTTCCTGCTGCCGCGTGTTTCGCACTCCGCCGGCGCTTGGCACCTCGGGCCGGGGGCCGGGCGGGTGGTGTTCCTGCCGCAAGGTCCGGTCCCGCCCGGGTTCGTGCCGATCTCGCGGCCGGAGGCGGCGGTGCGTCTCGCCGCCGCGGCGGCGCCGCTGCTGGCCGGGGTGCTGGCGCGCGGCGTGCTGCGTGCGCCGGGGGCGCTGCCGCGGCGGTTGCGCAGCGCCCTTGCCCACGCGGCGCAGGCCGAGGCCGCACCCGGCCCGGAAGCCCCGCCCCTGCCGCCCGCCCCGCGCGGGCCGCGCCCGGCGGTCAGCCTCATCGTGCCCAGCACCGCGCGCGGGCGGGCGGTGGCGCGCTCGCTGCGGTCGGTGCTGGACGGGACCGACTATCCCGGGCTCGACATGGTGCTGGTGCTGGCGCAGCCGGATCCGCCGGACGCGGCGCAGCGCCGCCTGATCGCCGGGCTCGACCCGGCGCGGGTGCGCGCGCTCTGGCTGCCGGCGCGGCGGTTCAACTTCGCCGCCGCCTGCAATTACGCCGCCGCCACCGCCAGCGGCGCCCTGCTCTGCCTGCTCAACGACGATGTGACGCCGCAACACCCGGGCTGGCTCGCCCGCATGGCCGATGCGCTGGCCGAACC
>JBMFXF010000404.1:0-1380 GCA_049964515.1 Acetobacteraceae bacterium | reverse complement strand
CGCCTCCTGCGCCAGTTCCAGCTTCAGACCCGCGGTTGCCCGGGGATTGGCCTCGATGATCGGCACGTGACCGAGGTCGCGGCTGTGCTGTTTGATCTCAGCAACGTCGTAGGCGCTGTCCATCAGATCATACAGGTTGGTGACCCGTGCGGCGGTCATGGTGGCGAGCGGAATCGCGACCTGACTGTCATGCACGGACGCCGCGGTGAGCACGCAACTGATCGGGATCTCGCCATCCGCGGTGTCGATGTGCAGTTTGTAGCCGATCCAGGATTCCTGGTGTCCTTGGGCATTGCGCTTGACCCCGACATCGCAGCGCTGCGGCAGATCGGCCAGCATCATGGGCAAGGTCATGCCCGGCTGCTGCGCGATCCGGCGCGGCGGCGCGGCGGGGCGGACCTCGCCCTTGCGCGGGCGACCGCGCTTGGGTTTGGGCTGGGCCGCCGGCACCGGCGGGTCCGGTTTTTCTGGTTTCGCCGGCTTCTCGCGGGCCTCGATCGCGGTGCTGTCGCGCGAGATGTGCCCGACCAGACGGTCCGCGTGGGTTTCCTTGATCAGCGCCGCGTGCAGCCGGGAGGGCAGGGCGCTCGCGGCGAAGGCCGCGAAGGCGCGCGAGAACGTGGCTTCGCTCGGGACCTCGCGCAGGCGCTGCCAGCCGCACAGGCGGCGCAGGGTCTTGTCGGCGGACAACGTGTCGATCAGCAGGCGGGTGGTCGGAAGATTGAACACCGCTTTGGCGACGAAGGCACGTGCCAAGGCGGCGCGTTCGGAAAGGGGGCGCCCCGGCACGCCTTGCCAACTCGGCACAAACGCCTCGATCCGTACCATGCCCAGCACGCTGACCAGGTGCTGGTGGTGTCGGCTCAGCGGGCCGCCCATCGCGTCGTCAAGCCAGGGCAGAAGATCTTCTTGAATGCGGAGCAGGTATGTCGATAGAGTGTCCCGAAGCGACATCGCCTGCATCCTTGTTGCTTGGTGGGTATTGGGTGGTTCGCAACTCCACGATACCACACGGCGGATGCGGGCGGGTCGCCCATTTTCAATGCAATGCCGCGGAAATTCACGCTGTCAGCGCGGTTTTGCAAGTGGCTCATCATACGCCCGAATTCGATATCATCCCGCGCCCGCCGCATGCCTGAGTAATCGGCACGTGTGTTGCGTCGGCCGAAATGGAAGACATGTTCACGCGGCCGTCCTGATATCGGTTTGGCTGAAGTCATTGCCCTTAAATAAGAGCGGTTCGCCCGTGGCCTTCGCCAGGGCATAGGGAAAGCAGTCGCCGTAATTCAGGCCAGCCTTGTGCCTGCCCTTGCCAAAATCAAGGAAGGCCTGCCGCGCCAGCTCGCCCTGCTCAACCGTTACCGGCTCGACCGTGACACC
>JBMFXF010000403.1:0-1430 GCA_049964515.1 Acetobacteraceae bacterium | reverse complement strand
GGCGAAGCGCAGCGCCACCAGCGCGATCACGCTGGCGGCGACGTTGACGGTGGTTTCCAGCGCGTCCGAATAGAGCGCGGCGCTGCGGGTCAGCCACCACGCCGCCGCCTTCAACGCCAGCACCAGGCAGCCGAGCGCGATCGAGCCGCCGCCCAGCCGCTCGGCCCGGGTCATCGGCGCGATCAGCCGGGCAGCCAGTGCGCCGGCACCCAGCGGTAGGTGCCGTCCTCCTGCTTCCAGTAGCCGGGCATGAACAGGTTGGAGTGGCTGCCGCGGGCGACGTAGCGGCCACGGTACCAGACATAGCCGGCGCCGGTCCAGTTCCAGAACCCGGGCTGCCACAGCAGCGGCACCGCCGTGACCGGGGGCTTGCCGATCGCCTCCTGCCGCGGCGGGGGCACCGGCGGGTAGGGATTGCCCGCGGCGGGGCCGGGGCCGGCGGCGGCGCAGCCGGCCAGGGTCGCGGCCATGGCCAGCGCCAGGAAGGTGGCGGGGAGCGAGCGGGGGATGGGCACGGCAAGCCTCCGGTCAAGCGCGCCGCAGATGTGGCGCGAAGCGGTGGCGGTGTCCACCGCGGCGGGGCCAGCCTCTGTCGGCGTCACCCCGGATCGGCGGGCGTGCCCCGAGAGCCCTCGCCCGGCGCGGTGCCGGTGGCCTGCATGAGCTCCCGCGCCGATGGCGTGCGCGCCGTCTCCACCAGCGATTTCGCCACCGCCATCACCGGCACCCCGACCAGCGCGCCGGCAACCCACAGGATCCCGGACTGATGGGTCATACCGGCCACCGCCACGCAAACGATGGCCCCCAGAATCGCCGCCATGGTGGCGGCAAAGCCAAGCCAGTGCCCGCGCCGGATATCGTCGCGCGCGAAACGCTGCGCCTGCCTGGTTTCCTCGATCTGCGCCTCCTGCAACCGCTCGGCCATGCGGATCATGCGATCGAACGACCCCGGCAGCACGACCTCGTATTTTTCGATCGCTTCCGGTGGAGGAAACTGACCCTGCCAAACCTGCACCTGCTGCGCCGCGCGCGCCGCGCCCGCCAGCAGCCCGACCGGGATGCCACCCAGAGTCGGCCCAGGCAGGGGGCCCGGAGCGTAGGGAAGCCCGTCCCGCTGCGCGGCGAGGAGCTGGGCCAGTGCCGCCGCGTCGGCCGACGGCGGCGCGGCGGGTTCAGCCTCGGGGCGGGGCGGGCGGTCCGGCATCCGGCGGCGCGGTCTGACGAAGATACGCACCGACCTCTGCGAAGTTTCGCGCCACGCTGGCCGCGGTGACATAGGCCATATAAGGCTGCGCCGGGGCGTAGAGCCCGACCGGTGCCGCGAGACCGGTCCAGAACGCGGTCCAGAACGAGGAACTGCGCGCCATCATCATCCCTCCTGAAACCACCTCGCTACACGGTACCGGTAAACCCGCGGTAAACGCAAGCCG
>JBMFXF010000402.1:0-1491 GCA_049964515.1 Acetobacteraceae bacterium | reverse complement strand
AGGCTGCGCCGAGATCGAGCCGGAATGCGACCTGATCGAGGAGGTGCTGCGCCTGCGCGGGCTCGACACCATCGCGCCGGTGTCGCTGCCGCGCGCCGCCCCGGTGCCGGGGCCGGTGCTGACCCGGCGCCAGACCCGCGCCGCCATCGCCCGGCGCGTGCTGGCCGCGCAGGGGCTGGTGGAATGCGTGACCTTCAGCTTCCTCGATGCCGCCACCGCCGCCCGTTTCGGCGAGGCGCCGGAGACGCTGCGGCTGGCCAATCCGATCGCCTCGGACCTCAACCAGCTGCGTCCGACCCCGCTTGCCACCCTGGCCCAGGCGGCGGCGCGCAACGCCGCGCGCGGGTACCCCGATGTCGCGCTGTTCGAGCTCGGCCCCGCGTTCGAGCCCCCAGGCCAGGTGGGAGGCCAGGCGCTGGTGGCGGCGGGGCTGCGCGCGGGCGCCGCGCCGCGCCACTGGGCGGGGCCGCAGGCGCCGGTGGACGCGATGACCGCCAAGGCGGATCTCTGGGCCGCGCTGGGCGCGCTGGGCGTGCCGTTCGAGGCGCTTTCGGTCACCCCCGACGCGCCCGGGTTCTACCATCCCGGCCAGTCGGGCGTGGTACGGCAGGGGCCGAAGACGGTGCTGGGCCGGTTCGGCGCGCTGCATCCCGGGCTGCTGGCGGCACTCGATCTGCCCGCGCCGGCCGCCGCGTTCGAGCTGTTCCTGGACGCGCTGCCCGACCCGAAGCGCCGCCGCCGCGCCCCCCCCGATCTGCCCGCGTTCCAGCCGGTGCGGCGGGATTTCGCCTTCGTGGTGGGGCGCGACACGCCGGCCGAGTCGGTGCTGCGCGCCGCGCGCGGCGCCGACCGGGCGCTGATCGCCGGCGTGGCGCTGTTCGACCTGTTCCAGGGCGGCAGCCTCGCCGCCGGCGAGCGCTCGCTCGGCGTCGAGGTCACGTTCCAGCCGCGCGCGCGCAGCCTGACCGAGGCGGAGCTGGACGCTGCGGCGGCCAAGGTGGTGGCGGCGGTGGCGAAAGCGACCGGGGCCCGGCTGCGGTAGCAGCCGGCGCGCCGCTACCCGGGCAGCGCGGCGCCGAACCCCGCGAATCGGTGCGGCACCGCCTGGATCGCGGCCACCACAGCGCGCCGTGTCGCCGCCGGCGTCTCCGGGGGAAATTCCAGCGCGACCGTGTCCACCAGCCCGCCGAAGCGGCGCGCGATGGCATCCGGCAGGCCGTCGTAATCGGCCCGCGCGCAGAACAGATCCAGCGTCTCGTCGGAGACCAGCGCCGCCATCTCGGACCATTTGCCCTCGCGCGACAGCACGTTCAGGCGAACCCCGAGATCGGACAGCCCATGCAGGTCGAACACGCCGCGATAGGCCGGGGTCGAGCCGTAGAATGCCACCCGGTAGCGGATCTTCTCCGCCGCCGCCGCCACCGCGGCGCGGTCCGGCCCGGTGGCGATGAAGCCGCCGCCGGTCACCTCGAACCCCGCGCGCGGCTTGCC
>JBMFXF010000401.1:0-1556 GCA_049964515.1 Acetobacteraceae bacterium | reverse complement strand
CTGCACGAAATCGCTGGCGCCGGCGGTGAACGCGCGCAGCCGGAACTCCCGGTCCGCATGAGCGGTGACGATGATGACCGGGATGTCGCCGACGCTGGGCAGGTCGCGGATTTGCCGGGTGAGCTCGGCGCCGTGCATCCCCGGCATCAGATAGTCGGTGACCACCAGATCGGCCTGGTTGGCGGCGAGCCAGGCAAGCGCCTCCGCCGCGTCGGAGAAGCGGCGGATGTCGGCGTCGGCCGCCACCGACCCGACCAGCCGCGCATAGATCGCCAGGTTGGCGATGCTGTCATCGACGATGACGACCGCGGACATGCCCTGCGCCGCGGTCAGGCGCGCGCGCGGCGGACGCGCGGTCCGGCGGGCGCGGCGATGGGGGGGGCAACCGCTGGCATGGCAGGTCCTTCCGAACGCGCCGGGTGGCCCGGCGGACGCAACCACGCTAGGGGACAAACCGTTACCAAACGGTTGCGCCTCGTCACCTTGCCCGAAACCGGTCGAGTCGGGGAAGACGGCGCGCGGGATTCAGCCGCGCGGGGCGCCGATCGGCGGGGTTTCGGTCATCCCGGCCAGCACTTCGGCCACGTGCCGCACTTTCACATCGTGTCCCTGGCGGGCCAGCCGGCCGGCGATATTGAGCAGGCAGCCGAGATCCCCGGCCAGCAGCGTGTCCGCCCCGCTGGCCACCACGTCGGCGGTTTTGTCGGAGACCATGCGGGTCGAGATCTCGGGGTATTTCACGCAGAACGTGCCGCCGAAGCCGCAGCAGATTTCGGGTTCGGCCAGTTCGGTCACGGCCGCGCCCGCCGCCGCGAGCAGCGCGCGCGGCTGCGCCTTCACCCCGAGTTCGCGCAGGCCCGAGCAGCTGTCGTGGTAGGTCACCGCGCCTCCGGTCCAGCGCCCGGGCGGGGTGGTCATGCCGCGGATATCGACCAGGAAGCTCACCAGCTCGTGGGTGCGGGCGGCCAGCGCGTCGGCCCGGGCCCGCAGATTGGGGTCGTCGTCGAACAGATGCGGCAGGTGGTGGCGCAGCATCCCGCCGCAGGAGCCGGACGGCACCACCACGTAGTCATAGCCGCCGAAGGCATCCAGCAGCCCCTCGGCCAGGGCGCGGGCGGTGGCGCGGTCGCCCGAGTTATAGGCCGGCTGCCCGCAGCAGGTCTGCGCGCGCGGCACCTCCACCCGGCAGCCGGCGGCTTCCAGCAGCCGGATCGCGGCGAAGCCCACGGTCGGCCGGTGCAGATCGACCAGGCAGGTCACGAACAGGGCCACGCGGGGTGGAGCGGACATCGGCGCCTCCGGCATCGGCGCGACATACAGGCGGGGCGCCGGGGCGGGAAGGGGCCGGCGTTGCGTTCCGCTCCCGGCCATCGCATGAACCGGCGCATGAAGCCACTCGCGATCCTGTTGCTGGCGGCGCTGGCCGGCTGCGCCGCGCCCGCCGCGCGCCCCGCCCCGCCGCGCGCCGCCGCCGCCCCGCCGGACTGGGACGGCGCCTATCACGGCACCTCCACCCGGTTCCGCGCCGCGGCGCGCGATTGCCCGCATCCGGGCAT
>JBMFXF010000400.1:0-1562 GCA_049964515.1 Acetobacteraceae bacterium | reverse complement strand
TGACGCCCGCTCCGCGCGGCGCCCTTCGCAGGTTCAGGCCGGGACGAGGAAACGGCGCTGCAGCCGAACCAGGAAACGGGGGAAGGGGGCCCGCGCCTTGGAGTCAGGGGGCGAAATCATCCAGCGTCAGCACCCGGGCGGTGCCGCCGGCCGCCTTGCGCGCCAGCCGCACATCCGCGGTGACGAAGGCACGGCCAGTCAGCTCCGCCAGCGCCAGATAAACCGCGTCATAGGCCGGATGATCCAGCGCGATCGCCAGCGCCGTCGCGCGATCCAACAGCCGGCGCATCGGCACCAGATCGACCTCCGCCCGCTCCAGCAGCCGCGCCGCCAAACCCGCCTCGCGCAGGCTGATCTCGCCCAGCCGGTGCTTGCGCCACAGAATATTGGCGCACTCCGCCACCAGCAGATCGGGCGCGGTCAGCTCATGGCCCAGCAACGCAAGCGCCGCCTCCGCGCCCGGCTCGGCAATCACCCATTTGATCGCCACCGAGGCATCCACCACATAGGCGGCCACGGCTAACGCCCGTCGCGCGCCTCGCGCAGCAGAACCTCCGCCGGCGTGTGCCGACGCCCGGCGGTCAGGGCCCGCAACTCGGCGGCAAGCTCGGCAAACCCGGGCTCGGGCTCCCCAGCCAGGGCGGTGCGCAGAATCTCCCGCACCTCGGCCTCGGCCGACCGACCATGCGCCGCCGCGCGGCGCTTCAGCCGGCCGACGATCTCAGGCTCCAGATTGCGGACGCTGAGGCTGGCGGACATGGCGGGACCCCGATAAGAACGATGGCAGTGATGGCATTGATAGCGAGGGGGGAGGAGGAAGGCAAGGGGAATGTCACTCGGCGTCGCGGAACACCGGGGCGCGCTTCTCCAGGAACGCCCGCTTCGCCTCCATCGCATCCGGCGTCCGCGACAGCGCCATCGTCATGTCCTGCTCGAAGTGATACCCGTCGCGCAGCGACATCTCGGCGATGGTGTTCAGCGAATGCTTGGCCATCCGCACCGCGGTCGGGCTGAGGGCGGCGATCCGCGCCGCGATGGCGCGCGCCGCCGGCATCAGCTCGGGCAGCGGGACACAGGCCTCCACCACGCCGCGGCGGTAGAGCTCGGCCCCGCTCAGCCGCTCCCCGGTGAACATCATCCGCCGCACCGCGGAATGGCCCAGCAGGCGCATGGCGTGCCGGCAGCCGCCCATCAGCCCGACGGTGACTTCCGGCAGGCCGAGCTCGGCCTCCTCGGCGGCCACCAGGATGTCGCAGCTGGCCACCAGCGCCAGGCCCGCGCCCAGCGCCGGACCGTTGATCGCCGCGATCACCGGCTTCGCGCATTCCATGATGGCGTGATAGCTCTCCCGCGCGCTGCGCAGGTGCTGGCGGTCCCCGCCCGGAACCGGCGTGGCGGCGGCGCGCGCCTTGATGTCGGCGCCGGCCGAGAACACCCGCCCCGCCCCGGTCAGGATCACCACCCGCGCCGCCGGCGTGTCGGACAATTCGTCGAAACAAAGCGCGATCTCGTCCTGGGTGGCGCGTTGCTGCGCGTTCACCGGCGGGCGGTCGAGCGTGACG
>JBMFXF010000399.1:0-1594 GCA_049964515.1 Acetobacteraceae bacterium | reverse complement strand
GTCGGCGCGCAGCAACATCTCGGCGCGCAACTCCGCGCCGGTCTCGGCCAGGGCCGTCGGCTCCAGATAGCGCACCGCGAGATCGATGTCCTCGCTCAGGAAATCGAGCGAACGGTAGGCCGTCACCAGGCGCAGTTCGGCCCGCGGGTAGAGCGCGGAAAAACGCGGCAGGCGCGGGATCAGCCATTTCAGGGCGAAATCCGGCTGCACGCTGATCGAGACCAGATCGGGACCCGCCGCCGCGGTCAGGCTCTGCACCCCGTCGGCGATCCGCTCCAACGCCTCGCCGATCGTCGGCGCCAGCAGGCGGGCCGCGTCGGTCGGCACAATCGCGTTGTTCTGGCGGGTGAACAGCCGCCGACCGGTCCAGGCTTCGAGCATCTTCACATGGTGGCTGATCGCGGTCGGGGTCACGTTCAGCTCCGCCGCGGCGCGGGAAAAGCTGCCCAGACGGGTGGCGGCTTCGAAGGCACGACAGGCGTTGAGCGGGGGAAGACGCGCGGCCATCGGGGATCGCCGGGGGGGGGCCTAATTATTTTATGGGTAGACCATGAATTTTTCAAGCCCGAAATCCCGACCCCGGTGCTATGGCTTGGGCAACAAACGGCGGCGACCTGCCGCCTGCGCCCAAGAAGGGGGGAAATGATGTCGGCAATCCTGGATCCCGGCCGTGTTCGTATCCGTCCCCTGGGGACCGCGATCGGCGCCGACGTGGAGGGCGTCGATCTCGCCCGCCTGGACGATGCGAGCTTCGCTGCGATCGAGCGCGCCTGGGAGGAGCATCTGGTGCTGCGCTTTCGTGGTCAGACCCTGACCGACATCGATCTGATGAATTTCAGCCGGCGGATCGGCACGCTGGACCGCATCCCGATCCGCGCCGCCGGCGTGGAGATGACCGAGGACCCGCGTCTTGCGATTGCCCCCGAGGCGGCGGCCTATGTGGCGGTCATCTCGAATGTGAAGCTGAACGGCAAGGCGATCGGCGGCCTCGGCAACTACGAATCGCACTGGCACACCGACATGTCGTACAACGACATCCCGCCGATGGCGAGCGCGCTTTATGCGATCGCGGTGCCGCCGACCGGCGGCAACACCTCCTTCGCCAACATGTATGCCGCCTTCGAGACGCTGGAGGAGGCGACCCGCAACCGGATCGCCGGGCTCAGCTGCATTCACGATGCCTCCCGCAACAGCGTGGGCGAGCTGCGCCGGGGCTTCGCCGACATTGCCGACCCGACCCAGACCGTCGGGGCGCGGCATCCGATCGTGCGGACCCATCCGGTGACCGGACGGAAGTGCCTGTTCCTCGGCCGTCGGCGGAACGCCTGCATCCCGGAACAGTCACTGCAGGACAGCGAGGCGCTGCTGGATCACCTGTGGGCCCATGCCACCGAGCCGCGGTTCTGCTGGACGCAGGTGTGGCAGGCCGGCGATCTGGTCTTATGGGATAATCGCTGCACCCTGCACCGTCGCGACGAGTTCGACGACCGCTACCAGCGCATCATGCACCGGACCCAGATGTGCGGGGACCGACCGTACTGAGGCGGCAGGAAGGAACGCAGCGGAAGGGGCGCATCATGTCAACGGATCTACG
>JBMFXF010000398.1:0-1604 GCA_049964515.1 Acetobacteraceae bacterium | reverse complement strand
GCGGGTTGGCCGGGTCCAGATGCGAAACGGCGCGGCACAACACCCCCCGCCGATCCCATCGCACCGCCGCATCCAGCAGGCACATCGCCCCCTGCTGGGGGATCAGGGCGCGAAGCCGCGCGGCGCCGAGCACGGCGTCACCTCCACCCGCACCTGCCCGCCGAACAGCGGCAGGCGCAGCGCATCGGCCTCCGCCCGCGCCAGCGCTTCCAGCAGCCGCAGCGCCCGCCCGGCCGGGTTCGCCGCCGCGATCTCCCGCAGCGCCGCCAGCCGCGGCAGGCCCGCATCCGCGGCGGCGGGGACGGCACGGTAATCCACCCGCAGCATCGGCCCCGCCGCGTCGGCCGGCCCCAGCACCAGCCCCACCCCGCAGGCGAAGCGCGTCTCCCGCCGCGCCCCCAGCGGCGGCGGCACCGGCAGATCGTAGGCCACCAGCAGCACGGTGGCCGCATCCGCCGCCACCTCGGAGGCCGCGCGCAGCAGCCCGGCGGCGAAACTTCCGTCGTGCCCGCTCAGGCTGGTGACCGGCTGCGCCGATCGCGTGGCGATGCTCCAATACCCCGCCGCCGCGTTGTGTACCGAGTTGTGGAACTGAGTGGGAGAGACCATCGGTGTTGGCCCCGCCAGCGTTTCCAGCAGCGCGCCCACCACCGTCGCATCGCCGTTGGAACTGGCGAACACCCCCGGAATCGCCCCCGGCGCCACCCCCGCATCGGCGTGCGCCTCCGCCGCCACCGCCAGCGCCAGCCGGACCGAGGCCGCCGCGCGCCGGCGTTCGTTGGCGGTCAGCAGCGCCGGCGCTGGCGGCGGCGCCTCGGCGGGAACGAACGGCGCCGCCCCGCGCAGCACCGCGCGCGCGGCCGGCCATCCGGCAAGCCCCGGCATCCACACCCCCACCCCGCGCACCCGTACCGCGATCATGCCGCCCCCAGCACCAGGCTGCAGTTGATCCCGCCGAAGCCGAACGAGTTGCTCATTACCCGGCGCACCGGCGCGGTCTCGTTGGCGACCAGCAGCCGCGCCCCCAGCGCCGGATCGGGCGCGTCCAGGAACAGCCCGCCCGGGCGCAGCCCGTGCTCGATGCACAGCGCCGCGATCACCGCCTCCACGATGCCCGCCGCCCCCAGGGTGTGACCGCAATAGGCCTTGGTGGAGCTGCACGGCGTCGCCACGCCGAACACCGAGACCACCGCGGCGTCCTCCATCGCGTCATTGGCCCTGGTGCCGGTGCCGTGCAGGTTGATGTAGTCGATCGCCGCCGCCGGCACCCCGGCCGCGTCCAGCGCCGCCTGCATGGCCGCCGCCGCGCCGGCGCCGTCGGGGCGCGGGGCGGACATGTGGTAGCCGTCGCTCGACGCGCCGGCACCGAGCAGCGCCACCCCCTCTCCCCGCGGGTCCAGCAGCGCGAACCCGGCCGCCTCGCCGATCGAAAGCCCCGCCCGGTCGGCCGCCCCCGGCCGGCAGGGGACGGGGGAGACGAGTTCGAGCGCGGCGAACCCGCGCAGGGTCATCCGGCACAGGCTGTCCGCGCCGCCCACCACCGCGGCATCCGCGAGCCCCGCCGCGATCAGCCGTTCCGCATCGGCGCAGGCGCGCGCGGCCGA
>JBMFXF010000397.1:0-1625 GCA_049964515.1 Acetobacteraceae bacterium | reverse complement strand
CCGCTCGCCCAGGACGCTGCTTCGCTCGCGGCCCAGGATCCGGCCGCGGTGGTGCGCACCGCGCTCACGGTGGAGGCGCGAGGCGGCTTGCTCCACGTCTTCCTGCCCCCGCTCTTCACCGCCGAGGACTGGCTCGCGCTTGCCGCCGCGGTCGAGGAGACAGCGGCCGAGTGCGGGCGCAAGCTGGTGCTGGAAGGCTATCTGCCGCCGCCGGACCCGCGGTTGCGCCATTTCTCCATCACCCCGGATCCGGGCGTGATCGAGGTCAACGTCCATCCGGCCGCCAGCTGGGCGGAACTGATCGAGCGTGGCGAGACGTTGTATGCCGAGGCCCGGCAGGTCGGACTCGCCACCGAGAAATTCATGCTCGACGGCCGCCACACCGGCACCGGCGGCGGCAATCACGTGGTGATGGGCGCCGCCGAGCCGGCCGACAGCCCGTTCCTGCGCCGGCCCGATCTGCTGAAATCGCTGCTCGGGTTCTGGCACAATCATCCGTCGCTGTCGTACCTGTTCAGCGGCTTGTTCATCGGCCCCTCCAGCCAGCATCCGCGCATCGACGAGGCGCGTCAGGACAGCCTGGCCGAACTCGAAATCGCCTTCGCCGCCATCGCCCCCGGGCGCGAGACGGCGCCCTGGGTGACCGACCGGCTGCTGCGCCACCTGCTGGCCGACATGACCGGCAACACGCATCGCACCGAGTTCTGCATCGACAAGCTCTACGCCCCCGAATCCGCCACCGGCCGGCTGGGGCTGGTGGAGTTCCGGGCGCTGGAAATGCCGCCGCACGCGCGCATGGCCGCCGCCCAGCTGCTGCTGATGCGCGCCGCGCTGGCCGCTTTCGCCGCCCACCCGTATGAGCGCGAGCTGATCCGCTGGGGCAGCCGCATCCACGACGATTTCATGCTGCCGCACTACGTGGCCCGGGATTTCGAGGCCGCGCTGGCCGAGCTCGCGGCGCTCGGCTTCGCGCTGGACCCGGCATGGTTCGCGCCGCATCACGAGTTCCGCTTTCCCCGCATCGGCGCGATCACCGTGTCCGGGGTGGAGATCGAGCTGCGTCACGCGCTGGAACCCTGGCACGTGCTGGGCGAGGAACCCGCCGGCGGCGGCACCGTCCGCTATGTGGACAGCTCGGTCGAGCGGGTGCAGCTGCGGCTTTTCGGCTTTGTGCCGGAGCGATACGTGCTGGGCTGCAACGGGCGCGCGGTACCGCTGGCGGCGACCGATCGCGCCGGGGAGTATGTGGGAGGCGTGCGGTTCAAGGCCTGGCACCCGCCCTCCGGCCTGCATCCGACCCTGCCCGCCGACGCGCCGCTGGTGTTCGACCTCTACGACCGCTGGTCCGGGCGCAGCCTGGGCGGGATGACGCATCACGTCGCCCATCCCGGGGGGCGCCATTACGAGCGCTTCCCGGTGAATGCCAACGAAGCCGAGGCGCGGCGACGGGCCCGGTTCTTCCCGTTCGGGCACTCGGCCGGGGCGATGGCGGAACCGGTGCCGGCGGTGGCACGGGAAACCCCGCGAACCCTGGATCTGCGCCGAAGATAAACAGCAATTCTAAATCTGCGGAGCCACTTGCAAAACGCTGCGGCGCTGGTGCGGGACTTTCCTTCGGAATACGC
>JBMFXF010000396.1:0-1662 GCA_049964515.1 Acetobacteraceae bacterium | reverse complement strand
GGCCGATGACGAAACCATAGCCAGCCAGTTTAGGAGAAGTATAACATATTGATATCGAACGGTAAAAAATGAGGGGATGATTGAGGTTTCCGCCCCACTGCCACCAGAATTCCTTTCTTCGTTTTCCTGTCGCATTGTCATCCTTGAGCCGACTGCGTTCCGGCTTCACCCGTTCCTCGACGATCGCGAGCAAATCAGGCCAGTCCGCCGCAACAGGGTCCGGATAATCCAGAGGTACTATTCCGCGCGCAAGCCATTTACGCCTCTGGCGTTCGTCGGCGTCCTGCCATATCGCGGCCATCGCTTCGCGTCGGAGTGGAAAGTCGAAAAAGTCGATCGCATACCGATGGTGTGCGTGCGTTGGGCTGTTGTTGACTTCCTCCCCGCCGATATAGGGCCGGATGCGCTCGGCGTTCCTGGGGTCCTTCGCGATCAGCCGTTCCCTCTCCGCCAGTCGGTTCGCCGCCGGGTCGCTGGTCCGGTCGTCGAAGGTGAACCCGATCCCCAGCAGAATGCTGCCCTGGAACGCGATCCCCGCATTTGCACGCAGCGCCGCGGGGGTCGCATCCTGCTCGCCCTCCACCAGGAAGGCGCTGATCCGCGAAACCTGCTTGCCGTCCAGCACCGGCGGCGCGTCAGCCGGCCCCTTCAGCACATGCACCACGCTCACGACCACCGCCGCCGCCCCCGGCCAGACCAGCCGGCGCCGCGCCGCGATGATGGTGCCGCCGGCGGTCAGGATCGGCCGCAGCCCGGTCTCCCGCGTGTCGCCCTGGCGGATCGTGTTGGTGGCGATCAGCCCGAAGCAGCCGTCCCGGCGCAGCAGGGCGAAGGCGCGGCGGAAGAAATGCGCCACCAGATCGGCGTTGCCATGCGCGCCCGGATGCAGCGCCTGCAACCATTCGACGTAGCCGGCAGGATGGCCCTCGGCGATGGTGTTCTTTCCGGCATAGGGCGGGTTGCCCACCACCACGTCGAAGCCCGGGTTGTCGCGGTCGAACACCTCCGGGAACTCCACCGGCCAGTGGAACGGCGTGAGCGGCGGGGTGAGCCGGCGCGGCACGGCGACGAACTCCGCCAGCTTCGCCCGCCACACCTCTCCGGCCGCGCCATAGGCATCGGCCAGCGCTTCCCGCGCTTGCGCCCGCGCGCGGGCATTGGTGCCGCTGAAGAACGCGCCGATCACGGCATCGCCGATCGCCCGCACCTCCCGCAGTTCGGCATCGGCGCGGTCGAGCAGCGGGCGCAGGTCCGCCTCTCCCATCCAATCCAGCGCCGCACGGATGCGCACGCGCTCCTGCTCGGCGCGCGCGATCTTCGGCCGCACCAGCGCGGTGGCGAGCGGGGCTTCGTCCGCCGGCGCCCAGCTCAGCGCCGCGATGCCGTCCACATCCAGCCCGAGCAGGGAATCGCCCCGGCGCAGCGCATGGGAGAGGAAGGTGAATTCGTGCTCTTTCGCCAGCGTGGTGAGCCACAGCGAGAGATGCGTTGTAAAACAGCGTGCAAAACTTTCCAGATTCCGGGGGTAAACAGCGTCCAATAGTTTCCACCCTGGTACGTGCGATCATCCGGCGTTTACGCGGGAGAATCTGGGGTGTTGTTCATGGATATGATTGCCGAGATCCGGCGCCGTCGTTTGGTCAGCAAGGAGAGCATCAGCTC
>JBMFXF010000395.1:0-1690 GCA_049964515.1 Acetobacteraceae bacterium | reverse complement strand
CCGATGCGCCGGATCCGCCGGCGGCAGCACGAAGCTGGTCTCCGAGAGGTTGAACTCGCGCGCCAGCGCCGCCATCGTCGTCGCCTCCATCCCGCGCGCGTCGGGAAACACCGCCAGCGGATTGCCGCCGAAGCGGGTGTCGGTGAACACATCGACGGTCACGAACGCGAACACCGTCATCGCCCCGCGCCCATCGCAGAGTCCACCGCCGCCGCCACCGCGCGCGCCAGCCGCTCCACGATCATCCCGATCTCCGCCTCGGTCACGATGAACGGCGGCGCGATCACCACGTGATCCCCGCGCACCCCGTCGATGGTGCCGCCCATCGGATAGACCGCGAGACCCTCGGCCAGCGCCGCCGCCTTCACCCGCTCGTGCAGCCGCAGCGCCGGGTCGAACGGGGTCCGGCCGGCGCGGTCGGCCACCAGCTCGATGGCGCGGAACAGCCCCCGGCCGCGGATATCGCCCACCTGCGGATGATTGCCGAACCGCGCCACCAGCGCCGCCTCCAGCACCGCGCCCATCGCCGCGGCGCGCGCCACCAGCCCCTCCTCGGCGATGATCCGCTGCACTTCCAGCGCCGCCGCGCAGGCCACCGGATGCGCCTGATAGGTGTGCCCGTGCACGAAGGCGCCGGACCCGGCGGCCAGCGCCGCCATGATGCGCCCGCCGATCAGGATGCCGCCGATCGGCTGGTAGCCGCCGGCCATGCCCTTGGCGATGATCTGGATGTCCGGCGCCACCCCCTCCGCCTCCCAGGCATGGCGCGTGCCGCAGCGGCCGAGGCCGCACATCACCTCGTCCAGGATCAGCAGCGCCCCGTGGCGGTCGCAGATCTCGCGCACGCGGCGGAAATACCCCGCCGGCGCCGGCACGCAGCCGGCGGTCGCCCCCACCACCGGCTCGGCGATGAAGCCGATCACCCGCTCCGGGCCGAGCCGGGCGAACTCCGCCTCGAGCTCGGCGGCCAGCCGGTCCACATACGCCGCCTCGGTCTCGCCGGGGTCCTGGAACCGATAGGCGAAGGCCGGCGAGACATGCGAGAACGCCGCCCCCAGCAGCGGCTGATACAGCGCCCGGCGCGCCATGTTCCCGCCCGCGGCCAGCGCGCCCAGGGTGTTGCCGTGATAGCTCTGCCGGCGCGCGATCACCCGCGTCCGCTCCGGCGCCCCCCGTTCCACATGATATTGCCGTGCCAGCTTCAGCGCCGCCTCCGTCGCCTCCGAGCCGGAGGAGCAGAACCAGGCGGCGGTGAGCCCGCCCGGCTCGGTCCCCACCAGCATCTCGGCCAGCGCCTCGGCCGGCTCGGAGGTAAAGAAGCCGGTATGCGCGTAGGCCAGCCGCGCCGCCTGCGCGCCGATCGCCGCCGCGACCCGGGCGTTGCCATGCCCCAGGCAGGCCACCGCCGCGCCCCCCGAGCCGTCCAGGATGCGTCGCCCGTCGGCCAGGTGCAGCCACACCCCGTCCCCGCCCACCGCCACCGGCGGGGTGGCGCCGGCGCGGTGCAGCACCCGGCTCATGCGGCGCCGAGCCGCGGCATGACTTCCCCCGCCAGCCGCCCGAGCGAGTCGTGCCACGCTTCCGGCGCGTCGGCGTAGTCGAAGCCGAACACCAGCAGCGCGCCGAAGCCGCCGGTCTCGTGCTGGAGGCGTTCGATCTTCTCGGCCACCGTGGCCGGCGAGCCGATCAG
>JBMFXF010000394.1:0-1736 GCA_049964515.1 Acetobacteraceae bacterium | reverse complement strand
CCTCACCACCCTCCGCTCCGCCGCGTCCAGGAAGCCCCGCCATGACCCACCCCCCGCACCCCAAGCGCCTGCGCTCCCGCCGCTGGTTCGACAATCCGGAAGACCCGGCGATGACCGCGCTCTATGTCGAGCGCTACCTGAACTACGGCATCACCCGCGAGGAGTTGCAGGGCGGCAAGCCAATCATCGGCATCGCCCAGACCGGGTCCGACCTCTCCCCGTGCAACCGCCATCACCTCGACCTCGCCACCCGCATCCGCGACGGCATCCGCGACGCCGGCGGCATCCCGCTCGAATTCCCGCTGCACCCGATCCAGGAGACCGGCAAGCGCCCGACCGCCGCGCTGGATCGCAACCTCGCCTATCTGGGCCTGGTGGAAGTGCTGCACGGCTATCCGCTTGACGGGGTCGTGCTCACCACCGGCTGCGACAAGACGACGCCGGCCTGCCTGATGGGGGCGGCCACGGTGAACATTCCGGCGATCGTGCTCTCCGGCGGGCCGATGCTGGACGGGTGGTGGAAGGGACGGCTCTCCGGCTCCGGGACCATCGTCTGGGAAGGGCGCAAGCTCTACGCCGAGGGCAAGATCGACTACGAGGAGTTCATGAAGATGGTCGCCTCCTCGGCGCCGTCGGTGGGCCATTGCAACACCATGGGCACCGCCACTTCCATGAATTCGCTGGCCGAGGCGCTGGGCATGTCGCTGCCCGGCTGCGCCGCGATTCCCGGGCCGTACCGCGAGCGCGGGCAGATGGCCTACGAGACCGGCCGGCGCATCGTCGCCATGGTGCACGAAAACCTCCGCCCGTCCGACATCATGACCAAGGCCGCGTTCGAGAACGCGGTGGTGGCCGCCGCCGCGCTCGGCGCGTCTTCCAACTGCCCGATCCATATGGTGGCGATCGCGCGTCATATGGGGGTGGATCATACGCTGGACGACTGGCAGCGGCTCGGTCCGGAGATTCCGCTGCTGGTGGATTGCCAGCCGGCCGGGCGCTTCCTCGGCGAGGCGTTCCATCGCGCCGGCGGGGTGCCGGGCGTGCTGCGCGAGCTCCTCGCCGCCGGCAAGCTGCATGGCGAGGCGATGACCGTCACCGGGCGTACCCTGGCGGAAAACCTGCGCGAGGTGCCGGAGCCGGACCGCGAGGTGATCCGCCCCTACGACCGGCCGTTGAAGCCGGCCGCCGGCTATGTGGTGCTGTCGGGCAACCTGTTCGACAGCGCCGTCATCAAGACCTCGGTGATCGACGCCGCCTTTCGCGCCCGCTTCCTGTCCGACCCGGCGCACCCGAACGTGTTCGAGGGCAAGGCGATCGTCTTCGAGGGGCCGGAGGATTACCACCACCGCATCGAGGACCCGGCGCTGGGGATCGACGCGCATTCGGTGCTGGTGATCCGCAACTGCGGCCCGGTCGGCTACCCGGGCAGCGCGGAGGTGGTGAACATGCAGCCGCCGGCGGCGCTGCTCGCGCGCGGCATCGACGCCCTGCCGACCATGGGCGACGGGCGGCAATCCGGCACCTCCGGCAGCCCCTCGATCCTGAACGTCTCGCCGGAGGCCGCGGTGGGCGGCGGGCTGGCGCTGCTGCGCTCGGGCGATACCGTGCGCATCGACCTCAACACCCGGAAGGTGGATGTGGTGCTGCGGCCGGGCGAGCTGGAGGCGCGGCGGGCGGCGTGGGTGGCGCCGAAGCTGGTCAACCAGACGCCGTGGGAGGAGATCTACCGCTCGATG
>JBMFXF010000393.1:0-1750 GCA_049964515.1 Acetobacteraceae bacterium | reverse complement strand
CTCATTGACGCGGTCTCCCTGCCGGAATGGCTCAACCTCTCCCCGCTGCGCCGCCAACGCCTCGAAGCCGGCGTCCGCCTCGCCCACCGCGGCGCATGGGCGGCTCGCTCCGGACTGGCGCGGCTGGTGGCCGCGCATCCCGAGTTCGCGCCGATCGAAGCGGAGGCCGGTCCGCTGCCGTGGCGGGTGCGCCCGGCCGGGTTTCCCGGGCTGCTGGCGGTGATCGTCGGCCAGCAGATCAGCAACCAGGCGGCCGGGGCGATCTGGCGGCGACTGCGCGCCCTGCCCGGCGCCGATCGACCCGAGGGGCTGCTGGCGCTGCCGGAGACGGCGCTGCGCGGGGCCGGGCTGTCGCGGCCGAAGATTGCCCACGCCCGCGCGCTGGCCGAGGCTTGCGTGGCGGGTGCGCTGGATCCGGCGCGGCTGGCGGCGCTGGACGATGCGGCGGCGGTGGCGGCGATCTGCGCGGTGCGCGGGCTGGGGCGGTGGAGTGCCGAGGTGTATCTGCTGTTCGCCGAGCAGCGGGCGGATGTGTTTCCGGCCGGCGATCTGGCGCTGGCCGGCGCGGTGGCGGCGCTGCGCGGGCTGAAGGCGCGACCGGGGCCGGCGGCGCTGCGGGAGATGGCGGCGGCCTGGGCGCCGTGGCGGGGGTTGGCGGCGCGGCTGCTGTGGCACCATTGGCGGTATCTGACGGGGCCGCCGGCGATGGATGAGGGGTAGGGGGGCGGCAGTGCCCGCGATGCAAGGGTTCGATAATGGGAGCAAAAACAAACCCCCGCACAGGGCGGGGGTTTGCACCGGCAGGTGACCTTGGGTTGCCGAGCCCGCACAAAGGGTCGCTTTGCTTGCGAAAAGCGGCCGCTCCTCGTTTTGCTACGGATCGATTATGTGCATCATCCGCGGCAAAACGCAAGGACGCGCCATGGCCCTGATTTTCGGTCTCGACCTCGGGACGACGTCAATCGGCTCCGCGGTTATCGAGCATGACCCGGCGGCGGCAACGGGTGTCATTCATCATCTCGGCGTCCGTATCTTTCCGGAGGCTCGGGACCCGGATGGCAAGCCCCTCAACCAGGCCCGCCGGGAAAAGCGGATGCTGCGCCGGCAGCTTCGTCGCCGCCGAATCCGCCGACGCCTGTTGAACGAGGCCCTGGCCCGGCAGGGACTGCTGCCGGCCTTCGGCACCCCTGACTGGCGCGTCCTGATGCGATCCGATCCCGTTGAACTGCGAGTACGCGGTCTGAACGAACCGCTTTCGCCGTACGAGCTCGGCCGGGCCCTGTATCATCTGGCGCACCGCCGGCATTACCGGGAACGCGAGCAGGAGGACGCGCCCGAGGGGGCCGATGTCGCGGACGAAGCCGACGGGGCGCCCCCGGCAAAGCGGCGCACCCGGCAGCCGAAAGCGGAGCGGCTGGATTCCAAGGAAGCTGCCGAGCGCGCGCGCCGGGTGCAGACGGTCGAGGCGCTGCGCGTTTCGGGACAGACCTTGGCGCAGCACCTTCGCAAGCTCACGGAGATCCCTTCCGGGGCGCCGCCGATTCCGCGTGTTCGCCAACGTGGTCTCCATGCGCTCCGCGCGAATGTGGCCGAGGAATTCGCGCGCCTCTGGGGGGCTCAGACGCCCTGGCATCCGGTCCTGGGCGATGGGGATTTTCGCGCCGAGATCGAGGGTGCGATATTCTCCCAGCGCCCGGTGTTCTGGCGTCCCAACACGCTCGGCCAGTGCCCGCTGATGCCCGGCGCGGCG
>JBMFXF010000392.1:0-1766 GCA_049964515.1 Acetobacteraceae bacterium | reverse complement strand
GCGCGCTGGTCGAAGAACCAGCCGGTCTTCTGCCCTTCCAGCGGATCCACCGGAAAGCGCAGCCCGCCTTCCGCCACCACAGCTGCGGCTTCTGTCCCGTGCAGCAGGCGCACGTCCTCGGTGAGCCCTTCCAGCCGCCTGGCCGCGGCATCGCCGCGCGCCACCACCGCGCGCGGGGTGAAGGTCCCCACCAGCGCCGCCGTGATCGGGGCCAGCAGCGCCTCCATGCCGGCGGTGTTGGCCTGCACCACCAGCACGTCGTCGAACCGGTCCACCACCAGCCCGGGCAGCAAGTCCGCCTCGGCATGAACCAGCCGGCAGAACCGGCCGAAGCCCAGGCGCGCACGCAGCGCGGCGGCGGCGGCGAAGCGGGCGGCGAACCAATCGGCATCGATCGCCGCCTCCGGGTCGCGGTCCAGCAGCCGGGCCGCGATCAGCGAATGCGGGTTGTAGATGGCGGTACCGAAGCGCGCCCCGTCGTCGCCGCGCAAGGAAACCAGCGCCCCCGGCGGCAGCGCCTGGCCGATCACCTCGTTGCTGAACGCCCAGGGCGCGCCCGCGCGCAGCCGCCGCCCCTGCCCGGGGCGGAGCGTCAGAACCGGCCGGCCGGTCACGCGCGCTCGAAGATCGCCGCGATCCCCTGGCCGCCGCCGATGCACATCGTCACCAGCGCATAGCGCCCGCCGATGCGGCGGAGCTCGTAGAGCGCCTTCACCGTCAGCATCGCCCCGGTGGCCCCCACCGGGTGCCCCAGCGAGATGCCGGAGCCGTTCGGGTTGGTCTTTTCGGGGTCGAATCCCAGGTCCTTCGCCACCGCGCAGGCCTGCGCCGCGAACGCCTCGTTGGATTCGATCACGTCCATGTCCTCGAGCCGCAGCCCGGCGCGGGCCAGCGCCTTGCGGGTGGCCGGCACCGGGCCGATGCCCATGATCTTCGGGTCCACGCCCGCATGGGCGTAGGCGACCAGCCGCCCGAGCGGCTTCGCGCCGCGTTTGCTGGCGGTGGCCGCGTCCATCAGCACCACCGCGGCGGCGCCGTCGTTGATGCCCGACGCGTTGCCCGCGGTCACCGTGCCGTCCTTGCGGAACACCGCGCGCAGCTTCGCCATGTCCTCCACCGTGGCGTCGGGGCGGACATGCTCGTCGGTGTCGAACACCGTCTCGCCCTTGCGGGTCTTCATCCGCACCGGCAGGATCTGGTCCTTGAACCGCCCCTCGCGGATGGCGCGGGCGGCGCGGCGATGCGATTCCACCGCCAGCGCGTCCTGCTGGGCGCGGGTGATCTGGTGCGATTCGGCAAGATTCTCGGCGGTCTCGCCCATGTGGATCTGGTGGAACGGGTCGTGCAGGGCGGCCAGCATCATATCGACCATTGCCGCATCGCCCATGCGCGCGCCCCAGCGCACGCCCTGCGCCAGATAGGCGGCGCGGCTCATCGATTCCGCCCCCGCGCCCACCGCGATGTCGGCATCGCCCAGGGTGATCGCCTGCGCGGCCGAGACGATCGCCTGCAACCCCGATCCGCACAGCCGGTTCAGGGTCAGCGCCGGGGCCGACTGCGCCACCCCCGCGTGCAGCGCCGCCACCCGGGCCAGGTACATATCCTTCGCCTCGGTATGGATCACGTTGCCGAACACGACATGCCCGACTTCCTCGCCGGCCACCTCGGCGCGGGCGAGCGCCTCGCGCACCACCTGCGCGCCGAGCTCGGTCGGCGGGACCTCGCGCAGCGCGCCGCCGAAATCGCCGATCGGCGTGCGCACGCCG
>JBMFXF010000391.1:0-1806 GCA_049964515.1 Acetobacteraceae bacterium | reverse complement strand
CCGTTGGGCGCCGGCTGCGCCGACGCCGGGGAAATCAGCGCCAGCCAAGTGGTCACCATCCAGGCCAGCCTTGCCAGCCCGGTGCCGCGGTTCATTTCAGCCCCGGGGGAGATCCAGGGCCTGCGCCCTGCGCCGGCGGGGCCGCCTTGCCCAGCGCGCTGACCATGTTGGTGGCGCTGAAGATGAACTTGCCCAGCAGCGTCTCCAGGCTGATCGCGCCCTGGGTGATGGTGATCGCCTGGCCCGGGGCCAGCATGGTGTTGCTGGCGCCGGGGTCGATCGAGAGATATTCGCCGCCGAGCAGGCTTTCCGAGGCCACGGAGGCGCTGCTGTCCTTCGGCAGCCGGATCCCGTTCTCGATCGAAAGCGCAACGTCGGCGAGGTAGTTGCGCGGATCGATGCTCTCCGAGAGCACCCGGCCGACCGGCACGCCCGCCAGCCGCACCGGCGCGCCCACCGCGAGGCCGGCGATGTTGTCGAACCGCGCGTGGAGCACATAGGAGGCGCCGATTCGGCGGGTGCCGGAGTGGCCCAGGGCATAGATCAGGAACCCGAGCGCCACCGCGAGCACGGCGGCGCCGGTGAGGAGTTCGGCCAGGTTGCGCCGGGGCATCGCGGTCGGCCTCAGCTGCCGGGAGTCCAGGCTTCGTAATCGCCGGTGGCGTGGGCGCGGGTGCCGCCCTGATAGTCGTGGCCGGGCGGGCGATAGCTGGTCGGGCTGCCGGTGGGGTTGGCGAGGTGCGGCTGCTGCCAGGGCTTGCGGGCGGCGACCGGCAGCGGCTGGTCGGTGATGCGGTGCAGCCAGGCGTGCCACTCGGGCGGCACTTTCGAGGCCTCGGCCGCGCCGGCATAGATCACCCAGCGGCGGCCCTTGCCGGCCCGGTCCGCATAATAGGTGTTGCCGTCGGCATCGGTGCCGATGCGCCGGCCATGCAGAAGCGTGTCGAGCCAGGTGCCGAAGGTCATGGACGGGATATAGCCGCCCCGGCCGGCGCGGTCCAGCCGGGGACGACCGTTGCGCAAACCGCCGGGCTGCCATGAAATTTCAGATAATCGTGGCAATCGAGGAGGATTCGCCATAATTCCGCCCGGTGCGGAGCATATCTCCCGCACCATCGAACGGACCGAGGTGACCGGCGGCGCGCCGGCCATCCGGGGGAATGATTCGCGCCCGGACGAAGGAAAGCAATGCGCATGTCCACTCAGGCCGTCAATGGCAAGCCGATCTCCCTTGGTCCCGACGATGACCTGATCCGAAAGACCGAACTCATCATCAGCGGGGTCCTGCGCGGCGGGGTGCTGCTCAGCGTCGCGATCATCCTCGGCGGCATCGCCTGGTTCTTCTACCTGACCCTTACCGGCCAGCTGGCACATCCGTCGTTCCCGGACACGTTGCCCGCGGTCTGGCACGGGCTGCTGGCGCTGGATCCGCCCTCGATCGTGGTGGTCGGGCTGCTGGTGCTGCTGGCCACCCCGGTGATGCGGGTCGCGGTCTCCATCATCGCCTTCGCGCTCGAGGAAGACCGCACCTACGTCATGATCACCTCCCTGGTGCTGGCGATCCTGTTGTTCTCCATCTTCGGGATCGGCGCCTTGCTGGGCCGGCCGGAGCCGGCGACGGTGCAGGACGGCACCCTGCCGTTCTTCTTCTTCGTGCTGGGCAGTTCCGCCTTCGCCGGGTTCGTGGGCGCGCTGGTGGGCCTCGGCGGCGGCGTGTTCATCGTGCCGATCCTGACCCTGGTGTTCCATGTCAGCTTCACCGCCGCCATCGGCGCCTCCATCGTCTCGGTGATCGCCACCTCCTCG
>JBMFXF010000390.1:0-1812 GCA_049964515.1 Acetobacteraceae bacterium | reverse complement strand
CTGCGGGCCGAGCTCGAAGCCGCCGGCCAGGTGTTCGCCACCGAGACCGATACCGAGACCGTCGCCCAGCTGGTCGATCTGCTGCTGGCGCGCGGCCTTGGCCCGCTCGAGGCGGCCGGAGCGGCACTCCGCCGGCTGCAAGGGGCCTACGCGCTGGCGATGATCTTCGCCGGCCACCCCGAGCTCATCGTCGGCGCGCAGAACGGCGCGCCGCTGGCGGTCGGCTCCGGCGAGGGTGAGATGTTCGTGGGCTCCGACGCGCTGGCGCTGGCCCCGCTGACCCGTCGCATCGCCTATCTGCGCGATGGCGACTGGGTGGCGGTGGAGCGCACGGGCGCGCGCTTCTTCGACGCCACCGGGGCGGAGGTGGCGCGCGAGGTCAAGCTCACCCAGCTGACCGGGGCGGCCATCGGCAAGGGCAATTTCCGCCATTTCATGGAGAAGGAATTGCACGAGCACCCGGCGGTGATCGGCGATTCGCTGCATCAGATGGTCTCCCCGGCCTCGCGCGCGGTGCGCCTGCCGGAACTCCCGTTCGATCTCGCCACCATCCCGCGGGTGACCATCAGCGCCTGCGGATCGGCGTTCTACGCCGGCATGGTCGGGCGCTGGTGGTTCGAGGCGCTGGCCCGGCTGCCGGCCGACGGCGATGTGGCCAGCGAGTTCCGCTACCGCGCCCCGCCGCTGCCGCAGGGCGGGCTCGGGCTGCTGGTCTCGCAGTCGGGCGAGACCGCCGATACCATGGCGGCGCTGCGCTATATGCGCGAGCAGGGCCAGCACATCCTCTCGGTGGTGAACGTCCCCGAGAGCTCGATGGCGCGCGAATCCGACGCCGTCCTGCAGACCGTGGCCGGGCCGGAGATCGGGGTCGCCTCCACCAAGGCATTCACCGCCCAGCTCTCGGTGCTGGCCTGCCTCGCGCTGGCCACCGCGCGGGCGCGCGGGACGATCGATGCCGCAACCGAGGCGGCGCTGACCGCGGCGCTGCTGGAAGTGCCCGGCCGGGCGGCCGAGGTGCTGGACCACGACGCGGCGATCCTGCGCCTGGCCGCGCGCATCGCTGAGGCCCGCGACGTGCTCTATCTCGGCCGCGGCAACTGCTTCCCGGTGGCGCTGGAAGGCGCGCTGAAGCTGAAGGAGATCAGCTATATCCACGCCGAGGGCTATGCCGCTGGCGAAATGAAGCACGGACCGATCGCGCTGATCGACCGCGCCGTGCCGGTGATCGCCATCGCCCCCTCCGGCCCGCTGTTCGAGAAGACCGCGTCGAACCTGCAGGAAGCCGCCGCCCGCGGCGGGCAGGTGATCGTGCTGTCGGACGCGGACGGCGCGGCGCGGCTGGCCGGGATCGCGGCAGAGACCATCGTGCTGCCGAGGGTCGATCCGTTCGTGGCGCCGATCCTCTACGCGATCCCGGTGCAGCTGCTGGCCTATCACGTGGCGGTGCTGAAGGGGACCGACGTGGACCAGCCGCGCAACCTGGCGAAATCGGTGACGGTGGAATAGATACCGGCGGGATGAACTACCGCCACGCCTTCCACGCCGGCAATTTCGCCGATGTCATGAAGCACGCGCTGCTGGTCTGGCTGCTCGACGCGCTGGCCCGCAAGCCGCGGCCGTTCTTCGTGCTGGACACGCACGCGGGACCCGGTTGCGCCGACCTGCAAGCGGAACCGGCCACCCGCACCGGCGAATGGCGGGCCGGCATCGGCCGGCTGCTGGCCGAGAAGCCGCCCGCCTCGGCCGACGACCCGCTGGCGCGCTACCTGGCCCTGGTCCGCCAGCTCGGCCCCTATCCGGGGTCGCCGGCGC
>JBMFXF010000389.1:0-1825 GCA_049964515.1 Acetobacteraceae bacterium | reverse complement strand
AAGCCGAACAGCTTGTCCTTGCCGGATTTGTATTCGGCCAGCTTGTCGGCGTGGCGGGCGAGGGTTTCGGCCACCGCGGCGTCGATGGCGCCGGTATCGGTGACCTGGCGCAGCCCGCGCGCATCGATGATGGCGTCGGGGGACTGGCCGGTCTCCACCATCGCCTCGAACACCTCCTTGGCGATGCGGCCGTTGATGGTCGCGTCGGCCATCCGGTCGAGCAGCGCGCCCAGGGCGGCGGCGGGGATCGGCGAGGTCTCGATGCCGCGCCCGGTGCGGTTGAGGGCGGCGAACAACTCCCCGGTGATCCAGTTGGCGGCGAGACGGGCGTCGCGGCCTTTCGCCACCGCCTCGAAATAATCGGCGGTCGCCTGCTCGGCCACCAGCACGCCGGCGTCGTAGGCGGGCAGGGCGTAGTCGCGGATGAACCGGGCCCGCTTGGCATCCGGCAGTTCCGGCAGGCTGGCGCGCAGCGCCGCCACCCAGGCCTCGTCCAGCACCAGCGGCAGCAGGTCGGGGTCGGGGAAATAGCGGTAGTCGTGCGCGTCCTCCTTGGAGCGCATCGAGCGGGTCTCGCCGCGGGCGGGATCGAACAGGCGGGTTTCCTGCGTCACCGTGGCGCCCGATTCCCAGACTTCGATCTGGCGCTTCGCTTCCGCCTCGATCGCCTGCATCACGAAGCGGATGGAGTTGACGTTCTTGACCTCGCAGCGGGTGCGGTAGGGCTCGCCATGCTTGCGGACCGAAACATTCACGTCGGCGCGCATCGAGCCTTCGTCCATGTTGCCGTCGCAGGTGCCGAGATAGCGCAGGATGCTGCGCAGCTTGCGCAGATAGGCGCCGGCTTCCTCGGGCGCGCGGAGGTCGGGTTCGGAGACGATCTCCATCAGCGCGACGCCGGCGCGGTTGAGGTCGATCAGCGACTTGCTGGGGTGCTGGTCGTGCAGCGACTTGCCGGCATCCTGTTCGAGATGCAGCCGGGTGACGCCGATCCGGCGGGTGGTGCCGTCGGCGAGTTCGATGTCGATCCGCCCCTCGCCCACGATCGGGTGGGCGAATTGGCTGATCTGGTAGCCGGCGGGAAGGTCGGCGTAGAAATAGTTCTTGCGGTCGAAACGGCTGACCAGGTTGATCTGCGCGTCGAGGCCGAGCCCGGTGCGCACCGCCTGGGCGACGCATTCGCGGTTGATGACCGGCAGCATCCCCGGGAAGGCGGCATCGACGAAGCTCACCTGGGTATTGGGGGCGGCGCCGAAGGCGGTGGCGGCGCCCGAGAACAGCTTGGCCTGGCTGATGACCTGGGCGTGGACCTCGAGGCCGATCACCACTTCCCACGGGCCGGTGGCCCCTTCCAGCACATACGCGCCCATCGTCCGCCTTTCCGCCGTCTTGCCGTCGCGGTGATACAGGAGCGCGCGGGCGGCCGGAAGCGGGCGGGTGGACCGGCGCGCCTGGCTCCGCGATACCCGGGGCATGGATGTGCCCCTGCATGACCTTGCCGCGCTCGGCCAGGTGGTTCTGATCGATGTCGCGCTGGCCGGCGACAACGCGGTGGTGGTGGGGCTGGCGGTGGCGCGGCTGCCGCCCGGCGAGCGGCGGCTGGCGATCCTGCTGGGGATCGGCGGGGCGACGGCGATCCGCATCGGGCTGGGGCTGGTGGCGCTGGACCTGCTGCGGCTGCTGGGGCTGCTGCTGGCGGGGGGGCTGCTGCTGCTGTGGGTGGCGTGGAAGATGTGGCGAGAGCTACGACATCCGCCGGCGGCGGCGGCGCCGGGGGCGGCCATGGGCCTGGGGCGGGCGCTGCGGAATATCGTGCTGGCCGATC
>JBMFXF010000388.1:0-1839 GCA_049964515.1 Acetobacteraceae bacterium | reverse complement strand
CCCGCCCTCGCCACCCCGCGCGGAGAGGCGCTGCGGCTGCTGCTGCGCCTGTTCGAGCGCCGCGCCGCGGCGCAGAGTCTCGCCGCCGGGTAGCAGGCCACGATCGCGTGCAAAGAGTTACGTTTTCGTCACCCTTCTCCGGCCCGGCTTGCCGATTCCGCGCCGGCGAAGTAGGGGCAGGCGCATGAAATTGCGCCGGCCGACGACCAGGAAAGAGCAGGCCAGGGGCTTCGCCCCTGCACCCCGATCGATCAAGAAAAGCATGGGGTCCGGGGCCGGTGGCCCCGGCGGGTCCAGGGCGGAGCCCTGGCCTTTGCGCGCTGATACTCATGGCATCAGAACAAAAAGTAGCGCTGCGCCATCGGCAGCACTTCGGCTGGCGCACAGGTGAGGAGCTCGCCGTCGGCACGGACCTCGTAGGTTTCCGGATCGACCGTGATGTCGGGGGTCGCGTCATTATGGACCATCGATTTCTTGCCGATGCCGCCGCGGGTGTTGGTGACCGCAACGAGCGGGCGGGTGAGGCCGAGGCGGCTCGCGAGATCGGCCTCGATCGCGGCTGCGGAGACGAAGAGAACCGAGGAGAGGGTGAGCGCGCGGCCGAAACCGGCGAACATCGGGCGGTAGTGGGTGGGTTGCGGCGTCGGGATCGACGCGTTGGGATCGCCCATCGCGGCCACCGCGATGCTGCCCGATTTCAGCACGAGATCGGGCTTCACGCCGAAGAAGGCGGGCGACCACAGCACGAGATCGGCGAGTTTGCCGGGCTCGACCGAGCCGACGTGCGCGCTCATGCCGTGGGCGATGGCCGGGTTGATGGTGTATTTGGCGAGGTAGCGTTTCACCCGCGCATTGTCCGCCGCGCCATCGCCGGGCAGGGCGCCGCGCTGGGTCTTCATCTTGTGGGCGGTCTGCCAGGTGCGCAGGATGACTTCGCCGACGCGGCCCATCGCCTGACTGTCCGACGACATCATCGAGAGCGCGCCGAGATCGTGCAGGATGTCTTCGGCGGCGATGGTCTCGCGCCGGATGCGGCTTTCGGCGAAGGCGATGTCTTCGGGGATGGCGCCGTCGAGATGGTGGCAGACCATCAGCATGTCGAGATGTTCGTCGAGGGTGTTGATGGTGTAGGGGCGCGTCGGGTTGGTGGAACTCGGCAGCACGTTGGGCAGGGAGGCGACGCGGATGATGTCCGGCGCGTGGCCGCCGCCGGCGCCTTCGGTGTGGAAGGCGTGGATGGTGCGGCCCCTGAAGGCGGCGATGGTGTCCTCGACGAAGCCCGATTCGTTGAGCGTGTCGGTGTGGATCATCACCTGCACGTCGAAGCGGTCGGCCACATCGAGACAACAGTCGATCGCGGCCGGGGTGGTTCCCCAATCCTCGTGCAGCTTGAGCGCCATGGCGCCGGCGCGTACCATTTCCTCGAGCGCTCCGGGGCGGGATGCGTTGCCCTTGCCGGCGAAGCCGAGATTGACTGGCAGACCCTCGGCTGCCTGCAACATGCGGGCGAGATGGAACGGCCCGGGCGTGCAGGTGGTCGCCGCCGTGCCGGTGGCCGGCCCGGTGCCGCCGCCGAGCATGGTGGTGATGCCCGAAGCGAGCGCTTCCTCCACCTGCTGGGGGCAGATGAAATGGATGTGCGCGTCGATGCCGCCGGCGGTGAGGAGCTTGCCTTCGCCGGCGATGATTTCCGTGCCGGGGCCGATGACAATGGTCACGCCGGGCTGGATGTCGGGATTGCCGGCCTTGCCGATACCGCTGATGCGGCCTTGGGAGATGCCGACGTCGGCCTTGACGATGCCCCAATGGTCGAGGATCAGCGCGTTGGTGATGACGGTG
>JBMFXF010000387.1:0-1852 GCA_049964515.1 Acetobacteraceae bacterium | reverse complement strand
CGGGCATCATCACGCTTTATGTGGCGCAGGGGGCGTTCTACGTGCCCTGGTCCGGCGGGGTGGATGTGCTGGCGCGGATCGGCACCGACGGCACCATCAGCGGCGGCGGGCCGGGGGTGGCGGTCACCGGCCACGTGCGCGGCAAGTCGCTGGTGGCGGATGCGCAAAGTGCCGCCTGCGGGCTGCACTACACCACCCGCCGCCGCTTCTGAGCGGGGACCCCGGATGCGCTACATCTCCACCCGCGGCCAGGCCGCCCCGCGCGATTTCACCGACGTGCTGCTGGCCGGCCTCGCCGAGGACGGCGGGTTGTTCGTGCCGGAGACCTGGCCGCGGCTGGGTCCGGCCGACTGGCGGGCGCTGCGCGGCCTGCCGTACCCGGTGCTCGCCGCGCGCATCCTGTCCCGTTTCGCCGGGGCGGCGATTCCGGAGGCGGTGCTGGAGCGCATCGCCCGCGAGGCCTATGCCGGCTTCGGCCATCCCGCCGTGGTGCCGCTGATCCAGCTGGAAACCGGGCTGTTCGTGCAGGAGCTGTTCCACGGCCCGACCCTGGCCTTCAAGGACATGGCGATGGCGGTGCTCGGCCGCCTGTTCGAGCACGCGCTGGCCGCGCGCGATGCCCATGTCACCATCGTCGGCGCCACCTCGGGGGATACCGGGTCGGCCGCGATCGAGGCGTTCGCCGGGCGGGAGCGGGTGCGTATCGTGATCCTGCACCCGGAAGGCCGCACCAGCGAGGTGCAGCGGCGGCAGATGACCACCGTGACCGCGCCGAACGTGCTCAATCTGGCGGTGGCCGGCAATTTCGACGATTGCCAGGAGCTGGTGAAGGCGCTGTTCGCCGATGCCGGGTTGCGGGCCGAACTCGGGCTGGCGGCGGTGAACTCCATCAACTGGGCGCGGATCGCCGCACAGGTGCCGTATTACGTCGCCGCGGCGCTGGCGCTGGGCGGGCCGGAGCACGAGGTCGGCTTTGCGGTGCCGACCGGCAATTTCGGCAATGTGCTGGCCGCCTGGGTGGCGCGGCGGATCGGCCTGCCGGTGGCGCGGCTGGTGGTGGGGTCCAACCGCAACGACATCCTGACCCGCTTCCTGGACGCCAACGACATGTCGGTCCGGCCGGTGGAGCCGTCTCTCTCGCCCAGCATGGATATCCAGGTCAGCTCCAATTTCGAGCGCCTGCTGTTCGCGCTGCTGGATGGCGACGCGGCGGCGACGGCGGCGACGATGGCAGGGTTCCGCGCCAGCGGGCGGATGACGGTGCCGGCCCCGGTCTGGCACCGCGCGCGCGGGCTGCTGCACGGGTTCCGGCTGGACGATGCCGGCACGCTGGCCGAGATCGCCCGGCTGCACGCGGCCTGCGGCTATCTGGCCGACCCGCACAGCGCGGTGGGCATCGCCGCGGCGCGGGCCCGGCCGGTCGGGCATGGCGTGCCGATGGTGGCGGTGGCGACCGCGCATCCGGCGAAATTCCCCGAGGCGATGGAACAGGCGACCGGGCTGCGACCGGGGCTGCCGGCGCGGCTGGCGGATCTGTTCGCCCGCCCGGAGCGGGTGACGCGGGTGGCCAAGGATTTGGCGGCGGTGCGACAGGCGGTGCGGGGATTCGCGGCGGGGTGAGCGGTCAGCCCGCCCCGGCGCGGCGGAACACCGTCACGCTTTCCACCCGCGCCGACCACAGGAACTGATCGATCGCCCGCGCCGCCGTGACGTTGTAGCCGGCGCGGGCCAGCAGCGCCGCATCGCGCGCCAGGGTGGCCGGGTTACAGCTGACATAGACCACCAGCGCCGGGCCCGCCTCGGCCAGCGCCGGCAGCTGTGCCGCCGCGCCGCCCTCCGGCGGGTCCAGCAC
>JBMFXF010000386.1:0-1865 GCA_049964515.1 Acetobacteraceae bacterium | reverse complement strand
CGATCCGGCGCAGCTCGCCGCCGCCGTCGCCGAAGCGGGCTACACGGTCCCGCGCGAGCGGCGGGAGTTCGCCATCACCGGCATGACCTGCGCGACCTGTGTGGGGCGGGTGGAAAAAGCCCTGTCGGCGGTCCCCGGCGTGCTGGCGGCCGAGGTGAACCTGGCGACCGAAAAAGCCATGGTCGAGGGCTTCGGCCTGCGTCCGGCCGCCCTGATCGGGGCGGTGCGGGACGCCGGCTACGACGCCGCGCTGCTGACCGGGGAGGCCGAAGCCGACCGCGCGCGGGAAGCGGCGGACGCGCGCCGGGCGCGGCACGACCTGCTGCGGGTCGGCGCGAGCGCGGTGCTGACCGCGCCGCTGCTGCTGCCGATGGTCGGGCTGCCGCTCTCGCCCTGGATCGGGCTGGCGCTGGCAACCCCGGTGCAGCTGGTGATCGGCGCCGGGTTCTACGTGGCGGCGTGGAAGGCACTGCGCGTCGGGACCGGGAACATGGACCTGCTGGTCGCGCTCGGCACCTCGGCCGCGTATTTCTACAGCCTGTTCCTGCTGGCCTCCGGCGTCGGCGGGCACACCTATTTCGAGGCTTCGGCGGTCGTCATCACCCTGATCCTGCTCGGCCGCTGGCTGGAAGCGCGCGCCAAGCGTGCCACCGGCGCGGCGATCCGCGCGCTCGCCGCGCTGCGCCCCGAACTTGCACAGGTCGAGCGTGACGGGGCGGAGATCGCGCTGCCGATCGCCGCGGTCTCGCTGGGCGATATCGTCGTGGTCCGTCCCGGCGAGCGCCTGCCCACCGATGGGCGGGTCCTGTCGGGAACCAGCGAGGTGGACGAAAGCATGCTGACCGGCGAGAGCCTGCCGGTGGCGAAACAGCCGGGCGAGGCGGTGGTCGGCGGGGCCATCAACGGCAGCGGGCTGCTGCGGATCGAGACCACGGCGGTCGGCGAGCACGCGACCCTCGCGCGCATCATCGCCCTGGTGGAGAGCGCGCAGACGAAGAAGGCGCCGGTGCAGCGGCTGGTCGATCAGGTGGCCGCGGTGTTCGTGCCGGTGGTGCTGGGCTGCGCCCTGGTTGCGTTCCTCGGCTGGTATCTGCTCGCCGGCAGTTTCACCGCGGGGCTGATCGCGGCGGTGGCGGTGCTGGTGATCGCCTGCCCGTGCTCGCTGGGCCTGGCGACGCCGACCGCGCTGATGGTGGGCACCGGGGCGGCGGCGCGGGCCGGCATCCTGATCCGCGACGCGGTGGCGCTGGAACGCGCGCACCGGCTGGATACGGTGGTGCTGGACAAGACCGGGACCGTGACCGAGGGCCGTCCGGCGGTGACGGAGATCGTCTCCCCGACCCTGCCCGAGCGGGAGCTTCTGGCCCTGGCGGCGGCGGCGCAGACCGGCAGCGAGCATCCGCTGGCGCGCGCCGTGCTGGCCGCGGCGCAGGGGCTGGCCCTGCCGAAGCTGGACGGTTTCCAGAGCCACCCCGGCCGCGGCCTGACCGCGCGGGTCGGCTTGCGGCGGATCGTCATCGGCAACCGCGTGCTGCTGGCCGAGCAGGGCATTCCGGCCACCCTGGAGGCCGAGGCGCTGGCGCTGGAGGAACGGGGCCGCACCGTGATGTGGGTGGGCGCGATGGACCCGGCGCCGCAGCTCCTGGGCCTGATCGCGGCGATGGACCGGGTGCGGCCGTCCGCCGCCGCCGCGGTGCGCCGGTTGCAGGCGGCGGGGATCGAGACCGTGCTGCTGACCGGGGACAACGCGCGCACCGCGCAGGCGGTGGCAAGCGAACTCGGGATCGCCCGCGTGCTGGCCGAGGTGTTGCCGGAGGGCAAGGCCGCCGAGATCGAACGGTTGCAGAAGGAAGGCCGTCGGGTAG
>JBMFXF010000385.1:0-1910 GCA_049964515.1 Acetobacteraceae bacterium | reverse complement strand
GATAGATCGGCACCGCCACCGCGGTGGTCGCCTCGTCGCGGCGCCAGCCGGCGTGCAGCGCGAGGGTCTCGGGATGGGTCGAACCGGTCATGTGGTGCCTCCCCTTGATTTTGGCGGACCGGCGTATCGTGCCGGGCAAGCCCGCGCAAAGGCGGGAAAATCCTGCTCCGCCCCGCCGCCGCGGGAGCGGATTTCGTTACAATCCGTAAGCAGGCCGGTAACGATCCGGCGCCATATCTCGCCGTCCCCGCCGATGGAGCACGCGATGATCCGCCGTCTTCCCCGCCTGATCCTGCTTGCCGCCCTGGCGCTGCCGGTGGCGGGCTGCGTGGTCGGTGTCCGCCCGCTGCCGATCCGTGCCGGCGCGGTCTGGGTGCCCGGGCATTACAACGGCTGGCGCTGGGTGCCGGCGCATTGGGGCTGACCGGCGCCGCCGGCCGCCCCGCCGGCCCGCGCTGGACAGCAAGCTGGCCCCCGGCGTAAGCGCGCGGCCATGACCGCAACCGCCGCGCCCGCTGAAATCGCCCGCTTCGACGCGCTCGCCGCGGCATGGTGGAACCCCACCGGCCCGATGCGCCCGCTGCACGCGATGAACCCGGCGCGCATCGGCTGGATCGCCGCGCGGATCGACCAGGCGTTCCCCGCCACCACGCCACGATTGTTGGATGTCGGCTGCGGCGCCGGCCTCGCCGCCGAAGCGCTGGCCCGGCGCGGCTACGACGTGACCGGCATCGACCCCGCCGCCGCCCCGATCGCCGCCGCCGCCGCCCATGCCCCGCCCGGGCTGCGCCTTGCCTACCGCTGCGCCGCGCCGGAAGCCCTGGCCGAGGAGGGGTTGCGCTACGACGTCATCACCGCGCTCGAAGTGATCGAGCATGTGCCTGATCCGGCCGAATTCCTCGCGGTGCTGGCGCGGCTCCTCAATCCCGGCGGGCTGGTGGTGCTGTCCACCCTGAGCCGCACTCCGGCGGCGTTCCTGACCGCCAAGCTCGGCGCCGAATACGTGCTGCGGCTGCTCCCCGCCGGCACCCATGACTGGCGGCGCTTCCTCACCCCCGCGGCGCTCGCCGGCCTGCTGCGCGGGGCAGGTCTGCGTCCCACCGAGGTGACCGGCCTCGTCCCCTCCGCGCGCGGATGGAAAACCGGCGGCGCGCCGCGGGTGAACTACCTGATGGAAGCGCGCGGCTAAGGCCGGCCGGCTGTCCGGCCGGGCGCTCCGCGCGCCGGGTTGGCGAGCGGCGCGCGAAACAAGCCCCTCCGAGTCGCGCCGCACCCTTCCCCCTGCCACGCCGGCTTCCTATAACGGCCGCCCATGACCCGGTTCGTGTTCATCACCGGCGGCGTGGTCTCCTCGCTCGGCAAGGGAATCGCTTCGGCCGCTCTCGGCGCGCTGCTGCAAGCGCGCGGCTTCGCGGTGCGGCTGCGCAAGCTGGACCCGTATCTCAACGTCGATCCGGGCACCATGTCGCCCTATCAGCACGGCGAGGTGTTCGTCACCGACGACGGCGCGGAAACCGACCTCGACCTCGGCCATTACGAGCGCTTCACCGGCGTCCACGCCGCCCGCGCCGACAACGCGACCACCGGGCGCATCTACGCCGACGTGATCGCGCGCGAACGCCGCGGCGACTACCTCGGCGCCACCGTGCAGGTGATCCCGCACATCACCGACGCCATCAAGGAAACCATCGTCGCCGGCACCGCCGGGTTCGACTTCGTGCTGGTCGAGATCGGCGGCACCGTGGGCGACATCGAAAGCCTGCCGTTCCTGGAAGCCATCCGCCAGCTCAGCAACGAGCTCGGCCCGGAACGGTCGATGTTCGTCCACCTCACCCTGGTGCCGTTCATCCCCTCGGCCGGCGAGCTCAAGACCAAGCCCACCCAGCATTCGGTCAAGGAACTGCTCAACG
>JBMFXF010000384.1:0-1915 GCA_049964515.1 Acetobacteraceae bacterium | reverse complement strand
CGGCACCGGTCTCGGCCTGGTTTCGGTGCGGGAGTCGATGGAAGCGGCGGGGGGCCAGCTGGCGCTGGGCGGCGGTGCCGGGCGCGGGCTCGTGGCACGGCTGTTCCTGCCGCTGCCGGCGCCGCCGGAGACGGAACCCGGCGCGATCTGGCTGGTGGAGGACGAGGCCCCGCTGCGGCGGCTGATGGCGCGCGCGCTGCGCGAGGCCGGCTGGCGGGTTACCGAGGCGGACCAGGCCGAGGCGGCGCTGGCGCTGCCGCCCGCCCGCCCGGCGTGGGTGGTGGCGGATCTGACCCTGCCGGGGATGGATGGGCTGCGCCTTTTGCGCGTGCTCCGCCGGCGCTGGCCGGGGCTGGGATGCGTGCTGATCTCGGGCTACGAATCTGTCGGCGGCGCGACTCCGGCGGGTACGGTATTCCTGCGCAAGCCGTTCGCGCTGGCGGCGCTGGTGGCGGCGGTGGGCGAGAAGCCGGGGCCGGGCGCGCGGCGTGGTTCGTAAAATGTTCTTGCATCCCCGGCGAATCTGGAACACACTGCGAACGAATGGTTAAGAAACCCCTTCAATCGGAGTTCCCGTACTGTTCTCTTGCCGGCCGGGTGGGTTCTCTGCAATCTTTACGGGAATTCAACCCCGGCAACCACACGTATCGGTTGTAGTCACGCCCAGCACAGGACTTCCAGAATGGAAAAGAACAAGGCCCTCGACGCCGCCCTGAGCCAGATCGAACGCGCGTTCGGCAAGGGGTCCATCATGCGCATGGGCGCCCGCTCGGCCGACGAGCAGATCGAGGTGATTCCCTCCGGCTCGCTCGGGCTCGATCTCGCGCTCGGCATCGGCGGGCTGCCGCGCGGGCGGATCGTCGAGATCTACGGCCCGGAGAGTTCGGGCAAGACCACGCTCGCGCTGCACGCCATCGCCGAGGCGCAGCGGCGCGGCGGGACCTGCGCCTTCATCGATGCCGAACACGCGCTCGACCCCACCTATGCGCGCAAGCTCGGCGTCGATGTGGACAATCTGCTGATCAGCCAGCCGGACGCCGGCGAGCAGGCGCTCGAGATCGCCGACACGCTGGTGCGCTCCGGCGCGATCGACGTGCTGGTGGTGGATTCGGTCGCCGCCCTGGTGCCGCGCGCCGAGCTGGAAGGGGAGATGGGCGATTCCCACATGGGCCTGCACGCGCGGCTGATGAGCCAGGCGCTGCGCAAGATCACCGGCTCGGTGTCGCGCTCCAACACCATGCTGATCTTCCTCAACCAGATCCGCATGAAGATCGGCGTGATGTTCGGCAACCCGGAGACCACCACCGGCGGCAACGCGTTGAAATTCTATGCCTCGATCCGCATGGAGATCCGGCGCATCGGCCAGATCAAGGACCGCGAGCAGGTGGTGGGCAACCAGACCCGCGTCAAAGTGGTGAAGAACAAGCTGGCGCCGCCGTTCCGGCAGGTGGAGTTCGACATCATGTACGGCGAAGGCATCAGCAAGGTGGGCGAGCTTTTGGATCTGGGCGTGAAAGTGGGCGCGGTGGAGAAATCCGGCGCCTGGTTCAGCGCCGACAGCCAGCGCATCGGCCAGGGGCGGGAGAATGCCAAGCAGTTCCTGCGCGAGCACAAGGACGTGGCGGAGAGCATCGAGCGCCGGGTGCGCGAGCAATCGGGGGTGGTGGCGAATCTGATGCTGGCGGCCGAGGAGAGCGACCCGGCCGAGACCGCCGAGGCAGCGGAGTAGGGAAGGCGGCGGGGCGGGGCGTCCGGCCCCGCTTCGCCCGGGGCGGATATTTTTTCGGGTGGCATTGTTTTTAGTCTTGACACCCCAGGGTTGTGTTCGTTATATGTCTCCCCGCTACCAACCCCAACCCCGAAAGGACCCGTGCCCACCCATGCTGCTCGCGTTCCTCACCACGCTGCTTTCGAG
>JBMFXF010000383.1:0-1924 GCA_049964515.1 Acetobacteraceae bacterium | reverse complement strand
CCGGCACCGGGTCCCGGCGCCAGCTCCGGCCGTCCGCCGCCGAACCCGGCGTCGCCGGCTCGCAACCGACTTTGCGACAGGGGCCATTTAACGCCCCCCGCCAGGGATGGCGGCCCGCCAGGCGGGTGGTAGAACCCGCCCATGCACCCGATCGCCTCCATGACCGGCTTCGCCCGCGCCGAGGGAACCATCGACGGCCTCGGCTGGGTGTGGGAACTCCGCTCGGTCAACGGGCGCGGGCTCGACCTGCGCCTGCGCCTGCCGGCCGGCTGGGACCAGCTGGAACCGGCGCTGCGCGAGGCGGCCGGAAAGCGGCTGCGGCGCGGCAACGTCAGCGCCACCCTCAGCCTCCGACGCGAGGCCGAGACCGAGGCCGCGCCCGATCCGGCGGCGCTGGAACGGGTGCTCGCGCTCGCCCTGGCGCTGGCCGCCACATTCCCGGCGCGCCGCCGCCGCGCGCCGAGGGGCTGCTCGCGCTGCCCGGCGTGCTGCGCGCCGCCGCCGCCGAGACCGCTCCCGCCCCGCCCGCCCTGGCCGCGCTGCGGCAGGGTTTCGAGCAGGCGCTGGCGGCGCTGGATGCGGCCCGCCGCGACGAGGGCGGGCGTCTCGCCGCCGTGCTGCGCGCCCTGCTCGACGAGATCGCCGCCCTGCGCGAGGCCGCGGTGGCCGAGGCCGCCGACCAGCCCGCCCGCCAGCGGGCGCGGATGCTGGAGACCATCGCCGCCCTGCTGGCCGAAACCCCGGCGCTGCCGGAAGAACGGATCGCCCAGGAAGTGGCGCTGCTGGCCGCGCGTTCGGACGTGCGCGAGGAGCTCGACCGGCTGGCCAGCCATCTCGAAGCCGCCCGCGGCTTGCTGGCCGAGGGCGGGGCGGTCGGACGGCGCTTCGACTTCCTGGTCCAGGAGTTCAACCGCGAGGCCAACACGCTGTGCTCGAAATCCGCCTCCGCCGCGCTCACCGCGACCGGGCTGCGGCTGAAGGCGGCGATCGAGCAGCTGCGCGAGCAGGTGCAGAACATCGAATGAGCGCGCCGGGACCGACCGGGCCCGCGCGCCGTGGGCTGTGCCTGGTGCTGGCCGCGCCCTCCGGCGCCGGCAAGACCACCATCGCCCGCCGGCTGCTGGCCGCCACGCCGGATCTGGCGCTTTCCGTCAGTGTCACCACCCGCGCCCCGCGCCCCGGGGAGCGGGACGGCATCGATTATCATTTCCGCGACCCGGCGGCCTTCGACGCGCTGGTGGCCGCGGGCGGGATGCTGGAATGGGCCCGGGTGCTGGGGCGCGACTGCTACGGCACCCCGCGCGCCCCGGTGGAGGCGGCGCTGGCCGCCGGGCGGGACATGCTGTTCGACATCGACTGGCAGGGCTACCGCAGCCTGCGCGCGGCGCTGCCGGGCGACGTGGTGGGGGTGTTCGTGCTGCCGCCCTCGCGCGATGCGCTGGCGGCGCGGCTGGCGGGCCGGGGCGGCGACAGCGCGGCGGAAATCGCCCGGCGGATGGCGCGCGCGGACGCCGAGATCGCCCATGCCGGCGAGTTCGATCATGTCATCGTCAACGACGATCTGGAGACCGCGGTGGCGGCGGTGGCCGCGGTGCTGGCCGCCGCCCGCAGCGCCACCGCGCGGCTTTCCGGGCTGGCGGCGTTTCTCGCCGGGCTGGCGGCCGCGCCGTGACGCCGCTGCCGCCGCTGCCGGTCGATCTGGTGCTGAACGATGCCGGCACGGTGGCCTTCGCGCTCTCCGGCGTGGTGGTCGGCCGGCGGCGCGGGATGGATCTGTTCGGGCTGCTGGTGCTGGCGGTGGTGACCGCGGTTTCGGGCGGGATCCTGCGCGATCTGCTGATCGGGGCGGTACCGCCGGAGGCGGTGGCGCGCTGGCACGTGGTGGCGCTGGCGATCGCCGCGGGTCTGGCCGGGGCGCTGTTCC
>JBMFXF010000382.1:0-1924 GCA_049964515.1 Acetobacteraceae bacterium | reverse complement strand
CAGCGGCAGCGGGGGCACCGTCACGTCCGAGGGCGTGCCGGGCGGGACGGTGGCCGGGATCCCCTCCTTCCAGCCGGCGTAGCCGGCGATGCCGCCGGGGATACGATCGAGCAGCGGCTGGCCGGGCGGCACCGGCGGGTCCAGCGGCAGCGCCAGCGAGGCCTGGAGCAGCGGCAGCTGGTCGGGGGGGAACGGCAGCAGCCCCAGCATCGGCGCGATGCGGGCGATGGTGTGCTGGATCACCGGCCCGGCGATGAACCCGCCGGTGGAGAAGCCGTAGGTGCTCTTGTTGCCCTTCGGGCTGTCGAGCATCGCGTAGATGATATATTTCGGATGATTCATCGGAAAGGCGGCGATCATGGAGGCGAGGTTGGTGTGTAGCCGGTACCCGTCCTTGCCGATCTTCTGCGAGGTGCCGGTCTTGGCGCCGACCAGATAGCCCGGCACGCGGGCCGGCGCGCCGGTGCCGTACAGAAGCACGTCGCGCATCAGCCGGCGGATCATCAGCGAGACCGAATGGCGGATCACCCGATGCCCCGGCGGCACCGTGCCCGGCGGCAGCGCGAGCAGGGTGGGGGCGTGATAGATCCCGCCGTCCAGCAGCGAGGCGGTGCCGGTGATGAGCTGGATCGGGGTGACGGCGATGCCGTTGCCGAACGAGACCGTCATCACCGTGGCCTTGCCCCAGATGCGCTTCGGCTGCACCTGCGGCGGCGCGCTTTCCGGCAGCTGGATCGGCGCGGCGGCGAACATGCCGTTGTTGCGCAGGAACGCGCGCTGGCGGGCGCGGCCCACCAGCAGGGCGATATGCGAGGCGCCGATGTTGGAGGACTGGGCGATGATCTCGGGCAGCGCGTAGTCCTGATGCGCCGGCTCGAAATCGGTGATGGTGAAGCGGCCGATGTGAATCGGGTGCAGGGTGTCGAAGCGGTCCCAGATGTGGATCACGTTGTCGTTCAGCGCCATCGCCGCGGTCTGCAGCTTGAACGTGCTGCCGGGCTCGTAGGCACCGGAGGCGGCGCGGTTGAAGCGGGCGTCGGCCGGGGCGCTGCCGAGATCGTTGGCGTTGTAATCGGGCAGGCTGACCATCGCCAGCACTTCCCCGGTGTCCACCTTCATCACGATGCCGGTGGCGCCGATGGCGTGGAACTCGTCCATCGCCCGGCGCAGCTCCTCGGTCAGCACCGCCTGCACCCGCACATCGAGCGACAGCCGCAGCGGGCGCGGATCGGTCAGCAGCCGATGGTCGAACGCCTTCTCCACCCCGGCGATGCCGTGGTCGTCCACGTTCACCCCGCCCAGCACCTGCGCGGCCAGCCGGCCCATCGGGTAGCGGCGGATGTCGGTGTGCAGGAAATCGAGCCCGGGGATGCCGAGGGCGAGGATGCGCTCCTCCTGCTCCGGGGTGACGCGGAAGGCCAGATAGACGAACTGCTTGTCGGTCTCCGACAGCCGGGCGGTGGCGGTGGCGAGGTTGAGATCGGGCAGCGCGGTCTTCAGCTTCGCCGCCACCCCGGCCGGGTCGATGATTTCCTGCGGGTTGGCGTAGAGCGAGGCGGCCGGCAGCGAGATTGCCAGGATATGGCCGTGGCGGTCGGTGATCATCGCCCGCTGCACCAGCGGATGCGCCGGCGTGGGCGGGTGCGCCGGCGGGTGCAGCATGGCCTGCACCAGGTCGGGGGCTTTCGGCGGCTCCCTGGGGGCGATCACGGTGACCCAGGCGAGGCGGCCGATCACCGCGGCGAACAGGGCGGCGAACACGCTGGCGCTGAAGCGCAGCCGGCCGCGGGTGCGCGCCTCGGCGGCGCGGCGGTGGATGTCGGGCGCGGTGACCCGGACCGTCTCGGTGCGCGGCACGGCGTCGTTGCGGGGCGCGCCCTGGCGGGTGCGCGGCACCGGCCGCGGCGGGGCGACCACCGGGGGG
>JBMFXF010000381.1:0-1949 GCA_049964515.1 Acetobacteraceae bacterium | reverse complement strand
ATGTGCGGCTGTCGATCGGCATCGAGCATCCCGACGACATCATCGCCGATCTGGCGCAGGCGCTGGACGCGGCGGGCTGACCGGTTGCGCGGCCAGGTTGCGCGGCCTTGGGGGCGTGGGTAGGGTCCGCCCGCGTTTTCCGGGGCCGGCATGATCTCGATCCTGTTCAATCTGATCTTCTACGTCATCTGGGCGTTCATGTGGGCGGTCATCCTGGCCGCGGTGTTCTCCATGCTGACCGCCTTCGGCGTGCTGGACACGCGCAACCGGGTGGTGTGGTCGATCGGCGATTTCCTGTACCGCCTGACCGAGCCGGTGCTGGGGCCGATCCGCAACCTGCTGCCGAACCTGGGCGGGATCGATATCAGCCCGTGGATCGTGGTGGTGGTGATCCAGCTGGTGATTCTGCCGCTGCTGGGGCGGATCGAGGCGGCGGTGCTGTTCGGCGCCTGGCGCGCCCTGGCGCTGTGAGCGGAGCGTTCTGGCGGGCCGACGCCGAGGGGATCAGCGTGACGGTGAAGGTCACGCCGCGGGCGCGCAAGCCGGGGCTGCGCGGCGTGGTCCCGGGCGCCAACGGGGCGCGGCTGGCGATCGCCGTCACCGCCGCGCCGGAGGCCGGAGCGGCCAACCGCGCGGCCTGCGCTGCCCTGGCCGCCGCGCTGGGGGTGCCGCCGTCGGCGGTGCGGGTGGTGGCCGGGGCGACGGCGCGGGAAAAGCGGCTGGCGGTGGCGGGCGATCCCGCCACGCTGGCGGCCCGGGCGGGCGCGCTGTGACGGCGCGGCTGATCGACGGCAAGGCCATCGCCGCGGCGCTGCGGGCGGAGCTTGCCGCCCGGGTCGCGGCACTGCCCTATCGTCCCGGGCTGGCGGTCGTTCTGGTGGGGGAGGATCCGGCCAGCGCCGTCTATGTCCGCAACAAGGACCGTGCCGCCGCCGCCGCCGGCTTCGTCGCCCATACCATCCGCCTGCCCGCGACGACCTCCGAGGCGGCGCTGCTGGCCGAGATCGCGCGCCTGAACGCCGATCCGCAGATCGACGGCATCCTGGTGCAGCTGCCGCTGCCGCCGCAGATCGCGCCGGCGCGGGTGATCGCCGCGATCGATCCGGCCAAGGACGTGGACGGGTTCCATCCGCTCAACGTGGGCGCGCTGGCCTCCGGGCAGCCGGGGCTGGTGCCGTGCACGCCGCTCGGGGTGATGCGGCTGCTGGCGGCGGCGGGGGTGGACCCGCGCGGGGCGCGGGCGGTGGTGCTGGGGCGGTCGGCCATCGTCGGCCGGCCGATGGCGGCGTTGCTGCTGGCCGCGGACGCCACCGTGACCGTCGCGCATTCACGAAGCCGTGATCTGGCCGGGGAGTGCCGCCGTGCCGAGATCCTGGTCGCCGCGGTGGGGCGGGCCGGGTTGGTGCGCGGCGAGTGGATCGCGCCCGGGGCGACGGTGATCGATGTCGGCATCAATCGCGGCGCCGACGGGCGGCTCGCCGGCGACGTGGCGTTCGCCGAGGCGCGCGAGGTGGCCGGCGCGATCACCCCGGTGCCCGGCGGGGTCGGGCCGATGACCATCGCCTGCCTGCTGGAAAACACGCTGACCGCGGCCGCCCGCAGGCGGTAGGCAGCCTGCTGGCAAGGGTTTGTTTACCCTCCACCCGGCATGGTGCTTGGGACAACCCGCGGACCGAGCCTCCGAATGGCGATCGACCACCGAACCGCCGATGCCACTCTGAACGCCGAGCCGGCGGACGAGGCCGCATCCCTGCTGGCCGCGCTGGAAGGGGCGGCGCTGCTGCTGGAAGCCGATGGCTCGCTCGGGCTGGTGACGGCGGAGGCGGCGCGGCTGCTCGGACGCGAGCGCGACCTGCCCCGGTCCGCCCGGCTGGGGGGCGGCGCGGCATTTGCGGCGCGGCCGCCAGGCGGTGCGTGGCGCGGGTTTCCCGCCGGTCTTCTGGTGCTGC
>JBMFXF010000380.1:0-1951 GCA_049964515.1 Acetobacteraceae bacterium | reverse complement strand
CCGCGAGTTCCTCTGCGGCGTGCCGGGCAGCATCGGCGGGGCGGTGGCGATGAACGCCGGCGCCTATGGCGGGGAGATCGCCGCCGTCCTCGACTGGGCCGAGGTGGTGACCCGCTCGGGCGCGCTGGTGCGGCTCGGCGCCTCGGAACTGGCGTTCGCCTACCGCCACGCGCGGCTGCCGCACGGGGCGGTGGTGGTGCGGGCGCGGCTGCGCGCGCGCCCCGGCAACCCCGCCGCGATCGCCGCCCGCATGGCCGAGATCCGCGCCGCCCGCGAGACCAGCCAGCCGGTGCGCGCCCGCACCGGCGGCTCCACCTTCCGCAACCCGCCGGACCAGAAGGCGTGGGAGCTGATCGACGCCGCCGGCTGCCGCGGCCTTGCCCGCGACGGCGCGATGGTCTCCGAACAGCACTGCAATTTCCTCATCAACACCGGCACCGCCACCGCCGCCGCGCTGGAGGGGCTGGGCGAGGCGGTGCGCCGGCGCGTGTTCGCCGCCACCGGGGTGCGGCTGGAATGGGAGATCCGCCGCATCGGCCGCCATGCCGCCCCGCCGCTGCCGGTCAGCGGGGAGCCCGTTCCATGAAGCGGGTCGCGGTCCTCTACGGCGGCATCTCCGCCGAGCGCGAGGTCAGCCTGGCCTCCGGCGCGCAGGTGATCGAGGCGCTGCGCGAGGCCGGCTTCGACGTCGTCCCGGTGGAGGTCGGCGCCGACCTGCCGGCGCTGATCGCCGCCCTCACGCCCCCGCCGGATGTCGCCTTCAACGCGCTGCACGGCCGCTTCGGCGAGGACGGCACGATCCAGGGCGTGCTCGACTGGCTGGGCATTCCCTATACCCATTCCGGCGTCCGCGCCTCGGCGCTGGCGATGGACAAGACCGCCGCCAAGACGCTGTTCGCCGCCGCCGGGCTGGCGGTGCCGCGCGGGTTGCTGGTGGACCGCGCGCGCCTCGCCGAGGCCGACCCGCTGCCGCTGCCCTATGTCATCAAGCCGGCCAACGAGGGGTCCTCGGTCGGCGTCGAGATCGTGCGCGCCGGCGACAACCGCCGCGCCGCCATCGCCGCGGCCTGGCGCTGGGGCGTGCCGGCGCTGGTGGAGGAATACATCCCCGGCCGCGAACTGACGGTGGCGGTGATGGGCGAGACCCCGCTCGCGGTGACCGAGATCATCGCCGAGGCCGGCGCCTTCTACGACTACGATTCGAAATACGCTCCCGGCGGCTCGCGCCATGTGATCCCCGCCCGGGTGGACAAGCGAACCGAGGCGCGCGCGCTCGAAATGGCGCTGGCGGCGCATCGCGCGCTGGGCTGCCGCGGCGCCAGCCGGGCCGATTTCCGCTACGACGACACCGCGGGCGAGCCGGGGCGGCTGGTGCTGCTGGAAGTGAACACCCAGCCCGGGCTGACCCGCACCTCGTTGCTGCCGGAACAGGCGGCGCATCGCGGCATCGCGTTTCCGGCGCTGTGCGCCTGGATGGTGGAGCAGGCGACATGCCGCGCGGGGTGAAGGGCGCGCGGGCACCGCGCAATTCCGTCCGCGACCGCCCGGCGGGCTGGCTGCTGCTGCTGCGCCGGCAGCGCTGGCTGGCCCGTCCGGCGCTGGCGCTGGGCGCGATCGGACTGGTGCTGCTGGGGCTGACCGCGCTGCTGCGCTCGGGCGCGCCAGGCAGCCTGCTCGGGCAGGTCCATCTGGCGCTGGCGCGCGCGGCGGCGAAGGACGGGCTGGTGGTCCGCCACGTCATCGTCGAGGGCCGCGCCAACACCCCGGCCGCGATCCTGCAGGAAGCGATGGACGTGCACCGCGGAATGCCGATCCTGGCGGTGCCGATCCGCGCCGTGGCGCAGCGGATCGACCGGCTGTCGTGGGTGCAGTCCGCCACCGTGGAACGGCGCCTGCCGGATACCATCGTCATCCGCCTGACCGAGCGGCGCCCGTTCGCGATCTGGCAGGA
>JBMFXF010000379.1:0-1958 GCA_049964515.1 Acetobacteraceae bacterium | reverse complement strand
CCCGCCTGCTGGCCCAGCGCGTGCAGCACCCAGCCCTCGGCCAGCCGCTGTGCCCCGGCCGCGCCGTGCCCCATCGCCTCCAGCCGCGCCACCAACCCCGCCATCAGCCGCGCATACGGGGCATGAACCGGCGCCAGCGGCCCCACCAGCGTCACCTGCACCGCCTGCCGGCGCTGCTCCACCAGCGCCACCGTGATGGCGATCCCGCCCGAACCCGCGATGTTGCGGAACATCGAATACAACGCCGCCGCATCCGCGTTCAGCCGCCGCGGCAGGGTGGAATAGGCCAAGGTGGAGTTCGGCACGAACAGGAACGCCAGCGCCACGCTCTGGATGGCGCGAAACGCCGCCAGCGAGGCGGAATCGATCTGCGGCGTCAGCCGATGCGCCCACCAGGACGCCCCGGCCAGCACCACGAACCCGAACGCGAGCAGATGGCGGGTCTGGAAATTCGGCAGCGCCAGCTTGGCGACGATCGGGATGAACAGGATCATCACCGCCGCCCCCGGCGTCATCAGCCAGCCGGCGTCCAGCGCGGAATAGCCCAGGGTGGTCTGCGCGAACGCCGGGATCAGCAGGTTAGAGGAATAGAGGATCGCCCCGATCGCCGAGATGGTGATCACCCCCACCCCGAAATTGCGGTCCCCCAGCGCGCGCAGGTCCACCACCGGTCGGTCGGTCAGCAGCAGCCAGGCGGTGGCTCCGGCCAGCCCCACCACGCCGAGGAACCCCATCAACCGGATGAAGGGGGAGCCGAACCAATCCAGGTCCTCGCCCCGGTCCAGCATGATCTGCAACGCGCCGAGGCCGAGCGCGATCAGCCCGATCCCCGTGTAGTCGATATCGCGCAGCCGGGCGCGGTCGCGCAGCACCCAGGGCGGGTCCTCGACGAAGCGGGCCACCAGCAGGAACGCGGCGATGCCCACCGGCACGTTCATCAGGAACACCCAGCGCCAGGATGCGTTGTCGGTGATGATCCCGCCCAGCACCGGCCCCAACACCGGGGCCAGGATCACCGCCACCGCGACAATGGAGAACGCCCGCCCGCGCTGCGCCGGCTCGAACGTGTCGAGCACGATCGCCTGCTGGTTCGGTTGCAGCCCGCCGCCGAACAGCCCCTGCAACAGGCGGAACGCCACCAGCTCCGGCAAGCTGGTGGCGATCCCGCACAGGAACGAGCAGATCGTGAACATCGCGATGCAGATCAGGAAATAGCGCTTGCGCCCGATGACCTTGCCGATCCAGCCGGCCACCGGCAGCACCATCCCGTTGGCCACCAGATACGAGGTCAGCACCCAGGTGGCATCGTTGTACGACGAGGACAGGCTGCCCGACACATAGGGCAGGCTGACGTTGACGATGGTGGTATCCAGAATCTCCATGAACGGCGCGAGCGTCGCCACCGCGGTGATGAGCCAGGGGCTGGCGGCCGGCCGCCAGGCGGCGTCATCGGTCATCGCAGCGCGATCGTGGGTTCCACCGAAAGCCCGAGCGGCAGGGCGAACGGCGGCGGGTTGTCGATCGAGATCCGCACCGGCACCCGCTGCACCACTTTCACGTAGTTGCCGGTGGCATTCTCGGCCGGGAAGGCGGAAAACCGGCTGCCCGTCCCTTGCTGGATGCTGAGCACATGGCCGCGCAGCCGCAGCGCCGGAAAGGCATCGACATGAATGCGTGCCTGCTCGCCGGGCCGCACCCGGGTCAGCGCGGTCTCCTTCAGATTGGCGGTCACCCATTCGCGCCGGGTGACCAGCGACAGCAGCGCCTGGCCGGGGGCGACGGTGTTGCCCAGCTGCACGCCGCGGGTGGTGACATACCCGCTCACCGGCGCGCGCAGCGTGGTCCAGCGCAGGTCGAGCGCGGCGGTGGCCAGCCGCGCGCGCGCCAGCGCCACCTGCGCGATGCGGTCAGCCAGCGTCGCCCGCGCCGCCGCGATCTGCTCGGTCACCGTATCGGCC
>JBMFXF010000378.1:0-1967 GCA_049964515.1 Acetobacteraceae bacterium | reverse complement strand
AGCGCTGGCGGCTGTCCAGCAGGGCGCGCGAGAGCGCGAGGTCCGGCGGAACGGACGGGGCATCGGCCGCGTGCAGGGCGGCGAGATCGTGCATGACGGCGTGCCCTCGGGGTTTTTCCTGGCGCTTCCATTCGACGCCCAACAGGTGAACGAATGGTTGCCGCGCGACAGATGCGGCCCGGCTTGGTAGAGTCGATCGATGTCCGATCTGCCCGCCTGTCCCGGCCTTGCCGTCAGCCGCACCGAGCGCGTCTGGAACGGCCGCTTCCCGCTCGACGTGATCCATTTCCGCACCCGCCGCTTCGACGGCGGCTGCTCCGGGCCGCGGGTGTGGGAGCTGTGGCGCCGCGGCGCCGCCGCCGCCCTGCTGCCCTACGACCCCTGGGCCGACACCGTGCTGCTGATCGAGCAGTTCCGCCTGCCGGTGCTGGCCGCCGGGCTGGACCCGGTGCTGGTGGAACTTCCCGCCGGGCTCTGCGACGCCGGCGAGGACGCCGAGGCCGCGGCGCGGCGCGAGACCGCGGAGGAGACCGGGCTGGTTCCGGACCGCCTGGCGCCGATCGCGCGGGTGATGCTGTCCCCGGGCGGCACCGACGAATGCTGCGCGACCTTCGCCGGGCGGGTCCGCATCCCGCCGGCCGGGCCGGACGGGCTGCTGGGTACCGCCGGCCTCGCCGGCGAGGAGGAGGACATCCGCCTGCGCGTCTGGCCGGCCGCCGCCGCGATCGCGCGCGCCCTCGAGGGCGGGTTCCCCAACGCGCTCACCATGCTTGCCCTGTTGTGGCTCGGCGCGCGCCGGGCCACGCTGGGCCCCGAATGGAGCACCCGATGACCGAACGCCTGTTCCTGGACCAGCCGCGCCTGTTCGAGACCACCGCCACCGTGCTGGCGGCGGGACCGGAGGGGATCGTGCTGGACCGCACCATCTTCTACGCCCGCTCCGGCGGCCAGCCGGGCGATACCGGGCATATCGGCGAGACCCCGATCGCCGATACCGTCAAGGGCGAGGGCGAGATGATCCGCCACCTGCCGGCCGAGGGGGCGGCGCTGCCCAGCCCCGGGACCATTGTGCCGATCCGCATCGACCGCGAGCGGCGCCTGCTGCTGATGCGCAACCACAGCGCGCTGCACCTGCTTTCGGCGCTGCTGCGCGGGGCGGCGGTGACCGGCGGCGCGGTGGGCACCGACCGCTCGCGGCTGGATTTCGACCTGCCCGACCCGCCGGCGAAGGAGGCGATCGAGGCCGGGCTCAACGCGCTGATCGAGGCGGCGCACCCCGTCAGCACGGAATGGGTGGAGGAATCGGTGCTCGACACCAATCCCGAGCTGGTACGGACGCTTTCGGTCAAGCCGCCGCGCGGGGCCGGCCGGGTGCGGCTGCTGCGCATCGGCGCCGGCGATCCGCCGGTGGATCTGCAACCCTGCGGCGGCACCCACGTCGCCAACACCGCCGAGATCGGGCCGGTGCGGGTGCTCAAGATCGAAAACAAGGGCAAGCAGAACCGCCGCATCACCATTGCGCTGACGCCCTGACGCATCATTGCCTGCGAAGGAACCGACCCCGATGAACCCGCTCGTCACCACCGAATTTCTGGCCGCCGAACTGGGCAAGCCGGATCTGGTCGTCTGCGACGCCACCAAATACCTGCCCAACGAACCCAAGGACGGACGGACCGAGTTCCGCGCCGCGCATATCCCGGGGGCGCGCTTCTTCGACATCGACGAGATCGCCGACCCGGACACCGATCTGCCGCACATGGTCCCCGCCGCCGGGCGCTTTGCCCGGCTGCTCGGCGCGCTCGGCGTTTCGAACGACACCCGGGTGGTGTTCTACGACCAGAAGGGCCTGGCCTCGGCCGCGCGCGGCTGGTGGCTGATGGGGCTGTTCGGGCATGACGCCGCGGCGGTGCTGGACGGCGGGCTGCCGAAATGGCGCGCCGAGGGCCGCCCGCTGGAGGCGGGCGAGG
>JBMFXF010000377.1:0-2002 GCA_049964515.1 Acetobacteraceae bacterium | reverse complement strand
CGTTCCTCGAAGCGGGTGAGGGCTTCCTGGCGCATTTCCGCCGACAGGGTTCTGAGTGCGGCGACCAGTGGGGTGCCGTATTGCATGGACTGGGTCAGGGTGGCGGCCAGGCGTTTGAGGCTGTCGAGGCCGGTTCGCCGGGCCATCGCCTCGAGTGCGATCCGGCTTTCGGCGGTGATCTGCAGCTCGCGGGAGGTGGTTTCCAGTTCGCGGGCGATCGCCGGGTGGGCGGGGCGGATTTCCTCCGCGACCCGGGCGATGGCGGCTTCGAGCCCCAGCCCGGCCTGGGTGCAGATCACCATCAGGTCCAGCGAATCGGGCAGGCCCTTCTGCAGCGCGGTCAGGTAGCGGGTGCGGGCTTGTTTCACCGTGTAGTCGGGCGCCAGCAGGCCGATCAGCGCACTGGCCCCGGTGGCGGCGTCGCGCGCGTGCGCCGACAGGCTGGTGCCGTGCAGGGCGGCGAACACCAGCAGCGGCAGCCCCAGCAGCAGGCTGATCTTGGCGCCCACGAACAGCGCCAGCCCGTTGGCCCCGCGCAGCCCGGCGGCGGAGAGGTTGGCTTCCAGCTCGGCCAGGGTCTTGCCGGGCAGCACCCCGCTTTGGGCGATGGCGCGGCCCAGCGCGGCGATCGCGCGGGCCGGCACCGCGCGCAGCTCCTCGGCCGGGCGGGGGGCGGCGTCCGGCAGCTTGCCGCGCGCGGCATCGAGGCGCTGGCGCAGCTTGCGCTCTTTCGCCGCCGCCATGGCCAGCGCCACCGCGGCGACGGCCAGCACCACGAACCCCGCGAAGGATGCCACCAGCAGCAGGGGGCGCGTGGGCATCGCCGTCAGGCCAGGGTTTTCTGGATGATGGCGCGCATCGCCAGCACGCCGATCCCCAGCGACAGCACCGCGAAGCCCAGCAGCGCGTGCCCGGTGGGGTTGGTCAGCAGCACCGCCATGTAGCTCGGTTCCAGCACCGCGATCATCCCGCCGGTGGCCACCGGCAGCACCGCCAGCACCAGCGCGCTGGTGCGCGCTTCCGAGGACAGCGCCCGGCCCCGGCTTTGCAACGCGACCCGCTTGCGGATCACGTCGGCGAGGTTGTCCAGCACGTCGGTGAGCCCGCCGCCCGTCTGCGCCTGCAAGCCGATCGCGGTGGCGAAGAACCGGTATTCCCCCAGTCCGGTCCGCTGCCCGAGTTCGCGCAATCCCTGTTCCAGCGGAATCCCGATCAGCACCTGCTCGTGCAGGCGGGCGAACTCGGTCGCGGTGGGGGGCTGGGCTTCCTGCGAGACGGCGCGGATCGCCTCCGCCACCGGGATGCCCACCCGCACCGCGCGCACGATCATCGCCAGCGCGTCGGGCAGCTGCACCAGCAGGCGCTGGCGGTAGCGCGCGTCGGCCCAGCCGAAGAAGCTGCGCGACAGCACCAAGGTGGCGGGCGGGATCGCCGCCAGCGCCAGGGGCCCGGCGAACGCCTCGCCGAGTCCGGCGCCGATCCGCGCCACGATCAGCGCCGCCGGCAGCACCACCCACCAGCGCAGCGGGTAGCGGTCCGCCTTGGCGGGGTCGAAGCCGAACAGCAGCGCCGCCCGGCGCGCCAGCGGCGGCCGCTCGGCGGCATCGGCGCGGGCGATGGAGGGCGCGGGCGCGCTGCGCACCCGGGCCAGCGGGTTGGCCACCGCTTCCAGCCGCGCGGCGACGCGCCGGCGCTCCTCCGCGGCGCGGCTGGCCAGCACCCCGGCCACCACCAGCCCGGCCAGCGCCAGCAGGGCGAGGCCCAGCAGCACCAGCGCCGGGTGCGCGAGCGGCCTCACGGTTCCTGCCCGGCCGCGGCCAGCGCCGCCATCCATGGCTCCACCAGGTTGAAATAGGCCAGCCGCTCGGCGAACCCCGGCCGCGCCCGGCTGGCGACGTAGCGCCCGGCCAGCCGCCCGTCCGGACGCTCCCCGGTGGTTTCCAGGCGGAACACGTCGTTGAGGATGACCACCTCCCCTTCCATCCCACACACTTCGGTGACC
>JBMFXF010000376.1:0-2010 GCA_049964515.1 Acetobacteraceae bacterium | reverse complement strand
ACGCCCCGGCCGGCCATTGCGGCACAAGCCCGTAGCTCGGCTTCAACCCGACCAGCCCGCACCAGGCGGCCGGGATGCGGATTGAGCCGCCGGCATCGGTGCCGATATGCAGCGGGCCGAACCCCACCGCCCCGGCCACCCCAGCGCCGGAGGACGACCCGCCTGGCGTGCGCGTCGGGTCCCACGGGTTGCGGGTGATCCCGTGCAGCGGGCAGTCGCCGGGCGATTTCCAGCCGAACTCGGTGGTGGTGGTCTTGCCCAGCACGATCGCCCCGGCGGCGCGCAGCCCCATCACCATCGGCGCGTCCATGGCGGCCGGCGTCGCGGCGGTGACGCGGGAGCCGCGACGGGTAGGGAACCCGGCCACGTCCACCAGGTCCTTCACCGTCACCGGCACCCCGTCCAACGGGCCGATCGGCCGCCCCGCCCGCCAGCGTGCGGCGCTCTCCGCCGCGGCCTCGTGGGCGCGCGGGTTCAGTGATACCATCGCGTTCAGGGACGGGTTGCGGTCCGCCACCCGTGCCAGCACCGCGTCCAGCACCGCGACCGGGGTGGTCTCGCCGCCCGCATAGGCGGCCAGCATGTCCTCGGCGGTAAGGGTGGCGAGATCGTCCATCGAGGTTCCCCAACGCGCAGTTCCAGGGCAGCATGGCCCGCGCACTGCGAGAAGGGAACCTGTCATGGCCCATCCCGATGGCGAACCCCGGGGCGAACCCTGGGGCGAACCCTGGCAATGGCCGGAAGCGACCTGGCGGCGCATCACCGGCCGGGCCCGCGCCGGGCGCAGCCTGCGCCCCGCCGCCTGGCCGGGCGGGGCGCGCTGCGCGGTGGCGATCTCGTTCGATGCCGATCACGAGACCATCCCGCTCCGTGATGGCGACGAGAGTCCGATGCGCATCAGCCAGGGCCAGTACGGGAACCGCCGGGCGATGCCGCGCATCCTGCGCCTGCTCGCGCGCGAGGCGATTCCAGCGAGTTTCTTCTACCCGGCGGTGGCGGCGCTGCTGTATCCGGACGAAGTGCGCGCGGTCGCCGCGGCGGGGCATGAGATCGGCATCCACTCCTGGATCCACGAGGTCAACACCGCCCTCCCGCCCGGTGCGGAGCGCGATCTCGCGTTCCGCGCCGCCGAAGTGCTGACCCGTATCGCCGGGGTGGCGCCAGTCGGAATGCGCACCGCGAGCTGGGATTTCTCGGTCCACACGCTCGATATCATCCGCGAGCTCGGCCTGCTGTACGACAGTTCGTTGATGGCCGACGACGACGCCTATGAGCTCACCGATGCCGGCGTGCCGACCGGGATCGTGGAACTGCCGGTCGAATGGATCCGCGATGACGCGGTGTACTACAATATGCTCCGCTTCTCGGCGCTGCGTCCGTACACGCCGCCCTCGGCGGTGGAGGAGATTTTCCGAGCGGAGTTCGACGGCGCCTGGGAGGAAGGTGGATTGTTTCTGCTGACGCTGCACCCTCATATCAGCGGCCACCGCTCCCGCCTGCCGGTGCTGGAACGCTTGATCGCCCATATGCGCGCGCGCGGCGGGTGCTGGTTCGCCACCCATGCCGAGGTGGCGCGCTGGTGCAAGACCAACGCCGCTCCGGCGCTGCGATGAGCCCGTGGCGGCCGGCCCCGGGACTTGCCCCCCCACTCCCGCCGCCTTTATAGCCGCCGGGCACGCAGGAACCATCATGGCCAGCCTCGCCCCCCCAGCCGAGAATCCGGCGCTTGCCCTTCAGGCCGCGCTCCTCGCTCGTCCGCTCACCCCCGCCCGCCGCATGGCCGACGCTATCCGCGCGCTTGCCATCGACGCGGTGCAGACCGCCAATGCCGGGCATCCCGGCATGCCGATGGGCATGGCCGACGTCGCCACCGCTCTCTGGACCCGCTTCCTGAAGTTCGATGCCGCCGATCCGCGTTGGCCGGACCGCGACCGTTTCGTGCTCTCGGCCGGGCACGGCTCGATGCTGCTCTATGCCTTGCTGTATCTGACCGGCCACGAGGGCATGGAT
>JBMFXF010000375.1:0-2010 GCA_049964515.1 Acetobacteraceae bacterium | reverse complement strand
GAAACCGGCGGGCGCGTGATCGTGCCCACCGGCGCGCTGCTGGGGCTGGACGCGGTGCGCGCCGCCGCCGAAGGGCCGGTGGACTCGGTCACGCTGGAAACCCGCAAGCCGCCCGCCGGGCTTGCCGGCGCCCCGTATCTCACCCGCCACGGCATCCGGCTCGATGGCCTCACCGCCCCACTCCGCGTTTTCGCCGGCACCGCGTTCGACGCCGCGGCCGGGTTTCCCGCCAACGTCAACGTCGCCGCCGCGCTGGCGCTGGCCGGCATCGGCCCGATCCGCACCCGGGTCGAGATCTGGGCCGATCCGGGGATCGACCGCAACATCCACACCATCCGCGTCGAAGCCGAGGCCGCCCGCTTCACCATGACGATCGAGAACGTCCCCAGCGCCGAAAACCCGCGCACCGGGCGCATCACCGCGCTCTCGGTACTGGCCTGCCTGCGCGGGCTGGCCGGGCCGGTGCGGATAGGCAGCTGACCCCCCTTCCCGCCACAATCGAAACCGGGTCAGAATATCGGTGCCGCCACCACCGGCGGCCCCACCCGCAGGAGACCCCATGTCCGGCAGCTTCCCCAAGGTCAAGGCGCCGTCCTGGCTGAACGAGTTCAAGGCTTTCATCATGCGCGGCAGCGTGGTGGACCTCGCGGTCGGGATCGTCATCGGCGCCGCCTTCACCGGGGTGGTGAACGCGCTGGTGAAGGACATCCTCAATCCGCTGATCGGCGTGATGATCGGCGGGATCGATTTCTCCAACGTGTTCGTGGCGCTGAACGGGCAGCACTACGCCTCGCTGGCGGCGGCCCGGAAGGCCGGGGCGGCAACCCTCAATTTCGGGCTGTTCATCAACGCCATCATCCAGTTCCTGATCGTCAGCTTCGCCATCTTCTGGGTGATCAAAATGCTGACCCAGCTGAAACTGCACACCACCCCGGCGCCGTCCGGCCCCACCCCCACCGAGAAGCTGCTTACCGAAATCCGCGACGCGCTCACCGCGAAGTGATCCGAACCTGGCTGATCCTGGCGCTCGCCGCGCTGGGTGGCTGCACCGCGCTGCCCGGCGGCGGGTTCCGCATCGGCGCCGCCTGCGGGATCGGCCGGGTCGGCACGGTGCCGGTGGTCGCCCGCGACGGGCTGCTGTTCGTGCAGGCCCGCATCGACCATCACCAGGTGCCGCTGGTGCTGGATACGGGGGCGCAACGCACGCTGCTGACCGCTTCCACCGTCCGCCGCCTGGGCCTGCCCACCGACCGCCACCACGGCACCAGCACCTATGGCATCAGCGGCCATACCACCGCGTTTGACGCCAGCCTCTCCAGCTTCTCCCTGGCCGGCATCCCGATCCACCTGCCGCTGGTCACGGTCGGCAAGTTCCGCCTCGCGGCGCTGGACGGCCGCGCCGGCGGCATGTTGGGGGCGGACGTGCTGACCCGCTACGGCATCGACCTCGACGCCAGCGCCGGACGCATGGTGCTGTACGACAACCCGGGCTGCCACCTGCAAGGCCCGCCCTGGCAGGGCCACGCGGTCGCCGTGCCCGGGGTGCGCACCACACTCGACCGGCTGCAACTCAGGATCGCGGTCAACGGCGTCACCGGCCTCGCCACCCTCGACACCGGCGCCCAAACCACCGCGGTCAGCCTCGGCCTCGCCACCCGCGCCGGCGTGACCCCCGAAGCGCTGGCCACCGACCGCTACGCCATCGCCCGCGGCGCCGCCCCCGGATCGGTCCGGGTGCGCCTGCAACGGTTCCACACGCTGCAAGTCGGCCCCTGGCTGGCCCGCAACGCCACCCTGCCCATCCTGCCCCTGCCCGAAGGCGTCGGCGACGGCCTGGTCGGCGAAGACTTCCTGCTCCACCGCCGGGTCTGGCTGTCCTTCGCAGCCTCACAAATGTTCGTCGCCGTGCAATAGCCGGCCAACCGGACGTGATATGCTGATCGGGTGAGGCCGGGTTCGGGGGAGGGAAGGCCAGGGGGCGCTGCCCCCTGGACCCCCGCCAAGGGCTAG
>JBMFXF010000374.1:0-2055 GCA_049964515.1 Acetobacteraceae bacterium | reverse complement strand
CGCGCAAGCGTCGCCGGGTCTGAGGTTTCGCCGGGCTTCCGCCCGGCCGGCATGGCGGGCCGCGCTCCGCCGACATGACGCCATCCGCCCCGCGTGCCGCCCCCGCGCGCGGGCCGGAGGAAGGATCGAGAGAGATGATGAGGCAGACCCCGGTCACCCAGCGGAACTGGCAGACGCTGATCAAGCCCGAGAAGCTCGAAGTCGAGCCCGGGCCGGATCCGGCGCGCATCGCCACCCTGGTGGCCGAGCCGCTGGAACGCGGCTTCGGCATGACACTCGGCAATGCGGTGCGGCGAATCCTGCTGTCCTCGCTGCAGGGGGCGGCGGTGACCGCGGTGCAGATCGACGGCGTGCTGCACGAGTTCAGCTCGATCCCCGGCGTGCATGAGGATGTCACCGACATCGTGCTGAACATCAAGCAGCTGGCGCTCAGGATGCACGGCGAGGGGCCGAAGCGGATGGTGCTGACCGCGACCGGCCCCGGCGAAGTGCGGGCCGGGCAGATCCAGGCCGGGCACGATATCGACATCATGAACCCCGATCTGGTGCTCTGCACCCTCGACGACGGGGTGAAGCTGGGCATGGAGTTCACCGTCAACCTGGGCAAGGGCTATACCCCGGCCTCGGAGAACCGGCCGGAGGATGCGCCGATCGGGCTGATCCCGGTGGATTCCATCTACTCGCCGGTGCGGCGGGTGTCGTATCGGGTGGAGCCCACCCGGGTCGGGCAGCGCACCGATTTCGACAAGCTGCTGCTGACGGTGGAGACCAACGGCGCGGTCGGCCCCGAGGACGCGGTGGCGCTGGCGGCGCGCATCCTGCAGGACCAGGTGGCGCTGTTCGTCAATTTCGAGGAGCCGCAGCCAGCGCGCCACGAGGAGCCGGAAGACAATCTGCCGTTCAACCGCAACCTGCTGCGCAAGGTGGACGAGCTCGAACTGTCGGTGCGCAGCGCCAACTGCCTGAAGAACGACAACATCGTCTATATCGGCGACCTGGTGCAGAAATCCGAGCAGGAGATGCTGCGCACCCCCAATTTCGGGCGCAAGTCGCTGAACGAAATCAAGGAAGTGCTGGCCACGATGGGGCTCGGCCTCGGCATGGTGGTGCCGGGATGGCCGCCCGAGAACATCGAGGACATGGCCCGCCGCTCCGACGAGATCACCTTCTGACCCCGCGCCGAAAGCCTGAGGAAACCCGATCATGCGTCATGGTCTTGCCGGCCGGAAGCTCGGCGTCACCACCCCCCACCGCCACGCCATGTTCCGCAACATGGCGGTGGCGCTGCTGAAGCACGAGCAGATCACCACCACCCTGCCGAAGGCGAAGGAGCTGCGCCCGGTGGCGGAGAAGCTGGTCACCCTGGGCAAGCGCGGCGGGCTGCACGCGCGCCGGCAGGCCTATGCCCAGCTGCGGGACGCGAAGATCGTGGACAAGCTGTTCAGCGCCCTGGCCGACCGCTACCGCACCCGCGCCGGCGGCTATACGCGGGTGCTGAAGGCCGGCGTCCGCTACGGCGATGCCGCCAGCATGGCGGTGATCGAGCTGGTGGATCGCGATCCGCTGGCCAAGGGGCAGGATTCCGGGCCGGTGCAGAACCAGGCGCCGGAGGATGACGGGCCGGAGGCGGCGGCGGCGTAACGTCTTGCCTGTGCGCCGCAACCAGCCGTAGGGTCCTCCCCTCCGCCGGAGCTTCCCCCCATGCGTGCGTTGCCCCCTGCCCTGCCGGTCGTTGCCTCGCTGCTGCTGGGCTTCGCCGCGCCCGCCGCCCGGGCCCAGCTGCTCAACCAGCTGCAATCGGCCGCGCCGTCGGTCTCCCTTCCCTCCGCTGGCCCCTCCGCCAGCGGCGCGCTGGGGGCGCTCGGCGGCGGAGTTCCCTCGGTCGCCTCCGCCAGCCCCGACAATCTTGCGGGGGTGCTGCAATACTGCATCCAGAACAACGACGTGACCGACAGCGCGGCAAGCTCGGTGCAGGGCCAGCTGCTGAGCAAGCTGGGCGGCGGGGCCAGCGCCGACCCCGGCTACGGGGCCGGCGCGGGGGGCACCCTGCAGACC
>JBMFXF010000373.1:0-2074 GCA_049964515.1 Acetobacteraceae bacterium | reverse complement strand
CGACGCCTGGTGCGCAACCTGACCCGCGCCCCGTTCCAGAGCTTCGCCGCCCTGCCGCCGGGCGCGGTGCTGATCTGCGAATCGCTGCGCCCGGCCGACGCCGCGCTGCTGGACCCGGCGCGACTCGCCGGCGTGGCGGCGGAGGAAGGCGGGACCGACGGCCATACCGCGGTGATGCTGCGCGCGCTCGGGGTGCCGGCGGTGCTGGGGGTGCCGGGTCTGATGGGGGCGATGCGCGCCGGCGACATCGCGGTGGTGGATGGCGGGGCCGGCACGGTGGTGCTGAACCCCTCCCCGGCCGCGCTCGCCGGGGCTCGGCGCGCGCTGACCGCCTTCGCCCGCGAACGCCGCCGCTTCGCCGGGCTGCGCCGGCTGCCGGCCGAGACGCTGGACGGGATCGCGGTGGAGCTCGCGGCCAATCTGGAACTGCCGGTGGAGCTGCCGCTGATCCAGCAGGCGGGCGCGCAGGGGATCGGCCTGCTGCGCTCGGAGTTCCTGTTCATGAACCGGGAGGGGCTGCCCGACGAGGACGCCCAGGCCGAGGCCTATCGCGCGGTGGTGGAGGCGATGGCCGGCGCCACCGTCACCATTCGCGTGCTGGACTGGGGCGGCGAGAAGGAGATCGAGGCGCTGACCGCGGCCGGGCTGGTGTCCGAGCTCGCCGATGCCAACCCCGCGCTCGGCCTGCGCGGCATCCGCCTGCTGCTGCGCGAGACCGAGTTGTTCGAGACCCAGCTCGCGGCCATCCTGCGCGCCAGCGTCGCCGGGCCGGTGCGGGTGATGCTGCCGATGGTCACCACCCTGGCCGAGGTGCGCGCGGCGCGCGAGATCTACGAGCGGGTCGGCCGGCGCCTGCGCCGCCGCGGCCTGCGCCTGGCCGAGAAGCTGCCGCCGCTCGGGATCATGATCGAGACCCCCGGTGCGGCGCTGTCGGCCGACGCGCTGGCGCTGGAGGCGGATTTCTTCGCCATCGGCACCAACGACCTGACCGCCTATACGCTGGCGGTGGACCGCGCCGAGAGCGACGTGGCGGCGCTCTATGACCCGCTGCATCCGGCGGTGCTGCGGCTGGTGCAGTTCTCGGTGGAGGCGGCGCTCAGGATGCACCGGCCGGTCTCGGTGTGCGGGGAGATGGCGGCGGACCCGCGGCTGACCCGGCTGCTGCTGGGGCTGGGGTTGCGCAGTTTCTCGATGAACGCCGCCGCTTTGCCGCGGGTGAAGCGGGCGGTGCGGGGGCTGCGCATCGAGGAATGCGTGCGTTTCGCGCGGCGGGTGATGGAGCAGGCCGATCCGGCGGCGATCGCGGCGCTGGTGGCGGAGGCGTAGTCGGCGGCAGGCTCAGCCCGGGCGTGGGGCGCGCATCCCGAGCCCTTCAGCAAGCAACGCCACGGCGAGCGTGTTCAGACTGACCCCCTCGCGGCGGGCCCGCTCGGCAAGGTGACGGTGGAGCGATTTCGGCGCCCGCAGCAGCCATTTCCCGCTGAAGCTCTCGCCCTCCGTCGAGGGCGGGGGTACCTCCCGTCCGGCTTCGCGCATCGCCGCGATCCAGGCATCGCACGCCTCGGCGCCGTTGGCGATCGCCTCGGCGACGGTCTCCCCGTCGGACATGCAACCGGGCAGATCCGGGTATTCGATCAGGAATCCCCCACCCTCCTCGGGCGTCAATGGGCGGACCGTGAAACGGTAGTCAGAATCAGTCATTCTCCCCTCGCACGGCGTCGATCAGGCGGACGAACCGGAGTAAGTAGATCGGCTTGATGGGCCGGCGGGCCGGCACCGACAGCGCCTAGGCGACCGACGGATGCTCGAACACCACATGGCTGCCACCCGGCTTACGAACCCGCACACCGAAGGCGAGAGCAACGGTTTCGAGGCTGGCGATGCGCCAATCTCGCGGATTGGCCCGCATCGCGGCCAGGGTCTTGTCCGCTCGCGCCATGGCGATAAGGTGCCGCTTCAGTACTTCACATAGTATCGTCCGCGGTATTGCACAAGAGACGACGCCGCATTTCGGCGCTACCCCCCCAGCAACGCCGCCGCCTCCGCCCACAGCCGCGCGGTCAGCGCCGCCGCC
>JBMFXF010000372.1:0-2083 GCA_049964515.1 Acetobacteraceae bacterium | reverse complement strand
CTGGGCGGGCGGGAATGGGTGCGGCTGGGGGCGGTGGAGCTGGGGCTGGATTGCCTGCGCCGGTTCCTCACCGGGCTGCCGGTGCACGAACGGATCGATTTCGAAAAGACGTAGATCCGTCGATGCGCACCGCCGGGCGAAGCGGCGTCGCGGGATTGCCCTCGCCGATCCCCGGGATTGCGGGGCGGGCGTGTCCGCCATCGCTGTCGTTCCGTCGAGGCGGCGGTTTTCGCTTGACCGGGCCGATCGGGGCAGGAAATAATTTCGTCCGGTCCCGATGGAGCGCGTTCGCATGTGCCGGTTTCTCGCCTATCACGGCGCCCCGATCTATCTCGAGGAGGTGGTCGCCTCGCCGTCGCATTCGCTGATCCAGCAGTCGCGCCACGCGGTGGAGAGCCGCACCGAGACCAACGGCGACGGGTTCGGCATCGGCTGGTACGGCGAGCGGCCGCGCCCGGGGCTGTACCGCGAGGTGCATCCGGCGTGGTCGGACGAGAATCTGCTGTCGATCTGCGGGCAGGTGCGCTCGCATCTGTTCTTCGCCCATGTGCGCGCCGCCACCGGCACCGCGACGATGCGCGCCAACTGCCACCCGTTCGCGGCGGGGAAGCTGCTGTTCATGCACAACGGGCAGATCGGCGGGTTCGCGGCGATCCGGCGGCGGATCGAGGCGCTGATCCCGGATGCGCTCTACGCCGCCCGGGTCGGCACCACCGATACCGAGGCGCTGTTCCTGGCCGCGCAGGCGCGCGGGCTGGCCGAGGACCCGCCGCGCGCGATCGCCGAGACGCTGGGGCTGGTGCGGGCCGAGATGGAGGCCGCCGGCATCGGCGCCGCGCTGCGCTTCACCGCCGCGCTGACCGATGGGGAGACGATCTGGGCGTTCCGCTGGGCCTCCGACAACGCGCCGCCGACGCTTTATTTCCACCAGGACGAGACGCGGGTGATCGTGGTCTCCGAGCCGATCGACGAGCGGCGGGAGGAATGGCGCGCGGTGCCGCCCGGCTCGGTGCTGACCGCCGCCCATGGCAAGGCGGCGGTGCTGGCGCCGCTGGCGCCACTGGCCCCGGTTCATGCCGATCGCCGCCGGCCAACCCGGCGCGCCTGATACCGGCCGAAAAATGACCGGTATCAGGCCGCCTGACGGATCCCCGTCAGCAGGCTGCTCACGCTGCCCTGCAGCACCCGCAACCGCCCCTCCAGATCCCCCGCCACGCCGCGGATCTTCTCCGCCGCGCCGGCGGTCTGGCCGGTGCGTTCGCGCAGGCCGGTGATCCCTTGCGAGACGGTGCCGGTGCCCTGCGCCGCCAGCTGCACGCTGCGCGCGATCTCGTCGGTGGCGGCGCGCTGCTGTTCCACCGCGCTGGCCACCGTGGTGGCGATCATGGTCAGCGCCCCGATCGTCTCCGCCACCTTGGCGATGGCGGCGACGGATTCCGATGTCTGCGACTGGATGGTGGCGATCTGCGCCGCGATCTTGCCGGTGGCCTGTGCGGTCTGGTTGGCCAGGCCCTTCACCTCCCCGGCGACCACCGCGAAGCCCTTGCCGGCATCGCCCGCGCGCGCCGCCTCGATGGTGGCGTTCAGCGCCAGCAGGTTGGTCTGCCCGGCGATGTCCTCGATCAGCCGCACCACCTCGCCGATGCCGGTGGCGGTCTCGGCCAGCACCGAAACGCGCTGCGCGGAGCCGTTGGCGTCCTGCGAGGCGCGCTCCACCGCCGCCGCCGCGTCGGCCATGCGCGAGGAGATTTCGCGGATCGAGGCGGACAGTTCCTCGGTCGCCGCGGCCAGCTGGTCCACCCCGGCCGAGGCGCCGGCGGCGCTGTCGGCGATGCGCCCGGCCTCGCCCTCCGCCCCGGCGGCGAGTTCGCCAAGCGCGCCGGCGGTGCGGTTGAGGGTGGCGGTCGCCTCGGCGACACCGGCGGTGGCCTCCGCCGCGCCGCGCTCGAAACTGCCCAGCAGGGCGGCGATCCGTTCCGCCTCGGCCAGTTTCGCCGCCTGGGTGGCCGCCGCCTGGGCCGCCAGCTCGCGCGCCTGCAGCGCGCCGGCGCGCAAGGTCTCCATCGCCGCGGCCATGGCGCCG
>JBMFXF010000371.1:0-2096 GCA_049964515.1 Acetobacteraceae bacterium | reverse complement strand
TGACGCCCGCTCCGCGCGGCGCCCTTCGCAGGTTCAGGCCGGGACGAGGAAACGGCGCTGCAGCCGAACCAGGAAACATTGGAAGGGGCGGGTCAGCCCAGCCGCAGCGCGATGGAGCGGGCGTGCGCGTCCAGCCCCTCCGCCTCGGCCAGCGCCACCGCCGCCGGCCCCACCGCGCGCAACCCCGCCCGATCGGCGCGCACCCAGGTGGTGCGCTTGAGGAAATCGAACACCGAAAGACCCGAGGCGAACCGCGCGGTCCGCCCGGTCGGCAGCACATGGTTGGGGCCGGCAACGTAATCGCCCACCGCCTCCGGACACCACGACCCCAGGAAAATCGCCCCCGCATGGCGCACCGCGGCAAACACCGGGTCCGGGTCGGCCAGCAGCAGCTCGAGATGCTCCGGGGCCAGCCGGTTCACCAGCGCCGCGGCCTCCTGCCAGTCGCGCACCAGAATGATCGCGCCATGCGCCGCCCAGGACGCGCCGGCGATCTCCCGCCGCGGCAGCAAGGGCAGGGCCGCTTCCACCGCCGCCGCCACCGCATCCGCCAGCGCCGGGCTGTCGGTCATCAGGATCGACTGCGCCGCCTCGTCATGCTCGGCCTGCGCCAGCAGATCCATCGCCACCAGCTCCGCCCGGTTGGCGGCGTCGGCCAGAATCACCACCTCCGACGGCCCGGCGATGGAATCGATGCCAACCCGGCCGAACACCTGCCGCTTCGCCTCCGCCACATAGGCGTTGCCGGGGCCGACGATGCGGTCCACCGGGGCGATGGAGGCGGTACCATAGGCCAGCGCACCCACCGCCTGGGCGCCGCCGATGCGGTAGATCTCGTGCACCCCGGCGCGATGCGCGGCGGCCAGAATGAGCGGGTTGGTGACGCCGTCCGGCGTGGGCACGCACATCGCCACCCGCGCCACCCCGGCGATGCGCGCCGGAATCGCGTTCATCAGCACCGAGGACGGGTAGGCCGCCTTGCCGCCCGGCACGTAGAGACCGACCGCATCGAGCGGCGTCCAGCGCATCCCGAGCGTGAGCCCCGCGGCATCGGTGGTGGCCAGATCTTCCGGCAACTGGGCGCGGTGGAACGCCTCGATCCGCCCGGCGGCGAGATCGAGCGCGGCGGCGAGCGGGGCTGGAATGGCGGCCACGGCACGGGCGATCTCCTCGTCCGCGATGCGCAAGCTGGCCGGGGTGAGCGTGAGCCGGTCGAACCGCGCCGTGGCTTCGATCACCGCGGCATCGCCCTCGGCGCGCACCGCGGCCAGGATCGCCGCAACGGCGGCATCCACCGCTTCGGTGGTCTCGCGGGCCATGCCGAGCAGGGCGGCGAACCTTGCCTCGAACCCGGGATCGGTGGTGGCGAGGCGGATCATGGCGGGGTCAGCCCAGCGCGGCGCGGAAGCGGGCGATCCAGGCGCCGATCGCCTCCGGGCGGGTCTTGAGCGCGGTGCGGTTGACGATCAGCCGGGAGGTGACCTCGGCGATGGTCTCGGTCTCCACCAGCCCGTTGGCCTTCAGGGTGGAGCCGGTCTGCACCAGGTCCACGATCAGGCGGGAGAGGCCGAGGCCGGGGGCGAGTTCCATCGCCCCCGACAGCGCCACCACCTCGGCCTGGATGCCGCGGGCGGCGAAATGGCGGCGGGTGACGGCGGGGTATTTGGAGGCGACGCGCACGCTGGACCAGCGCGCCGGGTCGTCGCCGCCGGCAGTGGCGGCGGGCTCGGCCACGGCGATGCGGCAGCGGCCGATGCCGAGGTCGAGCGGGGCGTAGATCTCCGGGTAGTCGAACTCCATCAGCACGTCGGCCCCGCAGATGCCGAGTGCTGCGGCGCCAAAGGCGACGAAGGTGGCGACGTCGAACGGGCGCACCCGCACCACGTCGAGCTGCGGGTCGTTGGTGGGAAAGCGCAGGCGGCGGGAGGATTCGTCGGCGTAGTCGGCGGCCGGTTCGATGCCGGCGCGGGCGAGCAGGGCGCCGCATTCGGCGAGGATGCGGCCTTTCGGCAGCGCGAGGATCAGGGGGGCGTCCACCGCCGCTTCGGGGACGGGGGCGGGGAAGGCGGCGGTCATGGGCGGGCGGCTCCGGGGCG
>JBMFXF010000370.1:0-2119 GCA_049964515.1 Acetobacteraceae bacterium | reverse complement strand
CGACCACCAGCCGAACGCGGCAAAAATCCCCCATCGCAACCCGAGTCGGTCCGCGATCCAGCCGCCAGGAAAATTCGGCCTCCTCGCTGTTTGGTGTGGGTGGGCACGCCCGCCCCACCCCTGTCTTCCTCCGGTGTTTCTTGGTTCGGCTGGGGGCCGTTTCTTCGTCCCGGCCTGAACTCCCCAGGGCGTCGCGCGGAGCTGCGGTCAAGGATGGCCCGCCCCTTCGCGGGCCACCGCGCGCTTGCGCGGCGCGCAGCGTCCTTGACGGCGGCGAGCACGGCGCCAGGCTCGGGCAGGTCGGGCGCCCTTGCCCCGGTCTGCCAGACGGGCACGCTACCCACACCAAACAGCGAAGAACCTCTTCTCTGGGCCGCGCCGCCGCCACGACGCGTCGGCGCGATCCCGCCCAACCGGCCTGTCACGGAAACAGGCCGCGCAACTGCTTGCCGGCGCGGACCTTCTCCACCCCGATCGCCATGGCCGCCGTTCGGTTCGACACGCGCTCCGCCGTTGCCCGTCGCATCACCTGGGCGAAGGCGCCGTCGAGCAGATGTTCCAGCCGCTCGTTCACCTCGTTCTCGGTCCAGAACAGTCGCTGCAGATCCTGGACCCACTCGAAATACGAGACGATCACGCCGCCCGCATTGCACAGGATATCGGGGATGACGAACACTTCATCGCCGCGCTCCGCCAGGATCGCGTCGGCCTCCGGCGTGGTCGGGCCATTCGCACCCTCGGCGAGGATCCGGCAGCGCACGCGCCCTGCATTGTCCGCGGTGATGACCCGTTCCACCGCCGCCGGCACCAGCACATCGCAGGGCTGCATCAGCAGCTCGCCCGGATCGATCGCGCCCTGGCGGTCGAACCCGGCCAACACGCCGCTGGTGGCGACGTGGCGTTCGATCGCCTCCAGATCCAGGCCGGCGGGGTCGAAATACGCAGCGGTATGATCGCTGACGCCGGTTATGGTCATGCCGTGGAGGCGGGCGAGCATCGCGGCGGCGGTGGCGCCGACATTGCCGAACCCCTGCACGATCGCGGTAGCCCCCTCGGGCCGCAGCCCAATCGTCTCGCAGGCCCGCCGTACCAGATGCGCGACGCCGCGCCCGGTCGCCTCGCGTCGGCCCAGGGTGCCGCCCAGCGCCACCGGCTTGCCCGTCACGATCTCGTTGACCGAATGGCCCTCGTGCATGGAATAGGTGTCCATGAACCACGCCATGACCTGCTCGTTGGTGCCCATGTCCGGCGCCATCACGTCGGTCTGCGGGCTGACGAAGGGGATCATCTCCTGCATGTAGCGGCGGGATACCGCCTCCAGCTCGCGCCGCGACAGGGACGCCGGGTCACAGGCGACGCCGCCCTTGGCGCCGCCATAGGGCAGCCCGGCGAGCGCGCATTTCCAGCTCATCCAGATGGCCAGGGCGGCGACCTCGCCGACTTCGAGCGTGCCGGCGAATCGCGTGCCGCCCTTGGTCGGGCCGAGCGTCAGATGGTGCTGTACCCGGTAGCCCTGAAACAGTTCGGTCCTGCCGTCGTCCATGTGCACGGGAACGGACACCGTAACCGAGCGCTTGGGGTAGAGCAGCCGTGGACGTTCGTTCGGCGGGATTTCCAGGTGGTCGGCGATGCGCTCGAATTGCGTGCGCGCCATCTCGAACACCGGACCGGTGTAGATCGTCATCTCGGTTGCTTCCCCTTCCGCCGCGCCGCGTCAAAGCTATAGTAGGGAGTCTAACCGAAAGTATAAGAACGTCAATCCGAAGCGACCGCCAGGATTCCCGAACAAACCATCGGACACGGGGGCGTGGCGGGGGATTTCCGGTCGAGATGGCGGCCCGATCTCAGCCATCCCATGAGTAACGGAATCTCCCTTCGGGGCATAAGATCTTTCCGAAAAGAATCGCAGACAGCCTGATCCGATTCGGGTTTGTCCGTCGGCCAGTTATTCCTTGCGTCGTGCCAAGGGCGCGCGAATCGTCCAGCGTGCGACCACGATTCGGGAGGCCCTCCATGCCACCAACCCAGACCCTCGGCGTCAGCCAGGTGCGCCGCTTTCTCGACGCCTGTTCGAGGGCGACGTGCACGCCAAGCGCGTGCTGTCGCTGGCCAATGCCAC
>JBMFXF010000369.1:0-2145 GCA_049964515.1 Acetobacteraceae bacterium | reverse complement strand
ACCCAGTCCGAGGGGTCCAGGGGACTTGTCCCCTGGCAGGGGGTCCAGGGGGGCAGCGCCCCCTGGCCTTCCCTCCCCCGAACCCAACCCCACCCCATCGGCAAATCGCCGCCGGGTCGGTCGGCTGCTGCAGGGAGACGGGCATGTGTGGGGTTGCGGGGCTGCTGGACCTGGTGGCGGAGCGGGATGTCGGCGGCGCGGTGCTGCGGCGGATGGCGGCGGCGTTGGCGCATCGGGGGCCGGATGGGGATGGGTTCTTCGAGGCGCCGGGGGTGGCGTTGGGGCATCGGCGGCTGGCGATTGTCGATCCGGCGGCGGGCGCGCAGCCGATGTTTTCCGCCGATGGCGCGTTGGTCGTCGTTTTCAACGGCATGATCTACAATTTCCAGGCCCTGCGTCCGCGGCTGGAGGCGGCGGGGTGTGTCTTTCGCACAAATTGCGACACCGAGACGATTTTGCACGCCTGGTCGGTCTGGGGGCCCGACTGTGTTGCCGAGCTCGACGGGATGTTCGCCTTCGCGTTGTGGGATGCGCATCGCGGCGAATTGTTCCTCGCCCGCGACCGGCTGGGCAAGAAGCCGTTGTTCCATGCGGTGACCGCGGATGGGCGGTTTGTCTTCGCCTCGGAACTCGCGGCGCTGCGCCAGGTGGAGGGCGTGGGGCGGGAGGTTTCGGACCCGGCGGTGGCGGATTTTTTCGCCTATGGATTCATCCCCGATCCCGGCACGATCTATCGCGATGTCTTCAAGCTGCCGCCGGGGCACACGCTGCGGCTGCGGCGCGGCGGCGGGATGGCGGCGCCGGTGCGCTACTGGCGCCCCACGGTGGGGCGGATTGCGCTGGACGAGGCGGCGGCGGCCGAGGCATTGCGCGCGCAGCTGCGCCAGGCCACCGCGGCGCGGCTGGTGGCCGATGTGCCGCTCGGGGCGTTCCTGTCGGGCGGGGTGGATTCCTCGGCGGTGGTGGCGATGGCGGCCGGGCTGCGGGAGGGGATCGACAGTTTCACCATCGGCTTTCCTGGCGCGGAGGACGAGACGCCCTATGCGGCGATGGTGGCCGCGCGCTACCGCACCACCCCTCATGTGGAGGCGGCCGAGGCAGTCGATTTCATCGATGCGGCGCGGCTTCAGGGGCGCATCTTCGGCGAGCCGTTCGGCGACCAGTCCGCGGTGCCGACGTTCCGGGTTTCGGCGCTGGCCCGCCGGCACGCGACGGTGGCGCTGTCGGGCGACGGCGGGGACGAGGTGTTCGCCGGCTACCGGCGCCATCGCTGGCATGTGCTGGTGGAGGGCGCGCGCGCGGTGCTGCCGGGCGCGGTGCGGCGCGGCGTGGTGGGGCGGCTGGCCGCGCTCTATCCCAAGCTGGATCGGGCGCCGCGCTGGTTGCGCGCGCGCCATACCCTGACCGAACTCAGCCTGGACAGCGCGCTCGGCTATTACCGCACCCTGGCGCGAGTGCAGGACGAGGCGCGGGCGGCGCTGTTCGCCCCGGGCCTCGCCTCCGCGCTGGACGGGTACGATCCGGCGGCGCGGGTGGGCGCGCTAATGGCGGAGTCCGGCACCGAGGACGCGCTGGCGCAGGCGCAATATGTGGATCTCGCGCTGTGGCTGGCCGGCGGGATGCTGACCAAGGTGGATCGCGCGTCGATGGCCAACAGCCTGGAAGTGCGCGCCCCGTTCCTGGACCACCGGCTGGTGGAATGGGGCCTGTCGCTGCCCGCAGCGCTGAAGCTGCGCGGGGGGAGCGGGAAATATCTGCTCAAGCGGGCGCTGGAGCCGCTGTTGCCGCGGGCGGTGCTGTATCGGCCGAAGCAGGGGTTCGCAATGTCGCTGGGCGCGGTGTTCTCGCGCGAGATGGGCCGGGTGCGGGCGCGGCTTGCCGGGCCGGTGTTGGCCGATACCGGGCTGTTCCGGATGGACGCGGTGACCCGGCTGTTGGATCAGCACGCTTCCGGCGCCTTCGATCACAGCCTGGCGCTGTGGCAGCTGCTGGTGTTCGAGGGGTTTGCCGCCTCCGAGCTGGCGGGCGGTCTCGCCGCGGCGGCGTAGCGTCAGAGTGTGAAAAGCAATGGCTATGCTTGCGTTAGTTGTTGATATCTACATATAGATGGCGGACCGGCAAGGTGACACACGATGCGGTTCACCC
>JBMFXF010000368.1:0-2222 GCA_049964515.1 Acetobacteraceae bacterium | reverse complement strand
GCCGAAGCCGCCGGGGCCGCCACCCTCAGCCTGACCGGCGACCTCGCCGATCCCGCCACGCCGGACGCGCTGGTCGCCGCCTGCCTCGCCCGCTTCGGGCAGCTGGACCGGCTGATCGCCAACGCCGGCTATGCCGATCGCACCCCAGCCACGGCGCTCGATCCGGCCGCGCTCGAACGCGCCCAGCAGATCATCCTCGGCGGCTTCCACCGCCTGGTCCGCGCCGCCCTGCCCGCGCTCGCACGCGCCGATGCCGCCGGCATCGTCGCCGTCTCGGCCTTCGGCGCCCACGCCATCGGCGCCGACTGGCCGCGGTTTCCCGCCACCGCCGCGGCCAAGGCGGGGCTCGAAGTGCTGGTGCGCACGCTCGCGGTGGAACTCGCCCCGTCCGGCATCGCGGTCGCCGCCGTGGTGCCCGGCTTCATCGCCAAGGACCCGGGCACCGAAGCCGCCCTCAGCCCCGCCACGGCGGCGGCCGGCGCGAGGGCAGTGCCGCTCCGCCGCGCCGGCCGGCCGGAGGAAGTGGCCGCGGTCATCGCCTTCCTGCTCGAGGCCCGCCTCAGCGGGCAGTGCGTGCCGGTGGACGGCGGGCTGCTGGCGGCCCACGCGGTTTCCGCCTTCCCCGCCGGCCTCGGCCTGTGATACCAGCCCCGGGCGATGGGGACCCATGAGCGATGGGTCAACGCGGCTGCCATCAAGCCTCGCCACGCCCGACGGAGCCGCCGCCTTGCCCGAGACTGATCCCGCCGAGATCCCCAACCCCGACCTGCTGGCGCGGATTCCGCTGGCCGCCCGCTGCATCCTCGACGTCGGCTGCGGCGCCGGCGCGCTGCTGGCGGCGCACCGCGCGCGCAACCCCGCCGCGCGCCTGCTCGGCATCGAATCCGACCCCGCGCTGGCCGACCGCGCCGCCCAGCGCCTGGACGACGTCGCCTGCGCCGATGTCGAGACCGATCCGTTTCCATTCGACCCCGACACGGTGCCGGACTGCGTGATCTACGGCGACGTGCTGGAACATCTGCGCGACCCGGCGGCGGTGCTGCGCGCCCATGTCGCGCGCATGGCGCCCGACGGGGTGGTGCTGATCTGCATCCCCAACCTGGAACACTGGAGCTTCGCCGCCCGGCTGCTGGCCGGCAGCTGGCGCTACGAACCCGCCGGGCTGCTGGATGCGGGGCATCTGCGCTGGTTCACGCTGGATACCATGCGCGCGCTGCTGGCCGAGGTCGGGCTGGTGCCGCTCGATGTCGCGCCGCGGGTGTTCGACCCGGCCGAGGCCGAGGCCTTCACCGCCGCGCTGGCCCCGGCGCTGGCGGCGCTGCGGATCGACCCGGCCGGCTATCGCGCCCGCGCCACCCCGCTGCAATTCGTCTGGCGCGCCCGGCCCCGCCCGCAGGGGCGGATGAATATCGTCGGCACCGCCTTGCCGCCGGTGGGCGGGGTCTCGCATCTGCGCGTGCTGGAACCGATGGCGGCGCTGGCGACCGACCCGGAGGTGATGGCCCGGGTGATGCCGCTTTCCGAGATTCCCCCCGCCGGCACCGAGGGGCCGCAGATCTGCGTGCTGCACCGCCCGGTGCTGACCGGCCCCGAGGGGGCGGCGGTGCTGCGCCACCTGATCGGCCGCGGCTGGCTGGTGGTGACCGAGTTCGACGACCATCCGGATTTCTTCGCCCGCCAGAGCGGGGGCGAGCCGCTGACCTTCGCCGGCGCCCACGCGGTGCAGACCTCCACCGAGGCGCTGGCCGCGGTCCTGCGCCCGCGCAACCCGGAAGTGGCGGTGTTCCCCAACGCCATCGCCCGGCTGCCGGAGCCGGCGAATTTCCGCGACCTGGACCGGCTGACCCTGTTCTTCGGCGCCCTCAACCGGGAGCGCGACTGGGAGGGGCTGGTGCCGGCGCTCAACAGCGTGGCGGCGGTGGCGGGCGAGCGGCTGCGGTTCTCGGTGGTCCACGACCGCGCCCTGTTCGACGCGCTTCAGACCGAGCACAAGCGCTTCACCCCGCTGACCGACTACCCGACCTACCTGCACCTGCTGGGGGAGGCGGAGATCGCGCTGATGCCGCTGGCCGACACCCCGTTCAACCGGGCGAAGTCGGACCTGAAGTTCATCGAGGCGGGCGCCTGCCGGGTGGCGCCGCTGGCGAGCCCGGTGGTGTATGCCGACAGCCTGACCGACGGGCGCACCGGGCTGCTGTTCACCGATGCCGACAGCCTGCGGG
>JBMFXF010000367.1:0-2226 GCA_049964515.1 Acetobacteraceae bacterium | reverse complement strand
GGCGGCGGCAAAGGCGCGGATGCAGTCGGGGATCAGCCGCTCCGCCGCCCAGTCGCCGCCGCCGATCACGTTGCCCGCCCGCGCGGTGGCGAGGGCCAGCGGCGGGTTGCGATCGGCCAGGAACGACCGGCTCCAGGCGGCGGCCAGGATCTCGGCGCAGGCCTTGCTGGCGCTGTAGGGATCATGGCCGCCGAGCTTGTCGGTTTCGCGGTAGGCCCAGGGCCATTCCCGGTTCTCGTAGCATTTGTCCGAGGTCACGCAGACCAGCGCGCGCACCCCGGGCGCATGGCGCGCCGCCTCGATCACATGGGCGGTGCCCATGACATTGGTGGCGAAGGTCTCGACCGGGGCGCGATAGGAGGGGCGCACCAGCGATTGCGCGGCCAGATGCAGCACGATCTCCGGATCCGCCGCGGCGACGGCGGCGGCGATCGCGGCCGGGTCGCGGATGTCGCCATGGATGGACGATGCCAGATGCGCGGTGCCGAGTTCGGCCGCGAGACCCGGAGATTCCGGCGGCAAGGCGAAGCCATGCACCCGCGCGCCCAGCCGGTGCAGCCACAGCCCGAGCCAGGCGCCCTTGAAGCCGGTATGGCCGGTCAGAAAAACCCGCCGATCGCGCCAGAACGCGGGGTCCGGCAGGCGGGCGGGAATCATGGCGACGCCGGTTCCATCACCCCACCCCGAAGACTCCCCCCAACGCCGCCAGTTCGCTCAGATGCCGCTCCGTATCCCCGAACATCTGGTCGATCATGGTCAGCCGCTTGAAATAATGCCCCCCGGCATATTCCATCGTCATCCCGATCCCGCCGTGCAGCTGGATCGCCTCCTGCCCCACCGCGCGCGCCGCCCGCCCGATCTGCGCCTTCGCCGCCGTGATCGCCCGCCGCCGCTCCCGCGGGTCCGCCTCCTCGGCCATCATGGTCGCATAGAGCGCCATCCCCCGCGCCTGCTCCACCGCGGTCAGCATATCCACGGCGCGGTGCTGCAACGCCTGGAAGCTGCCGATCGGGCGGCCGAACTGCTTGCGGGTTTTCAGATACTCGAGCGTCAGCTCCTGCAACGCCGTCATCGCCCCCACCGCCTCCGCGCACAGCGCGGCGATGGCGGCATCGACCGCGGCCTCCATCCCGGCCAGCGCCGCCCCCGGCGTCGGCGTCCCCACGGCCTCGCCCGCCGCGCCGTCCAGCACGATCTCCGCCGCCCGCAGCCCATCCTGCGTCGGGTAGCCGCGCCGGCTTACCCCCGCTCCGGCGGCATCGACCAGGAACAGGCCCACCCCGTCACGGTCGGTCCGGCCGCCGGCAATGCGCGCGCTCACCAGCAGCCGCTGCGCCACATCGCCGTGCAGCACCACGCTCTTGGCGCCGGAAATCGCCCAGCCACCCCCCGCGGGGCGGGCGAGGGTCGCCACATCCGCCAGGTTCCAGCGCGACTGGCGTTCCAGATGCGCGAACGCCAGCAGCAGCGAGCCATCGGCGATTCGCGGCAGCAGCGCGGCCTGCTGGTCCGCGCTGCCCAGCCGCCGCAGCAAGCCCCCGCCCAGCACCACCGTCGCCAGATAGGGTTCCAGGATCAGCCCGCGGCCGAACGCCTCCATGACGATCATCGTCTCGACCGGCCCGCCGCCGTAGCCGCCCACCGCCTCGGGGAACGCCACCCCCAGCAGACCGAGCGCGGCATATTCGCCCCACACCGCCCGGCTCCACCCGTCGGGTTCGGCCAGGTACCGCCGCCGCGCCTCGAACCCGTAGCGGTCGGCGATCAGCCGGGTCACGCTGTCGCGCAACAGGCGCTGGTCGTCGGAAAGGTCGAAATCCATGGCGTCCGCCCCCTTGTGCCGTGTCCGGCACGATACCGCGCCGCGCCTTCCCTGCCAGCCCCCGGCTTCCGGCCTTACCCGCCCCCCAACCGTTCGACCGCCTCCCTGACGGTTGCATCGAGGCTGACCGCGCCCTGTTTCCGGGCTTCGACGATCTGGTGGCGCATTCGTGGGTCCCAGAACTTGCGCAGGTGTTCCTCGACCCCGGCGACGGCCGCGTCGTGCGGGCGGTGGGCGAAGAACCTGCCGATCTGGTTGGCCATATAGGCCAGGCGTTCAGGCGACATGGCGGGCACTCTCCGGCGCGGTGATGCGATGCGGATGCGTGAAGATTTCGAACCCGTCGGGCCGCGCGATGCCGATCAGGGTGATGCCGGCGGCCGCGGCGGTGCGCACCGCCAGCG
>JBMFXF010000366.1:0-2250 GCA_049964515.1 Acetobacteraceae bacterium | reverse complement strand
TGGTCACCCGGATCCAGCCGGTGGCCGAGATCCTGGCCGAGCTGGTGGGGCAGATGCGCGCGGTGCTGGCCGCGCGGGGCTAGGCCGCGGTGGCGGAGCCCCCGCCGCGGCGGCTGCTGGCGCGGCTGCGCGAGCTGATGGCGCGCGGGGATGCCCCGCTCTCGGCGGTGGCCCGGCTGGTGGCGACCGAAATGGTGGCCGAGGTGGCCTCGGTCTATGTCTCCCGCCCCGGCGATATCCTGGAACTCGCGGCGACCGAAGGGCTGAATCCCGGCGCCGTCGGCCAGACCCGGCTGCGGGTGGGGGAGGGGATCGTCGGCCTCTGCGCCGCCGCCGGGACGGTGATGAACCTGCCCGACGCGCAGAACCACCCCGGCTTCGCCTATCGGCCGGAGACCGGGGAGGAACCCTACACCTCCATGCTGGCGGTGCCGGTGCGCCGGGCCGGACGCATCCTGGGCGTGCTGGCGGTGCAGAACCGCGCCCCGCGCCAGTACACCGCCCACGAGGTGGAGGAAGCCGAGACGGTGGCGATGCTGCTGGCCGAGCTGCTGGCGCAGGGGGGCGCGGCGGCGACCGCGCCCGAGGGCGTCGGCGCGGCAATGCCGCGGGTGTTCTCGGGCCTCAGCCTGGCGCCGGGGATCCTGCTGGGGCCGGTGGTCGCCACCGGAGGCTTCCGCCTGACCGGCCCGGTGCTGACCGATGCGCCAGAGGCGGAAGTGGCGCGGCTGGAGGCCGCCGCGACGCGGATGCGCCGGCGGCTCGACGAGCTGCTGGACGACGGGCGGGTGGCGCCGGATGCCGGCGCCTCACGCGAGGTGCTGGAAGCCTACCGGCTGGTGGCGGAGGATGCCGGCTGGCTGCGCCGGGTGACCGAGGTGATCCGCTCCGGCCTGGCCGCCGAGGCCGCGGTACAGCGGGTCGCCGCCGAGCTGCACGAGCGGATGCGCCGCATCGCCGACCCGTATCTGCGCGAGCGGCTGGCCGATGTGGAGGACCTCGCCGGGCGGCTGCTGGGCGAGCTCGCCGGGGCCAGCCCGCCGCCGGTGCCGCCGGGGGCGATCCTGATCGCGCGCCGGCTGGGTCCGGCCGAGCTGCTGGACTGGCACGCCCGCGGCATCGGCGGGGTGGTGATCGAGGAGGCGAGCCCCGCCGGGCACGCCGCCATCCTGGCCCGCGCCCTGGGGCTGGCAGCGCTGGGCGGGGTGCGCGGGGCGCTGGCGGCGGCCAACCCGGGCGACGAGGCGGTGCTGGACGCCGACAGCGCCAGCCTGATCCTGCGCCCCGACGAGGACGTGCGCCGCATCTGCCTGCGTGCGGTGGAGACCCGGGCGGCGCTGCTGGCCAACCAGGCGGGGCTGCGTGACCGTCCCGCCGTCACCGCCGACGGCACGCCGCTGACATTGATGCTGAACCTGGGGCTGGCGCTGGAGCTGGACCAGCTGGACCGCACCGGGGCGGCCGGGATCGGGCTGTTTCGCACCGAGATCGCGATGCTGGCGCGCGGGGCGATCCTGGATACCGCCGAGCAGGCGGCCTTCTATGCGCGGGTGATGGATGTCGCGGGCAGCCGGCCGGTGGTGTTCCGCACCCTCGATCTCGGCTCCGACAAGCTGCTGGCGGGCGATGAGACGCCGGAGGAGGCGAACCCGGCGATGGGCTGGCGCAGCCTGCGCGTGGGGCTGGACCGGCCGGCGGTGCTGCGCCGGCAGCTGCGGGCGCTGTTGCTGGCGGCGTCGGGCCGGCCGCTTTCGGTGATGTTCCCGATGGTGGCGACGGTGGCCGAGTTCCGCGCCGCCCGCGCGCTGCTGGAGGCCGAGGCCCGGCGCGTGCGCCCGGCGCCGGAACGGCTGGAGGTGGGCACCATGCTGGAAGTGCCGGCGCTGGCGTATCAGCTCGGGCCGTTGCTCGAGGAGGCGGATTTCCTCTCGATCGGGTCGAACGACCTGATGCAGTTCTTCTTTGCCGCCGATCGCGGCTCGCCGGCGCTGGCGGCGCGGTACGATCTGCTCTCGCCGCCGGTGTTCGATCTGCTGGAACAGATCGTGGCGGCGGCGCGGGCGGCGCGCGGTGGGCAGGGGGTGCGGGTCTCACTGTGCGGGGAGGCGGCGGGGCGACCGCTGGAGGCGCTGGTGCTGGCCGCGCTGGGGCTGACCACGCTGTCGATGCCGGCCTCGGGGCTGCTCGCGGTGAAGGCGATGCTGACCCGGGTGGAGCTGCCGGCGTTCCGCGCCGTGCTCGCGGCGCTGC
>JBMFXF010000365.1:0-2255 GCA_049964515.1 Acetobacteraceae bacterium | reverse complement strand
GCCGATGGGCTGCGCCGGGGGGTGGAGATCCCCGGCATCCTGTCCTTCGCCATCGAGGGCGTCGCCTCGCGCAACCGCTCGGGCGAGCCGTTCTATCTCGACAACACCGCCCATCCGGCGAACCGGCGCCTCGCGCTGGCCCGCGCCGAGCGGTTCGACGTGCAGGGATTCGGCATCGATCTGTCGCTCCACGGCCATGGCAACAACGGCCATTTCGCCCCCTTCGCCTGGGCCGGCTGATCCCGCCCTGCGGCGGCGGGACCGGCGCCTGCGCGCTTGGGTGCTGGCCTCGCTCGCGGCGCTGACCGCGCTCGCCTGGATCGCGCTGCTGCCGCTGGGCCAGGCGATGATGCCCGCCATGCCGGGGATGGCGATGGCGCCGGGGCTCTCGGCGCTCGCGATCGGCTTCGCGATGTGGGCGGTGATGATGCCCGGGATGATGCTGCCGAGCGCGGCGCCGATGACGCTCGCGGTGGCGCGCATCCACGCCGCGCGCGGCCCCGGACGCGGCGCCAGCCTGCGGCTCGCTGCCTTCATCGCCGGCTATCTGCTGGTCTGGACCGGCTTCGCCGCCGTCGCCGCGGCGGCGCAATGGGCGCTGGCGCGCGCCGGGCTTGCCGCCGGCATGGCCGGCGCGGTGGGGCGCGGGATCGGCGCGGCGATCTTCCTCGCCGCCGGGGCCTATCAGTTCAGCCCGCTCAAGCTCGCCTGCCTCGGCGCCTGCCGCTCGCCGCTGGGCTTCCTGCTGGGGCACTGGCGGGACGGGGTGGCGGGCGCGCTGCGGATGGGGCTGCGGCACGGGGCGGTCTGCCTCGGCTGCTGCTGGGCGCTGATGGCGCTGCTGTTCGCGGTCGGCGCGATGAACCTGCTCTGGGTGGCCGGGCTCGGGATGTTCGTGCTGGTGGAGAAACTGGCGCCGATGGGAGGGCTCCTGGCGCGGGTGGGCGGGATCGCGCTGATCGCCGCCGGAGTAGCCCTGGCCGCCGGGGTGGTGGGGTGAACCGGGGCGGCGGTTCGCCCTTGCCGACAACTTCTACCCGGCAGTAGTCTCGTATCCGGCGCAACCGCGACGCCGCATCGGGAGGACAACCAAGATGATCCGCAATGCCTGGTACGTGGCCGCCTGGGCCGACGAGATCGCCGACCGCCCGCTGGGGCGGCGCATCTGCGGCGAGCCGGTGGTGCTGTTCCGCGACCAACAGGGCCAGGCCCACGCCCTGATCGACATGTGCTGCCACCGCGGCGCGCCGCTCTCGCGCGGCACGGTGACCGAACGCGGCCTGGAATGCGGCTATCACGGCCTGACCTTCGACGGCTCCGGCACCTGCGTGCTGATCCCCGGCCAGCGCCAGATCCCCGAGCGCGCCCGCGTGCGCGCCTTCCCGCTGGTCGAGCGCGACGCCATGCTGTGGATCTGGCCCGGCGATCCGGCGCGCGCCGACCCGGCGCTGATCCTGCCCTACCCGTATCACAACGATACCGCGCACTGGCCGCACCGGCACACCATGTATCCCATCAAGGGATCCGCCATGCTGATGGTGGACAATCTGATGGACCTCACCCATCTCGGCTATCTCCACGTCGGCTCCATCGGCGGCAACCCGATGACCCATGTGGAGGCGCGGATGGAGACCGAGCGCACCCCCACCGGGCTGCGCTTCACCCGCTGGATGCTGAACTCGCTGCCGCCGCCCACCTACGTGAAGGCCGCCGGGTTCACCGGGCGCATCGATCGCTGCCAGCGCTTCGAGTTCATCGCCCCGGGCGCGATCCTGCAATGGACCAGCGCCGACGAAGCCGGTGCCTATGCCGACGGCCAGGTGGAGCACAGCCGGCTGAAATTCCGCCTGTTCCATTTCCTCACCCCGGAGACCGACACCAGCTGCTTCTATTTCTGGTCCAGCGCCAACGGCTACCGGCCGAACGACCCCGCCGCCACCGACCAGCTGTTCGCGGAAATCGGCGCCGCCTTCACCGAGGATCAGACGATGGTGGAGGCCCAGCAGGCGCGCCTCGGCGAACGCGGCGAGGGCGCCCTGGTCGATATCACCAGCGATGCGGCGCGCATCCATATGCGCCGCACGATCGAGCGGCTGGAACACGCCGAAGCGCCCCCGCTCGCCGCCGAGTAGCCGGGGCCGGGGCGGCGGTGCGGGGGCTGGAGGAAGGAAGACAAGGGGGACGCTGTCCCCCTGGACCCCCTGCCAGGGGACAAGTCCCCTGGACCCCTCGGACTGGGTTCGGAGCGGGAGGGG
>JBMFXF010000364.1:0-2268 GCA_049964515.1 Acetobacteraceae bacterium | reverse complement strand
CCGTGATCGGCGCTGGAACCCGGCTCGACAACCTGGTGCAGGTTGCCCATAACGTGGAGATCGGACGGGCCTGCGTGTTGGTTGCGCAGGTGGGAATCTCGGGATCGACAGTGCTGGAAGATCAGGTGATGGTCGGCGGTCAGGCCGGTATGGCGGGACATCTGCGTATCGGCCGCGGCGCGCAGATCGGCGCGCAAGCGGGCGTGATGGCCGACGTGCCCGCCGGAGCGCGGATGCTGGGCAGCCCCGCCCAGCCGGCGGCGGCCGAGCTGCGCCAGGTTGCCATGCTGCACCGCATGACCGCCCGCGGACGCCGGGATGGAGACGCATGAACGCCCCGGAAACCCCGCCCGCCGATACCTGCGAGACCATCGATATCGCGCGGATCCTGCACGACATCCCGCACCGCTACCCGTTCCTGATGATCGACCGGGTGGTCGAGCTCCGGCGCGGCCATTCCGCGATCGGGGTCAAGAACGTCTCGGTCAACGAGCCGTTCTTCCAGGGCCATTTCCCCAACCACCCGGTGATGCCGGGCGTGCTCATCATCGAATCGATGGCGCAGACCGCCGCCGTGCTGGTGGTGGAAACGCTGGGGCCGGATTCGGCCGGGCGGGTGGTCTATTTCATGTCGGTGGAAGGCGCCAAGTTCCGCCGCCCGGTGATGCCGGGGGACCAGCTGCGGGTGCATTGCGCGCGCGTGCATCATCGCGGCAACGTCTGGAAATTCCACGCCGTCGCCCGGGTCGATGGCACCGCGGTGGCGGAGGCCACCTACGCGGCGATGATCATGGAACGCGCGCCGGCGCCGACCTAACCCGCGGAGCGGGTGGGTGTATTACCGATCCGTCATTCCCTCCCGACCCCCTGGCAACCCCAGCGCAGGCAGGATCGCGCCCATGCTTCCCACCGCCTCGCCCCGCCGCCCGATCCGGCGTGCGGGACCGCTTGTGCTGTCCGTCGCCGCCTTGCTTGCCGGCTGCGCCGCCTACCACCCGCTGCCGCTGCCGCGCACCGCCCCGCTCGCGCCCTCGCTCGCCGCCCTGCGCGCCCCGCCGGGGCCACCGCTGGGGCCGCGGCTCACGGTGCAGGACGTGGCCCGGCTCGCGCTCGCCAACAACCCCGGGCTGCGCGCCGCCCGGGCGCGGCTGCCGCTGGCCCGCGCCCGGCTGATCGCCGCCCGCATCCTGCCCAACCCGCAGGCCTCGGCCGGACTCTCCCCGGTCATCGCCGGCCCCGCCAGCGCCACCGGCTGGAGCCTCGGCCTGTCGGAAGACCTGCAAACCCTGCTCACCCGCCCCGCCCGCACCGAAGCCGCCCGCGCCGCCGCCCGGGGAGTCGCCGCCAGCCTGCTGTGGCAGGAATGGCAGGTCATCGCCGAGGCCCGGCTGCTCGCGGTGGACCTGATCGAGGGCAACCGCGAACAGCATCTGCTCGCCGCGGCGCGCCGGCTGCTCGCCCGCCGCTACGCCGCCACCTCGCGGGCGGTGGCCCAGGGCAACGCCAGCCTCGCCACCGCTGCCCCCGACCTCGCCGCGCTGGCCGCGGCCGACCGCCAGGCGGCCACCCTCGCCCGGCTGCAACAGCAACGCCGTCACCAGCTCGCCGCCCTGCTCGGCCTCGCCCCCGGCGCCGCGCTGCCGCTCACCCGCCACCCACAGCTGCCGAAGCTGCCGCCGCTGCCCGATATCCCCACCCACCGGCCGGACCTGCTCGCGCTGCGCTACGGCTACCAGGCCGCCGACGCACGGTTGCGCGCCGCCATCCTGGCCCAGTTCCCCCGGCTGAACATCGGCCTGGTCGGCGCATCGGATACCTCCAACGTCCGCACCCTCGGCCCGCAAATCACCCTCGATCTGCCGATCTTCGACCGCAACCAGGGCAACATCGCGATCGCCCGCGCCACCCGCCGCCAGCTGCGCGCCGAATACATCGCCCGGCTGCAAACCGCCGAAGGCCAGGCGCGCGCGCTGGAAGCCGAAATCCGCCTGACCACCCGCCAACTCCGCCGCGCCCATACGCAACTGCGGCGCGCCACCACCATCGCCGCGGCGGCAACCCGCGCCTGGCAAGCCGGCAACCTCGCGGAACGCGCCTATGTGGACTTCATCACCGCCCGCATCGCCGCGCAACGCCAAACCCTCGCCCTGCGCCAAACCCTCCTCGACCAACGCATCGCCCTCGCCACCCTCACCGGAGCCGGGATGCCGCGAATGCAGGTGCAAGCGTGAGGGCCAGGGGCGAAAGGGTGCAGGGAAGGCCAGGGGG
>JBMFXF010000363.1:0-2333 GCA_049964515.1 Acetobacteraceae bacterium | reverse complement strand
CCGCCAGCGCCGAGAGGCTCTCGAGGATCGGCGCGCGCGAGATCAGCCGGTCGGTCTGCCAGAAACTGTCGATCCCGCCCTGCTCGCAGAGATCGATCCAGCGCCAGAATCCGGCCGCGGTGGCGAAGGGGAATTCGGCGAGGCCGATGCCGAAGGCGCGCTTGCGTGTCATGCCGGGGTTCCTCCGTCCGCCGAGCTATACATGCCCGCGCGCCCAGGCGGCCAGCATCGCCAGCCGGTCGCCGGTGCCGAAGCGCCAGCTCCGGCCCGCGCGCACGGAGGCCAGCGCCCGCCGCGCCGGCACCGCGGGCAGCGCGGCGGCCAGGGCGGCGCGCGGCAGGTCCGGCACCACCGCCCAGGCCTCGGCCCGCGCCGCCAGCACCGCCGGCGCCACCCCGGGCGGCAGCAGCGCGCGCACCCCGCGCCCGGGGCCGGCCAGCAGCGCCCGCGCCGCCGCGTCGGCCGCGCCGAGCGGGGCCAGCGCCTCCGGCAGCGGCGCCCCCAGCAGGCGCCCCGCCGCCACCGACACCGCCCCGGCGGTGGCGAACAGCCACCCCTGCCAAGCCGCCTCCGAGCCGATCCCGTCGGCCAGCGCCGTCTCCTCGGCATCGATGATGGCGGCCAGCGCGTCGGGCGCGAGCGCCCCGCGGCGCAGCGCCGCCGCCAGCGGGGCCGCCACCTCATGGGCCCGCGTTGCGCCGTCCAGGACCTCCCGCCACCAGGTCAGGCGCATCGCGGCGATCAGGGGTTCGCGCGTCACCTGCCCGGCGCGCGCGATCTCGATCGCGAAGCCATGGAGTGCCGCCAGCGCCTCCCGCCGGTCCGGGGGCGCGAACAGCACCGCGAAGAATCGCGCCGGATCGCGCGCGCGCAAGGCGGCGAGCGCGCCCGCGCTTGACGCATCCGGGGCCCGCCCATAGCTAGAGGGCGGCATCGCGCCGCCAGGAAACGCATCGCGAAGGAGACCGGCTCATGGCTTTCACCTTGCCCACGCTTCCCTATTCGCACAACGCGCTGGCCGCGCGCGGCATGTGCCAGGAGACGCTGGAGCTGCATCACGGCAAGCATCACCAGGCCTATGTCACCGCGCTCAACGGCTTCGTCGAGAAGGACGCGGCGCTGGCCGGCAAGTCGCTCGAGGAGATCGTGAAGCTGTCGCACAACAACGCGGCGATGGCGGGCGTGTTCAACAACGCCGGCCAGCACTGGAACCACATCCTGTTCTGGCAGTGCATGTCGCCCTCCGGCGGCGGCATCCCGGGCGCGCTGGAGGCGAAGATCAACGCCGATTTCGGCTCGGTCGCCGCGTTCAAGGATGCGTTCAAGGCGGCCGGAGCGACGCAGTTCGGCTCCGGCTGGGCCTGGCTGGTGCTGGCGCCGGACGGCAAGCTGAAGGTCACCAAGACCCCCAACGGCTCGAACCCGGTCGCCACCGGCGAGGGCAAGGCGCTGCTCGGCTGCGACGTGTGGGAGCACAGCTACTACCTGGATTTCCGCAACCGCCGTCCCGACTATCTGGCGAACTGGGTAGACCATCTGGCGAATTACGAATTCGCCGCCGCCCAGCTGGCCGCCGGCTGAGACCGCGCGCCCCCCTGTCGCCCCCCCCCGTCGCACCCGCGACGGGGGGGCTGCCTCAGACCAGACCGGCGGCGATATTCACCGTCAGCGCCAGGATGACGGTGTTGAACAGGAAACTCAGCAGCCCGTGCAGCAGCGCCAGCCGGCGCAGGTTCCGCCCGGTGATCTGCACGTCCGAGACCTGGAACGTCATCCCCAGCACTAACGAGAAATACAGGAAATCCATGTAATCGGGGGCGTCGTCGCCGGGAAACTCCAGGCCGCGGTCGAACGCCGGCGGCGCGCGTTCGGAATCGTAGAACTCGTGCGCGTAGCGGAAAGTGAAGGTGACGTGGACCATCAGCCACGAGAGGAACAGCGTGGCCGCCACCAGCCCCAGCCGCAGGTTGCGCCCGGCGCGGGAAGCGCCGTGCATCCCGGCGAACACCTCCAGCACCGCGATCAGGCTGAAGCTGGCGGCGGCCAGGGTGATGGCGAAGATGGTCCACTCCCCCTCCTGGTCGCGCGCGGCATGGGCGGGCAGCGCCGACATCGGCTCGGTCAGGAACAGCTGCGCGGCGGCGAGCCCATAGACCAGCACCCCCGCGTCCCAGGCGGTGACCGCGCGGGTGACCGGCCCGAGCCGGCCGGCGAGCGCCCATTCGGCGAGCCCGCCGCAGACGATGCCGAGGACCAGGCGCGGCCGGGCGGCGACGATCCGCCCCGCCGGCCCGAGGCGCTCAGCCCAGCCGGGCACGCAGCGCTTCCAGCGC
>JBMFXF010000362.1:0-2343 GCA_049964515.1 Acetobacteraceae bacterium | reverse complement strand
CTGCCACCGGCTGTACGAGCGCGCGGTGCCGTTGCTGGCGGCGGGAAAGCTGCGGCTGCGGGTGGTGATGGTGGGGTTCCTGAAACCCACCAGCTTCGGGCGCGCCGCGGCGATTCTGATGGCGGCCGACCCGGCCGCCGCGCTGGCCGCCGACGAGCGGGATTTCGACGTGACCCACGAGGAAGGCGGCATCGCCCCGGCCACCGCCATTCCGCCGGCGATCCACGCCGCGGTCGCGGCCGATACCGCGCTGCTAGCACGCACCGGGGAGGAGGCGACGCCGACCCTGCTGTGGCGCGATCGCGCCGGGCAGTGGCGGCTGATGCATCACGGCCCGCCCCAGGGGCTGGCGGCGATGGTGGCGAAACTGGGTTGACCCCCGCTTGCGGCGCGGGCCGGCCCCCGATGCGGGGGATATCATCGGGGGCCGGTGCGTCCCGGCCGCGGCGGCCGGGACCGAAGCGCCGGTTACGCCGGCTTCAGCGAGCCGCCGGCGAGCTTCTGGCAGTCGCCGACGGGAAGCAGCACGAAGGACGCCGGATCGCGCGCCTTGGTGGCCTGGCCGGCGCAGGAATGCGCGCCCGCCGCGCAATCGTTGCGGCCGATCGCGTTCACGCCGTAGCACTTCACCAGATGCTGGGCCATCGCCCGCTTCATGTTGGCTTCCTTCACCGCCATCATCTGCGCCTTGGTCATCATGGCGCTGGCGGGGGCGGCGGTCAGCGCCGCGGCGCCGAAAGTGCCGACCGCGGCGGCCAGCACCGAGGCGGCGAACACACGTCGATCCATGGTTTACTCCCTGAGCTTGCGGCCCGGGATCGGACCGCCCCCTGGATACGTCGCCGCCGCGGCAAAAGTTACCCCGCCTGCGCCACCGCCATCGACCAGGGGGAGGCGGCGTCGCTGATCCCGCGCCGCGTGTCCCCGTCGATCACGATCGCGTTCGGGCAGGCGAAGTTGATCGGCATCACCCCGTGCTCCACACTCTCCACCGGCCCCTCCGCGCGCAGCGCGGCGAGGATCGCCGGATCCAGGCGCCGGTCGGCGGTGACGAGGTCGGGGCCGGAGACATCGATGCGCGGGTGATGCGCGGCGGCCTCGATCTCCATGCCGAAGCCGGCCAGGAAGCACAGCAGCTGGGTGACCGCGGCCAGGATTCGCCGCCCGCCGGAGGCGCCGGCGGCCAGCACCGGTCGGTCGCCCTCGCGCAGGATCACCGGCAGCATGTTGGTGAGCGGGCGCTTGCCCGGGGCCATGGAGTTGGGCTGGCCCGGGCGCGGGTCGAACCACATCACCCCGTTGTTCATCAGCACCCCGGTCCGCGGCAGCACCACCCGACTGCCCATGGAGGAGAGCAGGGTGGTGGTCATCGCCACCATCGTGCCCTCGGCGTCGCAGGTGGTGAGATGGCTGGTGCAGGTCTCGGCGGCGTTGCTCTCGGCGGCGCCGAGCCCGGCCAGGCGCTCGGCATAGGCGGTGCGCATCGCCCGCGCCAGGGCGGCGAACCAGGCCGGGCCGGGGGGGCCCTCGAAACTGGCGGGAAGCTGTTCCAGCACGCGGACCAGGGTCGGCGCCGCGGTCAGCCCGCCGGTGAGTTGCAGGCTGCGCCCGGCGAAGCGGTGCTCGGTGGCGGGACGGATGCTGGCGGTGCAGCCGCGCAGGTCCCCGGCATCGAGGAACCCGCCGAGTTCGGCGACGTCGGCCGCGATCGCGGCGGCGATGTCGCCTGCGTAGAAATCGCGCAGCCCTGCCCGGGCCAACTGGTCCAGCGTGTCGGGCAGCCGGCCGAGGGTGAAGCAGCCCGGCACCCCCTGATAAGGGGCGACCGGGGGCAGGCCGTTCGGCAGATAGATGCGCGCGCTTTCCGCGTAGCGGCGCAGCACCGCGGCGGAGGCGCCGATTTTGAGCGTGGTGTACCAATCGGCCGGCAGGCCGCGGCGGGCGAGCGCGCGGGCGGGGGCGATCACCTCGGCCAGCGGCAGCCGGCCCCAGCGTTGCAGCGCCGCGGCGTAGCCGGCCGGGGCGGAGGGGATGGCGAACGACAGCGGGCCGTGGATGTTGGCGTCGTCCTTCACCTCCGGCCAGGCGAACAGGTCCTGCACCATCCGCCCGGTGAGGGGAAAGCGCGCGGGGTCCAGCCGGCGCGGGGCGACCGGGCCGAAATCCAGCACCTCGGCGCGCGGGGCGCCGGCGCGGTGGATCAGGGCGAAGCCGATGCCGCCGAGACCGGAGTTCCAGGGTTCCACCGCGGCCAGGGCGAGCGCGGTGGCGACGGCGGCATCGACCGCGTTGCCGCCGGCGTCGAGGATGGCGACGCCGGCTTCGGCGGCGGCGGCGGATTGC
>JBMFXF010000361.1:0-2346 GCA_049964515.1 Acetobacteraceae bacterium | reverse complement strand
CATGTCGCTGACGGCGTCCAGCCGGCCGCCGTCGCAGCAGCCGCACGCGCGCCCCGGGGCCGGTGGCGAAGAATTCATCACGCGATCATGGGCTGAAGCGGAACCGCAGCACGTTCACCTTGCCCATCAGCTTGGGCGGCAGCGGCAAATTAGCGCAGCGCGGGTCCAGCACCGCTCGCCGCGCGCGGTCGGCGAAGGCCTGGAACACCGGATCGGCATCCATCCGCGCCCGGTCGGAGGGGTCGAAATGGACGACGCGCGCCACCCCGTCCGCATCCGTGGTCACCTCCAGCATCACATGCAGCTTGCTGACATCGGGCGCGCCCGGGTCATAGGTCCAGCAGCGCCGCACATAGGCGCCGATGGCGGCGCGCTGCGCGGCATCCAGCGCCGCGGTGTCGTTGCCGTTCGGATTGCCGCCGCTGTGCGGCGCGCCCCCCTGCATCGGGTTGTAGCGCGCGGTGGGCGGGGTCTGCTTCTCCTCCGCCCGCAGCTTCATCAGCGTGTTCAACAACGCGTGCGTGCTGGGCGCCGGATTCTTCGTGGGGTTCGGCTGCGAGGTGGCGGTGGGCACCGGCGGCGGCGTGGTGGGCACCGGCGGCATCGGCAACGGCTTGCTGGGCTTGGGCTGGGTCGGCGTGGGCGGGGTGCGCGGCGCCGGCGGCACCGGCAGGCTCGGCGCGGGCGTGGGCGCCGGCGTGGGCGGCGGCGGTGGCGGCGGCGGGGTGGGCGTGGGCGGCGCCGCCGTCTGCGGCGGCGGCGGAGGGGGCGGCGGCGGCGGCGGCGGCGCGAACAGATTCGGGTTGGGCTGCGGCTTCTGCTGCGCCGGCGGAGCCGGCGTGGGCACCGGCACCTTGGCCGGCGCCGGCACCTTGCCCGGCTTCGGCGCGCGCATGGTCTGTCCCGGCGGCCCCTGGAACACCATCGACACGGTGTCCTCCGGCGGCGGCGCCTTGGGGCGGAACCACGGCAGGCCGAACAGCACCAGCAGCAGCACCAGCACATGCAGCGCCGCCGAGACCGCCACCCCACGGCGCAGCTCCGGCGACAGACCCGCGAATGCCGGATGGTCCCACATCGCCCGGCGCTATTTCCCCGCCGGCGGCGCCACGGTCGGCTGCTGGGCCAGCAGCGCCACCTTGGTGAACCCGCCCTCGGTGATGGTGGCCATCACCTGCACCACCAGCCCATAGGCGATGCTCTTGTCGCCGCGCACAAAAATCTGCCGGGTCGGATCGTTGGCGGAAATCGCCTGCAGCTTGGTCACCAGCTCGGGCAGCTGCACCTGCTGGTTCTGCAGGAAGATCTCGCCCTTGGCGTTAATCGAGACGGTGAGCGGCTTGGCATCCGTGTTGAGCGGCTTGGCCTCGGTCTTCGGCAGATCGACCGACACGCCCGAGGTCATCAGCGGCGCCGTCACCATGAAGATGACCAGCAGCACCAGCATCACATCGACCAGCGGCGTGACGTTGATCTCGGCCAGCGGCCGGTAGCGCCCGCGCCCGCCGCGCGGGCCCATGCCCCCCATCGCCATGGCTCAGACCCGCTCCTCGGCCTGGCGGGAGAGAATCGCGCCGAACTCGGTGCCGAACCCCTCCAGCCGCGCCGCGAACCGCGACAGATCGGTGCTGATCTTGTTGTAGCCCAGCACGGCCGGGATCGCCGCCACCAGCCCGATCGCGGTGGCGAACAGCGCCTCGGCGATGCCCGGCGCCACCACCGCCAGGTTGGTGTTATGCATCGCCGCGATCGCCGAGAAACTGTGCATGATCCCCCACACCGTGCCGAACAGGCCGATGAACGGCGCGGTGGCGCCCACCGAGGCAAGAAAAATCGTCCAGCGCTCCAGCCGGTCCATCTCCCGCTGCACGGTCACGCCGATCGCGCGGTCCACCCGCTCGCGCACCCCGCCACGAGCAGCGGCGGAACGCTTCCACTCCGCCATCGCCGAGCCGAACACCGCGGCCATCGGATGCGCCGGCTGCACGCCCTCCTGCTCATAAAGCTCGTCGAGACTGCCGCCCGACCAGAACCGGTCCTCGAATCCGTCGGCCAGCCGGTTGACCCGGCGCAAACTCGACCATTTCTCGAACATCACCGCCCACACCCACACGCTGGCCCCGAGCAAGCCGACGATAATCAGCTTCACCAGCACATCGGCCTGAACGAACAACCCCCACAGCGACAAATCACTGCCGGCAGCCGCCAGATTCACCGCACTCACCGCCCGATCCACGCACTGCTCCTCTGTCCCGACTTGCAGGCCGGCATGGCCCGATACCCCCCGGCGCGGGGATGAAGAAAGGCCAGGGGGCGCTGCCCCCTGGACCCCTGCCAGGGGACAAG
>JBMFXF010000360.1:0-2353 GCA_049964515.1 Acetobacteraceae bacterium | reverse complement strand
CGGTGGCCGGCGGCGCGATCGCAAACGGCGAGAGCGCCGGCACGAGCGGCACGCTCGTGATCACGGGCTCGACGTTCACGGGCAACACGGCGAGCAGCGGATCGGGCGGCGCGATCGCGCTGGCGGCCGGCGACCGGGTGATGATGCTGGAACACGCGGTCTATTCGGTGATCTCGCCGGAAGGCTGCGCGTCGATCCTGTGGCGCGAGGCGACGGCGGCGGCGCAGGCGGCCGAGGCGCTGCGGCTGACCGCGGCCGATCTGTTGCGGATGCGGCTGATCGACCAGGTGGTGGCCGAACCCCTGGGTGGGGCGCAACGCGACCCGGAGGCGACGATCGCCGCGGTGGGCGAGGCGATCGCGGCGGCGCTGCCGGAGCTGCTGGCGATGGACGGCGCGGCGCGGATTGCCCGGCGCGAGGAGAAGTTCCTGGCGATGGGACGCGCCGGCTGAGCTTTATCGGCGACGGGAGTCAGCCGCCGCCCGGCAGGTGACGGGCGATATAGGGCGGAAGCTGGAAGGCGGCGGCGTGCAGCGCCGGCGTCCAGTAGCGGGTGGTGCCGAGAATCCCGGCGGCCTCGGCGCGCTGGCGGAGCACCTCGGGCGGCACCGCGGCCAGGGTTGCGTCCTTCGCCGCCCAGCCCAGCGTCATGAAGCCGCCGACATAGGTGGGAACCGCCGCGAGATAGGCCGTGACATGCGGAAAGAAGCGGGCGCGGCGGGCGGAGGTGTCGGCCAGCTCGTCGGCCTGCATGAAGGGCACGCCGCACTGGTTCACCACCAGCCCGCGCCCGGTCAGGATGCGCGCGCAATTGGCGTAGAAATCGTCGGTGAACAGCACCTCGCCGACGCCGATCGGGTCGGTCGAATCCACGATGATGACATCGAAGCTGGCATCGGGCGCGCGCCGCACGTAGTCGATGCCGTCGCCGACGATCACCTCGGCGCGCGGGTCCTGCCAGGCGTCGCCGCCGATGGCCGGCAGGTATTGTTTCGAGAGAGAGATGACATCGCCGTCGATCTCGACCATCACGGCGCGGCGCGTGGTGGCGTGCGCCAGCACCCGCTTCAGCACCCCGCCGTCGCCGGCGCCGATGATGAGCACGTTCGCCGCCGCCCCGTGCGCGAGCAGGGGAACGTGGGCGATCATTTCCTGATAGACGAACTCGTCGGCCTCGGTGATCTGCACCACCCCGTCGAGCAGCATCACCCGGCCGTGCGAGGCGGTTTCCAGGATTGCGATGTCCTGGAACGGGGATTTCACCCGGGCGAGGGTGCGCGTGATGAGGAAGCGCTGCCCCCAGTCGCGGTACAGCGTCTCATGCGCCCAGAGCTCGGTGGTCATCAGACCACCAGGCCGCGGCGCTGTTCGGCGAGCAGGACCCTATTCGGGCGGAACGCCGCTTTCAGGATGGGCAGCGAGTGGTACGGATTGCAGGCGCCGCACATGAAAATATCGACCGCGGCGAAATCGCGTTCCGGCCAGGTGTGGATGGAGATGTGGCTTTCCGCCAGCACCAGCACCCCGGACACCCCGCCGTTGGGCGAGAAATGGTGGAAATGCCCGTGCAGGATGGTCGCCCCGGCGGCTTCGGCCGCGGCGCGCAGGGCGGTATCGATCGCGGCCGGGTCGGTGAGGTTCGACGCGCCCCACAAATCCAGCAGCAGATGCGTGCCGGCGAATTTCACGCCGTCACGGGTGACGAAATAGTCCTTCGCCGCGTCGGTTTCGATCGGGTTGCTGCTCGGAGACTCCGAGACCATCCCCAGCGGAGCGAGTGCGTTCATCCGTACCCTGTCCCTACCAGCAGACGGCCTTGGGGCAGCGCGGCGCGCGAACCCGGTCGGCCAAGGGGGGGCGATATGGAGAAATCGGCGCCGCGGCGCAAGGGGGTGCGGGGTCCGGACAGGGTGAAATTGCGTCCCGTCGCTCAGCGCACCGCCTTCAGTGCCGGCGCCACCTGCGCCGCCAGCGCCGCGATGTGGTCGGCCCTGGCGATCTGGTCGGGCGAATGCACCCCGGGCGCGGTCAGCAGCCGGAACACGTCGGCGAGCGGTCCGCTGCCCATGCGCGCCTGCTCGGCGCGCATCGCCGCGAGGCCGGCGGCGTCTCCGGCGCGTTCCCGCGCGCTGGCCAGGCGCAGCAGCAGCTGCCGCTGTTGCGGGCCGAGGGCGCCGGCGGGCGGGATCGTCACCGCCGCCTCGGCGGCGAGGGCGGCGGCCACCTGCTTCCAGTCGCCGGCATGGGTGGCGATGGCGGCGGCGGCGCGGTCGGCGCGCGGATCGTGCAGGCCCAGCAGCGCGGCCTCGGCCTCCGGAACATGCCCCTGGGCGGCATCGATCCGCGCCGCCAG
>JBMFXF010000359.1:0-2356 GCA_049964515.1 Acetobacteraceae bacterium | reverse complement strand
CACCGTCAGGGCGGCGAGGCCGAGCGGGGGCAGACGGTCGGTGCGCATGGGCGGACGGCGGAACCCCCGGGCCGCGGCGCGGCGCCGGGGGCGGGGACCGCTCAGATGCCTTGGATCACCTCGCCGAAGCGGGCGAAGGTCTTGCCGTTCCACTTGGCGAGCTGCACCGCCTTGGTGGGGTGGTAGTTGGTCGGGCTGGTGTTGACCGTGATGCCCGGCAGCAGCACCGGCACCGTGAGGTTGTGCAGGTTGGTGACCTGCTTCATCACGTTGGCGCGGGCGAAATTGCCTTTGCACTGCATCAGCACCTGGCGCATGGTGTAGCACAGCCCATAGGCGGCGATGTAGCCGCCGTCGGTGATGTCGGCGTGCGGCATGTATTTCGCCATGAAGGCGCGGAACTCGCCCATGCCCGGGTCCTTGTCCCATGCCGGGTCGGTGGTGTCCTTCAGAAAGAGGCCGCTGATCATGCCGATCGCGTTCTGCTCGCCGGCCGGCTTCAGCACCGCGCCGACCGAGATCGAGACGTTGGTCATGAAGAACATCGGGTGCCAGTTGAGGCTGTGCACCTTGCGGATCGCCTGGGCGGCGAATTTCGGCGTGGCGGCAACCAACAGCGTATCGGCGCCGGCGGCCTGCAGCTCGGTGATCTGCGAGTCCACGGTGGGGTCCGTCACCTCGTAGCTGGTGACCTTGACCACGTGCTTGTCCCAGTCCTTGCCCAGCACGTCGCGCACGCCGGCCGGATAGTCCTTGCCGAAATCGTCGTTCTGGAACAGGATCCCCAGCTTGGCGTTCGGCTTCTCCTTCAGCATGTATTTGGTGTAGATCTGCGCCTCGGCGCGGTAGCTGGGCTGCCAGCCGATGGTCCAGGGGAATTGCTTGTAGTTGCCCCATTTGTCGGCGCCGGTGGCGACGAACAGCTGCGGCACCTTGTTGTGGTTGCAGTACCGCTCGATCGCCGAGTTGGTGGGCGTGCCGAGGGTGGCGAACAGGAAATCGACCTTGTCCTGCTCCACCAGCCGGCGCACATCCTCCACCGTCTTGGGCGGCGAATAGCCGTCGTCATAGGTGATGAAATCCATCCGGTGCCCGCCGATCCCGCCATGGTCGTTGACCATCTTGTTGAAGAAGGCGGATTCCAGATGCCCCAGCACGCCGTAGGCCGAGGCCGGGCCGGAATAGGGATCGGTGTTGCCGATCTTCAGCACCGGCTTGCCGGCGGCGAAGGCGCGCGTGGTGGGTGCGAGGCCCGCGGCGGCGGCGGCCAGCGTGCCGGTCAGCGCGGTGCGTCTGGTGATGGTCATGGACATGCTTCCCCGTGATACGTCGTTTTGGCGCCGCCCTACCGGGCGGTAAGGCGTAGCCTGCCCGCCCCGGCGCGGCAGGGCAAGAGCATTGTTGGTGGAGCGATCATGGCGCATCCCGGCTATCTGGCCGTTGCCCTGGCGGTGGGGATCGAGAGCCTCGGCATCCCGTTTCCGGGCGAGGCGACGCTGATCGGGGTGGCGCTTTATGCCGGGGCCAGCGGGCAGCTGACGATCGGGGGTGTCATCGCCGCCGCCGCGGCCGGGGCGATCGTGGGGGATGCGATCGGCTTCGGGCTCGGCCGCGCGTTCGGGCTGCGGCTGCTGCTGCGGCTCGGGCGCTACGTGCGGATCACGGAACGCCGCATCCGGCTGGGCCAGTACCTGTTCCTGCGCTGGGGCGGGCCGGTGGTGTTCTTCGGCCGCTTCGTCGCGCTGCTGCGCGCCACCGCCGCGTTCCTGGCCGGGGCCAACCGCATGGGCTGGGGGCGGTTCCTGGCCTGGAACGCGGCCGGAGGCATCGTCTGGTCCGTGCTGTGGGGCGGCGGGGCGTTCCTGCTGGGCGCGCGGATCGAGCACCTGGCCGGCCCGGTGGGGCTGACCCTGGGCGCGCTGGGGTTGGCCGCGCTGGTGGGCGGGGCGTTCTGGCTGCGCCGGCACGAGGAGGCGCTGGCGGATGCCGCCGAGCGCGCGCTGCCCGGGCCGGTGGTGGCGCGGTCCGGCTTGCGCCGCCGCCCCGGTTCGGGGCACATCGGGCCGGGGCGCCTGTAGCTCAACTGGTCAGAGCTGGCCGCTCATAACGGCCTGGTTGCAGGTTCGAGTCCTGCCGGGCGCACCACCGGACCCGCCATGCCCGCGCTGCACGTCATTGCCATCGGCCGCCTGCGCGACAGCCCGGAGGCCGCGCTGGTCGCCCGCTACGCCGCCCGCCTGCGCCCGCCCCCGGCGCTGAGCGAACTCCCCGAAGCGCGCGGCCCGGCACCCGAGGTGAAACGGCGGGAGGGCGCGGCGCTGCTGGCCGCGCTTCCGCCCGGCGCCTTCGCGGTGGC
>JBMFXF010000358.1:0-2358 GCA_049964515.1 Acetobacteraceae bacterium | reverse complement strand
AGCGGCAGCGGGTTGAACAGATGCGGGGCGGTGATGCGCAGCACCTCCGCCCCATGCGCGGCCAGCGTCCGGCTGGCGACGGGGCCGGCGATGACGCGGGTCAAGTCCAGCACCCGCAGCCCGGCCAGCGGGCGGGCGGCGGCCGGCGGCAACGGGCGCGGGGGCGCCTCGTCCAGCCGCTCGAAGCCGATCAGCGGCTCGGCTTGCACCGCCTTGCCGTTCGGATGCGCGTCCCATTCGGCAAACTCCCGCGCCGCGGTGACGCAGAGCCCGGCCGCGGCGGCAGCATCCTCGAACCCGAAGGCGCACCAGCCCTGGAGCGCGGCGGTCACCTCGGCGCGGTCGTAGCCGCAGCCCAGCAGCCGCAGCACGCCCTCCCGGTGATGCGGGAAATTGGTGTGCAGCCGCACGTAGCGCCCGTCGCCGCAGCGATGCAGCCCGGCGATGCGGTCCCAGCCGTCGCCGCGCGCCTGCCCGTCGAAGGTCAGCCAGTGCTCGGAATGGAAATCGGTGGCGGCGTGGCGCATGTCCACCGTCACCGCCTGGCGCGGCCCGCCGCGCCGCGCATGGATGCGCGCCGCCGCCAGCGCCGAGGCCGCCACCGTCGCGCGCGCCGCGGTGCCGAGCGCGAAGGAGGACGGCAGCGCCGGCTCCGCCCCGGTCAGGCTCAGGTCGTCCAGCCACTCCGGCTCCATCCCCAGCAGTGACCAGATCTCTCGGGTGGCGGCATCGGCGGTCATCGGGCGCTCTCCGGTTCGGGGGAAACATCGCGGCTGCGGCCGTCCAGCCAGCCCAGCACCGCGTCGCGGAACGGAGCGATGCTTTTGTAGCGCAGGGTCGCCTCCGGCAATGCCCGCACCGCTTCGGCCAGCCGCGCCGAAACCGCCCCGGCGGGCAGCAGCGCCAGCGGGGTGACATGCACGCGGATGGTGAACAGCACCGCGCCGCTCGCGGGCAGCAGCCGCAGGGTCTGGCGTTCCACCCGCAGCCACAGCCGCGCCCCGGCATTCGCCGCGGTGATGGCGGGGTCATGCGCGGCGCGAAATTTGCCCCCCGGCTGGAACAGCGCCGGGTCGTCCAGCAGCGCCCAGTTGAACCGCCGCGCGATGCGCCCCGGCCGCAGCGCCGCCAGGAACCGGTCCACCGGGCCGGACAACCGCGCCGCATACAGCGGCACCGGCGCGTGCACCGCGGCCAGTGGGCGGCCCAGCTTTTCGGCCAGCTTCCAGCGGCTGGGAAAGCACAGCGCCGCATCGGTCAGCACCGGGGTGCCGTCCTCCAGGCGCAGCAGGCAGAGATCCTCCTGCACCAGCCGCGCCGCCACCTCCAGCGGGTCGCCCTCCGGCCGCGCCAGCGACCAGCGCTCCCCGGTCAGACGGTTGTGCAGCCGGCCGTCGGTCCCGAGGCGGAACCAGCGCGGATACCGCGCCGGCAGATGCGCCCCGAGCAGCGAAAGCACTTCCCGCCGCGCCGGCAGCGTGTCCGCGCCGAGCCCCAGCACCGCGTCCCGGCGCAGCCCGAGCAGCCCGCGCCGCAGCGCCAGCTCGGCCCGGTATCGCGCATCGAGTTCGATCCACTCCGCCTCCGGGCAGGCCTGCAACCCCATCGCCAGCCGGTACTCTCCCGGCTCGAACGGCAGATGGACCGTCTCGGCGGGCGGGTCAGGAGACATCCGGGATCGTCTCATACAGCAGCGCCGCCTCGGCGGCGGGGCCGCGCCGCGTCGCCAGCGCCCGCACCCGCCAGACCCGCACCTCCGCGCCCAGCGCCAGGGTCAGCACGTCGCCCACCCGCACCCGCGCGTGCGGCTTGTCGGTGGGCTGGCGGTTGAGGCGCACCGCGCCGCCGACCACCAGCGCCGCGCAATCGGCGCGCGCGCGGCGCACCCGCGCGCACCACAGCCACCAGTCCAGCCGCTGGAATGCGCCGTCCGACATCGCTCAGCGCAGCAGCTGGACCAGCGCGCCGAACGGCCCGGCGGGGCGGAGCGGTGCCGCGGGCGGCGGCGGATCGCGCCGGCGGCGCAGCGGCACCAGCAGCGGCGGTGCCGGCGGGCCGAACACCTCCGGCCCGGGCAATTCCGCCGGCGCCAGGCGGAACCCCAGCGCGCGCAGCACCGGGGCCAGCGCATCCGCGCGCAGCCCCAGCCGCCCGGCCAGCCCCGGCGGCGGCACCGCCGGCCCGCGCCGCGTGGCATGGGCGAGCTCGGCGGCGATCCGCTCGGCGATATCCAGCCGCAGCCGAATCGGCCCGGCGGGCAGCCAGCCGCCCTCCGGCCGCACCGCGTCCGCCGGCAGCGTGACGGCGCCGGGCGGGACCGGCGGCGGTGGGGTCTCCCCCGCGGCCACCGCGGCCAGC
>JBMFXF010000357.1:0-2392 GCA_049964515.1 Acetobacteraceae bacterium | reverse complement strand
CCCGCGATCAACTCCCGGCTCTCCGGCCGCACCGTCACCGCCACCCCCTCGAACCCCGCCGCGCGCAACCACCCCTCCACCGCAGCCACCGGCGCCGCCCCCGCCACGCACCCGCACAGCAGCGCCGGATCCCCCGCCAGCCGCTCCGGCAGCGCCACCCTGTTCACCACGTCGGAAATCGCCAGCCGTCCGCCCGGCTTCAGCACCCGGAACGCCTCCCGGAACACCTGCGCCTTGTCCGGCACCAGGTTGATCACGCAGTTGGACAGCACCACATCCGCCGTCCCGTCCGCCACCGGCAGATGCTCGATCTCGCCCAGCCGGAACGAGACGTTCTCCACCCCCACCCGCGCCGCATTCTCCCGCGCCCGGGCCAGCATCTCATGCGTCATATCGACGCCGATCACCCGCCCCGCCGGCCCCACCGCGCGCGCGGCCAGGAAGCAGTCGAACCCGGCGCCGGAGCCGAGGTCGATCACCACCTCCCCCGGAAGCAACGCCGCGATCGCCTGCGGGTTGCCGCAGCCTAGGCCCAGATTGGCGCCCTCCGGCACCGAAGCGAGCTCCTCCGTCGCGTAGCCCATGCGGGCGGAGTTTTCCGGCTCCGCCCCGCAGCAACCAGCGGCGATGGCGCCGTAGCGGTCGCGCACCAAGGATTTCAGCGCCGCCGCGTCGGGCGGGGTGCAGCAGGCGGTCATGCGATTCTCCTCTCGGAATCATCCGGCGCGGCGGCATCGTCCCGCCCGCAGCAGTTGCGTGTCAGGTACCCCAGCAGCGCGCCCATCGCCGCGAAATCGGCGGCATAGATCAGGCTGCGCCCGACCCGGCGCCGCGTGACCAGCCCGGCATGGAGCAGATGCTGAAGATGGAACGTCAGCGAGGACGGCGGCACCCCCAGCCTTGCCGCGATCTCGCCGGCGGCGAGCCCATCCGGGCCGCGTTGCACCAGCAGGCGGAACAGCGCCAGCCGGTGGGCGTGGGCCAGCGCGGCCAGGGCGGACACGGCGCGGGAGAGCTCATCCGTACGATAATCATCGAACTATCGTTGGGTTGGGTCAACCCGCTTCCCGCTCCCCAGCAGCACCAGCGCCGCCACCCCGCACACGATCGCCGCGTCCCCCAGGTTGAACACGTACCACGACCACCCGAACGCATGGACGCGGATGAAATCCACCACCGCCCCGTAGCGCAGCCGGTCCAGCACGTTGCCCACCGCCCCGCCGGCGATCGCGCCGATCGGCACCGCCTGGCGCAGCGAGGCCGCCCGCCACAGCCACACCCAAAGCGCCGCCACGATCGCCAGCGCCAGCACGGCCAGGATCACCGCGTCCCACGCCCCGTGCCCGGTCAGCAGCCCGAAGGTGATGCCGCGGTTCCACACCATGGTCAGGTCCAGATGCGGCAGCACCGGCACGTCGATCCGCCGGGGCAGATCGAGCCCGTGCAGCACCCAGTATTTCGATCCCTGATCGGCGGCGAACACCGCCAGCGCGACCAGCGCGCCGATCGCGGCCGGGCGGCGGCTCACGCGGCGGCCGGGCGGCAGACCAGGCCGGAGTCCACCGCGTCGGCGCAGCGGGCGCACAGCGCGGGGTGCGCCGGCTGGCGGCCCACTTCCTCCAGCACCCGCCAGCAGCGGACGCATTTGGCGCCGGCGGCGAGCGCGGCCTGGGCGCCGTTGCCCTCGGTCAGCACCACGCGCGGCACGATCAGCACGTCGGCCCAGTCCTCGGCCGAGAGCATCCGCTCCTCCCCGGGCGCAAAGCCCAGCGTCACCGCGGCCTGCACCGAGGCGCCGATCTTCCCCTGCTGGCGCATCGCTTCCAGCTCCACCGTCGCCGCGCGCCGGCGCTCGCGGATACGCGCCCATTTCTCCGCCAGCGCGTCATCGCGCCATGCCGCCGGCGGTGTCGGGAAGAGTTGCAGATGCACGCTGTCCGCCTCTCCGAAGCGGGCGCACCAGGCTTCCTCGGCGGTGAAGCACAGCACCGGGGCCAGCCAGCAGCACAGCGTCCGGTGCAGCACGTCCAGAACGGTCCGCGCGGCCCGCCGGCGCGGGCTGTCCGGGCGGTCGCAATAGAGCGCGTCCTTGCGGATGTCGAAATAGAACGCCGACAGATCGGTGGCGCAGAAATTGTGGATCTCGGGATAGACCCCGGTCCAGTCGTAGCTCTCCACCGCCGCGCGCACCCGCGCGTCGAGCTCGGTCAGCCGGTGCAGCACCCAGCGTTCCAGCTCCGGCATCTCCGCCACCGGCAGCTTCTCGGCCTCCGCGAACCCGTCCAGCGCCCCCAGCAGCCAGCGCAGCGTATTCCGCAGCCGCCGGTAAAGCTCCGCCTGCTGCTTCAGGATCTCCGGGCCGATGCGCAGATCCTCGGCGGTATCGGACATC
>JBMFXF010000356.1:0-2396 GCA_049964515.1 Acetobacteraceae bacterium | reverse complement strand
GGCCATGAGCCGGCCCGTGGCCGGGCGCCTGCGCGGCCCCCTGCCCCGCCGCCGGCGGCTTGTGCGCGGTCAGCACCGCGGTGGCGTTGGTCACCCCGGGCTGGGCGGCCAGCACCCGCTCCACCTCGCGGCGCACCGGCTCCATCCGCGCCGCCTCCGCCCGGTCGGTCAGCAGCGCCACCTGCACCAGCCCGCCGCGCAGCTCGATCCCCTCGATCCGCCCGGAGGTCACCAGGTCCCGCCCGTCCGGATCGCGGATACCGGCCAGCGCGGCGCGCAGGGATTCGACAGTCGGGGCAGGGCTCATGGCGTGGCATCCTTGGCGGCCGGGGCGGTGCGCAGATAGTGCAGGAACGGGTTGTCGGGCGAGAGCACCAGCCGGTTCGCCGGCCGCGCCAGCCCCTTCCGATACGCCTCAAGGGTGCGCCAGACGCGGTAGAAATGCGGGTCCTGATCGACCGCCTTGGCATAGATCGCGATCGCCTGCGCCTCCCCCTGCCCGCGCAGCGCGGCGGCCTTGGCGTTGGCATCCGCCAGCAGCACGGTGCGCTCGCGCTCGGCGCCCGCGGTGATCTTCTGCGCCGCCTCCGCCCCCTCGGCGCGCAGCTCGGCGGCCACCCGCTCGCGCTCCGAGCGCATCCGCGCCAGCACCGCCTCCGTATTCGCCGTCGGCAGGCCGGTGCGACTGATCCGCACGTCGGCCACCGCCACCCCGAACGGCGCCGAGGCCTGGCGCACCTGCGCGATCACCGGCGCCAGCACATGGGTCTTCGCCGAGCCCAGCACCGAGACCAGGCTGTTCGAGGCCAGCACGTTGCGCAGCGAGGCCGAGACCACCGCATCCAGCCGGGCCCGGATCGCCCCCGGAACCGGCCCCACGGTCTGATAGAACGCCAGCGGATTGACGATCCGGTATTCCACGAACCCATCGACGATCAGCCGCTTCTGGTCGCCGAGGATGGTCTCCTCGGCGGGGAACCGATCCATCTGCAACCGCTTGTCGAACAGGATCGCCGTCTGCACGTACGGGGTCTTGAAATGCAGGCCGGGCTTGTCGATCACCGCGATCGGCTTGCCGAACTCGGTGATCAGCGCCTCCTGGGTCTGGTTCACCGTATAGACGCTGCCGGAAATGGTGAGCAGCGCCACCACCGCGAGGGCGATGGCAATCCACAGCGAAAGTCTCATTTCTTTCCTCCCGCCGGCGCCGCGGCCGGGACCGCACCGGATGCCAGCGGCAGCATCGGCAACACCCCGTGCAGCCCGTTGCCCACCACCAGGGTCGAGGCGTGCTCGAGCACGCGCTCCATCGTCTCGATATAGATGCGTTCCAGGGTGACCGATTTCGCCGCCCGGTACGCCGTCTCCACGCTGTCGAAGCGGTGCGCGTCGCCGGTGGCGCGGGCGATCGCGGCGGCTTTCGCGCCCTCCGCCGTCAGCACGATCTGCGCCGCCTGCCCGCGCGCGCGGGGGACGATGTTGTTGCGGTAGGATTCCGCCTGGTTCACCGCCCGGCGCGCATCCTCCCGCGCCGCCTGCACGTCGCGGAACGCCGGCAGCACCTGCGCCGGCGGATCGACCCGCTGCAGCTGCACCTCGGTCACCTCGATGCCGGCATGGTACTCATGCAGGCGTTGCTGGGCGGATTTCAGCACCGCCTGCTCGATCGCCGCGCGCCCCGAGGTCAGCACCGGATCGAGCGACATCAGTCCGATCACCTCGCGCAGACTGCTCTCGGTCACCTGCTTCACCAGCAGCCGCGGGCCACGCACGTGAAACAGATACTCCTTCGGATCGATGATGCGCCAGAACACGGTGGCGTTGACGGCGACGATGTTCTCGTCGCCGGTCAGCAGATGGCTTTCGGCCGGCACCTGCACCGGCCCGCCGGTCGCGGCACTGTTGGCGACGAAGCCGACATCGGTGCGGTTGATCCGCGTCACCGGCGGCAGCAGCACCGTCTCGATCGGCCAGGGCAGATGGTAGTTCAGCCCCGGCGGGGTGCTGCCGACGAACGCGCCGAACCGCAGCACCACGCCCAGCTCGTCGGGCTGCACCACGTAGAACCCGCTCGCCAGCCACAACGCCACCAGACCGATCAGCCCGAGCAACAGCATCCGCGGCCGCATCCCCGGCCCGCCCGAGGCGAACCGACGCAGCTGCGCGACCAGCGGCCCCAGGTCGGGCGGCCGACGCCGACCGGCCCCGCCACCACCCCATGGCCCACCCGGCGGCACGCTGCCGCCCCCGCCCCAGGGCCCTCCCCGGCCCGGTCCATCGCCTTGCGCCATGATGCGTCCGTTTGCTCGTTGTTGGCAGAAAGGCCAGGGGGCGCTGCCCCCTGGACCCCCGCCAGGGGGATGGCCCCCTGGACCGCCATCAGTCTGGTTCGGAGC
>JBMFXF010000355.1:0-2471 GCA_049964515.1 Acetobacteraceae bacterium | reverse complement strand
GCAGCACCATGCCGTTGCCGTCGCCGGTGCAGGTATGCGCCGAGGTGCAGGACAGGAACGCACGCCCGTAGCCGCCGGTGGCCAGCACCACGTTCTGCGCGCGGAAGCGGTGGATGCTGCCGTCGTCGAGGCACCAGGCGGTGACGCCGCGGCAGGCGCCGTCCTCGTCCATGATGAGGTCGAGGGCGAAATACTCGACGAAGAACTCCACCTCGTGCTTCAGCGATTGCTGGTAGAGCGTGTGCAGGATGGCGTGACCGGTGCGATCCGCGGCGGCACAGGCGCGCCGGGCCGGCTCCGCCCCGAAATCCTTCATGTGGCCGCCGAACGGGCGCTGGTAGATCTTGCCGTCCTCGGTGCGCGAGAACGGCACCCCGAAATGTTCCAGCTCATGGACCGCCGGCACCGCCTCCCGGCACATGTATTCGATGGCGTCCTGATCGCCCAGCCAGTCCGACCCCTTGACGGTGTCGTACATGTGCCAGCGCCAGTCATCGGCATCCATGTTGCCGAGCGAGGCGGCGACACCGCCCTGCGCGGCCACGGTATGGCTGCGGGTGGGGAACACCTTGGTGATGCAGGCGGTTTTGAGTCCGGCGGCACCCATCCCGAGGGTGGCGCGCAGGCCGGAGCCGCCGGCGCCGACCACCACCACGTCGTAGCTGTGATCGACGATCCGGTAGGCGCCGCGGGAGGGCTGGGTGATCGCGTTCATCGTCCGCTCCTTCAAAGCCCCAGCCGCAGGGCGGCGATGGCGCAGAGCAGCGCCAGCAGCACCGAGGCCCCGCGCACCGCGAGCAGGGCGGCCAGTTTCAACCCTTCCTGATGCACGTAATCGACGATCACCTCGCCGAGGCCGATCGCCATGTGCCAGAACGTCGCCGCGATCAGCGCCAGCAGCAGCGCGAGCGCCAGCGGCGAATGCAGCCAGCCCGCGACATCGGCGCGGGAGGCGGATTCGAGGCTGATGATGGCGGAAATGAACCACAGGGTGAGCGGCACCAGCGCGACCGCGGTGACCCGCTGCGTCCACCACAGCGCGAGCCCGGCCCGCGCCGCGCCGTGCCCGCGGGCGCGGCCCAGCAGGGAGCGCCGGATGGAGACCTGATCCGTTGCGTTCATCCTCGCCTCACCACACCGCCAGCCCGACGATCCAGACCAGCACCGTCGCCACCACCGTCGCCGCCACCACCGCGCGCGCCGAGGCGCGGTAGGCGCCGTTATCGAAGCCGTGGCCGGTATCCCAGATGAGGTGGCGGATGCCGTTGGCAAGATGGAAAATGAGCGCCGCCGACCAGCCGAGCAGCAGGATCACCCCGATCGGCGAGCCGAGAAACCCCTGCACCAGCCGGAATGCGCCGGGGCCGGAGGCGGCGGCGAGCAGCCACCAGGTCATCAGCAGGGTGCCGAGGGCGAGGCCGACCCCGCTGATGCGGTGGCCGATCGACAGCGCCATGCTGATCGGCCAGCGATAGACCTGAAGATGGGGCGAAAGCGGCCGGCGGACCAGCTTGCCCTGGGAAGTGCGCGCCAGCATCAGCGCGTCGCGGACATCCTGCACGATGCGATCCTGTCGGTTGCGGCCGGCACCGGGGCACGACCGTTGCGGGGGGATTACTCCGGGCTCACCGAAGGGTCAACGCGGACCACCGCCGTCCCGGCCCGCCACGAGGCGAGCAGGATGCCCGCCCCGATCAACCCGATGCCGAGCGCGTGATAGGCGTGGAACCGCTCGCCCAGGAACAGCACCGCCAGGATGGCGCCGAACAGCGGCATCAGATGCATCGACTGTCCGGCGCGGCCGGCGCCGATCAGCTCGATGCCGCGATTGAACAAAAGATAGGCGATGAAGGAGGGGAACACCATCATGTAGCCCATCGCCGCCCAGCTGCGGACGCCGGCGACGATGCGCGCGCCGGTGGCGTATTCGCCGAGGTAGAAGGGCAGCATCAGGCAGGAGCCGATGCCCATGGCGGCGGAGAGGAAGCTGAGCGGATGCACCGGCGGGCGGTGGCGCAGCTGCACGCAGTAGAGCCCGTACACGCAAAGCCCGCCCAGCACCCAGAGATCGCCCGCGCCGAGCCGCAGCCCGACCAGCGCGGCCGGGGAGCCGCGCGCGGCGATCGCCAGCACGCCCGCCAGCGAGACCGCCACGCCGAGCAGCTGCCGCCACGCCGGGCGCTCGCGATACAGCGCCACCGCCCACAGCAGGATGATGACCGGCTGCGCCGATTGCAGCATCAGCACGTTGAGCGCCGAGGTGCGCGCGAGCGCGATGTAGGACATGGTGTTGTAAGTGGCGATACCGGTGGCGGCGAGCACCAGCATGATCCGCCAGTGCGCGCAGAGGGTGGCCGCGTCGCGGCGAAGATGCGGCCAGGCGAACGGCAGCGAGATGAAGAACGCCCCGCTCCAGCGCCACCAGGCCAGCGCCACCGGCGGCACCAGCCCGGCGATGCCGCGCGCCAGCA
>JBMFXF010000354.1:0-2479 GCA_049964515.1 Acetobacteraceae bacterium | reverse complement strand
CTGGTGCCGGGCATCGACATCATCGGCCCGCTGCCGGCGGCGCTGCAGACCCAAGCCGTGTTCTCGGCGGCGGTCACTGCCGGAGCCGGAGTGGAGGCGACTCGGCTGCTCGGCCTGCTGGCTGGGCCGGCGATGGCCGACGCCTTCGCTGCCTCCGGGCTGGAGCCGCTGGCCGGCCCGGCCGGTTCGGGCTAAGCCGACGGCATGGATGATGATGCCCTGCTGGAACTCGCCGCCAGCCTCGCCGCCCGCGCCGGCGCGGCGATCCTGGCGGTGCGCGCCCGCGGCTTCGCGGTCGAGCGCAAGGAGGACCGCTCCCCGGTGACCGAGGCCGACCGCGCCGCCGAGGCGATCATCGTCGCCGGGCTGCGCGCCGCCGCCCCCGGGATCCCGGTGATCGCCGAGGAGGAGATGTCCGACGGGCATACCGCCATCCCCGGCCCCTGCTTCTGGCTGGTCGATCCGCTGGACGGCACCCGCGAATTTGCCGCCGGGCGGGAAGGATTCGTGGTCAATATCGGCCTCGTGCGCGACGGCCGCCCGGCGCTGGGCGTGGTCGGCGTGCCCAGCACCGGCACCCTCTACGGCGCCATCGCCGGGCGCGGGGCATGGCGGCAGGATACGACCGGGCGCCACCCCATCGCCGCGCGCTTCCCGCCGGCCGAGGGGCTCACCGTGCTCGCCAGCCGCTCGCATGGCGATGCAGCGCGGCTCGAGGCGTTCCTCGCCGGGCGTCAGGTGGCGCGCATCGAGAAATACGGCTCGGCCTTGAAAATCTGTCGCCTGGCCGAGGGGGCGGCTGATCTCTATCCGCGCTTCGGGCGCACCATGGAATGGGATACCGCCGCCCCGCAGGCAATCCTGGAAGCCGCCGGTGGGTCCATCCGCGGCCTGGATGGGCAGGTACTGCGCTACGGCAAGCCGGGTTGGGACAACCCGGATTTCGTCTGCACCGGGCGGGAAGCGTAGCGGCTACCCGACGGCGCGGCGCGCCGCCGCGGCCGGGGCCGTCAAGGGCAGCCCCAGCGTGCCGTCGGCCCAGGCATCCACCACCCAGTCGGCTGGCGGGGCACCGCGCGCGCGCCACAGTGCCAGCCGCCAGCGCGCCCGGCCCAGCCCTGGCACCTCCGGCGCGTCCGCGAACGGAGGGGCGGCGGGTTCGGCGCCGACCCGCCAACGGGTGACCGCGGCCGAAGGGGCATCCGCTGATGCCGCCGCCCGCCATGGCCGACGCAGCAGGAACGCCAGGGTGCCGGTGCCGGCGGCGGCCAGCTGCAGCCGGCGGCTCGCGGTCAGACTCACCCGCCCGGAGACTTCGCCCACCCCGGCGGCCAGGCCGGGATGGCGCAGCCCGTCTTCCAGCGCGGCCAGCACGGCGGCGGTGCCGCCTGCCTCGGCCTGGATGACGCGGTCGGGCGACAGCCCGGCTTCAGCCAGGGCGGGGGCGAACAGATCGGCGCGTTCCAGCACCCACAGCACCGGCCCCTGGGTACGGGTCAGGATACCGGCCAGGAACAGGGTGGCGGCGGCGGCATGTTCGGCGCCGATTCCGGTGCTGGCAATTTCGTGCAGCGCACCGCGGGCGAGGCCGCCGCCGGGCAGGGCGCGGTCGAGTTCGGACAGGCCGAGCGGAAGGACATCGGCGGCGGGCGGGGCGAGCAGGGCGCGGAGGGCGGCGAGCATGATGAGAACATATAAAGAACAATCCCCTGCGAACAAAGCCCCCTCGCCACCCCTCCCGCCACCTGCTACCCAACCGGCGGAGGAACCCGAATGCGCTGGAACATCGGCCAGGTGACCGTCACCAAGGTCACCGAAATGGAAGTGACCGGCGGCAGCCGCTTCCTGCTGCCCCAGGCCACCCGGGAGGCGATTCTACCCATCGCCTGGCTGCGCCCGCATTTCGCCGATGCCGAGGGCCGGCTGCGCATGTCCATCCACGCCTTCGTGGTCGAGACCCCCAGCCATCGCATCGTCGTCGATACCTGCCTCGGCAACGACAAGCAGGGCCGGCGTATCCCGGGCTGGAACAATCTGGCGCTGCCGTTTCTGGACGATCTCGCCGCCGCCGGCTACGCGCGCGAGACCATCGACACCGTCCTTTGCACCCATCTGCATGTGGACCATGTCGGCTGGAACACCATGAAGCAGGGCGATCGCTGGGTGCCCACCTTTCCCAACGCCCGCTACCTGTTCGGCCGTGCCGAATACGCGCACTGGACCGGCCCGCACGACCGCGACGACATCCGCACCGTGTTCGCCGATTCGGTACAGCCGATCCTGGATGCCGGGCTGGCCGAGCTGATCGACCCCGATCACCGCATCGGCGCGGAAATCTCCCTGGTCCCGACGCCGGGCCATACCCCGGGCCATGTCAGCCTGCGCATCGTCTCGGACAGCGCCGAGGCCCTTATCACCGGCGATTTCCTGCACCATCCCTGTCAGATCGCGCATCCCGACTGGGCCAGCACGGCCGATT
>JBMFXF010000353.1:0-2601 GCA_049964515.1 Acetobacteraceae bacterium | reverse complement strand
CCGGTGGCGCTGCTGATCGGCGGGCGGATCGCCGGCATTCCGCTCGCCACCCTGCTCAGCGCTCATTACACCCCGCTTTGTGCCCGCTACGCCGCGTCGCTGCTGGCGCTGCTGGCGCTGTGGCTGGCCGTCACCCTGCTGGTCCGCTTCGCGTTGCGCCTGCCCCTCGCCCGCCGCCTGTTCGTCCATCGCGTGCTGGTGGTCGGGCCTGACGCCGCCGCCCTGCGCGCCCAACTGACCCCGCTCGCCGCCGACCGCTTCGCCTTTTCCGACGCCGCCGATCCGCCGACCGGGCGGCCATGGGCGGTGCTGCTTGCCACCCCGCAGGAGGCGGGAGCGATCACCCCCGCGCTGCGCGCCTATCGCCAGCAAGGCGCCCGTATCTTCGATCGCGCCGGCTTCGCCGAACACTGCCTCGGACGGGTGGATCTCGATCTGCTGACCGAAGCCTGGTTCCTCAGCGGCGACGGCTTCGCCGAGACAAGACTGCAGGCCGCCGCCCGCCGCGGGCTCGACCTTTCGGTCAGCCTGATCCTGCTGGTGCTGACCTTCCCGCTGATGCTGGCGGTGGCGCTCGCCATCAGCTTCGACAGCGCCGGGCCGGTGCTCTACCGGCAGGAACGGGTCGGCCGGCACGGCATCCCGTTCACCCTGTTCAAGTTCCGCTCCATGCGGGCCGACGCCGAAAAAGGCGGCGCCCCGCGCTGGGCAACCCTGGGCGACAGCCGGGTGACCCGGATCGGCCGCATCATCCGCGCCACCCGCATCGATGAGCTGCCGCAGCTGGTCAACGTGCTGCGCGGGGAGATGTCGCTGGTCGGCCCACGCCCCGAACGCCCCCATTTCGTCGAACAACTGGCCGAGGTGATCCCGTTCTACCGGGAACGCAGCCTGGTCAAACCCGGCGTCACCGGCTGGGCGCAGGTGAACTACCCCTATGGCGCCTCGGTCGAGGACGCGCGCGAAAAACTCGCCTACGACCTCTATTACATCAAGCACCGCAGCCTGCTGCTGGACCTGCTGGTGCTGCTCAGCACCGTCCGGGTGGTGCTGCTGCGCGAAGGGGCGCGCTGAGGCGGCAACCCCTTACGCGCCGGTCAGGTCACGGACCAGCGCCGGGTCCTGCCAGGACAGGCGCAAGCGGTCCCATAAGGTCATGTCCGCCGGCGGCGGGCGGTCCAGGTGCAGGAACGCCGGTCCCGCCGGCGCCCCCAGCATGGCCCCGGTGATGCGGATTTCCGGGCCCGCCGGCTGCGGCTGACCCGCTTCACCCCGGCTCCGCGATATCTCAAGAACATCCATCCGTCCGACCCTGCGATACAAGCCGCATAGGCCGGCAAAACCCTTGATACGGGGTTAACGCCCGTGCGCCTCCCCCAGCAGCCCCCGCGCCGCCGCCAGCACGCGCTCCGGGGTCAGCATCGCCATCTGCCCCGCCGCGGCCACCACCGCCCGCGCGCGGCGGCCCACCGGGGCGTAGACCCCGGCATCGGTGGGGCCGAACAACCCCAGCGTCGGCGCTCCGGCAGCGGCGGCCAGGTGCATCAGCCCCGAATCATTGCCCACGAACAGCGCCGCCCGCTCGAGGCAGGCCGCCGCCTCCGGCAGGGTAAGCCGGCCGCACAAATCCACCGCCTCCGGCAGCAGCGCCAGCACCGGGTCGGCCAGCGCCCGCTCGGCCGGCCCCGGCCCGCCCAGCACCACCGGCACCGCGCCCGCCAGCGGTCCCGCCGCCAGGGCCTGGAACAGCGCGGCGAAATGCGCCGCCGGCCAGACCTTGGGGGCCCAGTTGGCGGTAGGACCCAGCATCACCAGCGGCCGGCCGGCAGGCAGCAGCGCCGCCGCCCGCGCGCGATCCTCAGCACCGATCCAGGCCACCGGCGCCGGGGGCGGATCCAGCCGCAGCACCGCCCCCAGCTGCGCGATCTTCGGCCCCGGCCGTGGCCGCATCACCGCCCGCCGCCGGGCCCTCACCATGAACCCCAGCGCCGAGCCGCGGATATCCACCACCAGGTCCCATCGCCGGCGCACCGCCCAGGCCCATAGCCCGGGCCAGTGCAAATCCCACGGACGCTTGTCGATCACCCGCGTCGCCTGCCGGCCGGGCAGGCGGGCGAACACGCCCTCGGCCGGTCGGCCGCAGGCCACCCAGAACCGCGCGTCCGGATGCGCGCGCAGCAGATGGTCCAGCAGCCCGGTGGACAAGACCGCGTCGCCCACCCGGTTGGGGCCGATGAACAGGATCCGCATCGGGTGGGGATAGCCCGGCGCGCGCAGGCGGGAAACCGGCTCCGTAACCGGATTTTTGGTCGGTCCGCGCCAGAATGGCGGGATGCGCGCGTTCACCCTGTTGCTCGCCCTGCTTGCGTCCGCCGTGGCCAGCCTCCCGCTGCCCGCGCTCGCGCCGCCGTCCGCCGGGGCCGCGGGCGGCTGCTCGATGTCCCGGTCGGGGCGGCGCGCGCCCTGGGCATCCCGCGTCAGGGGCGCGCGCTGGCGATGATGCAGCCGATCCCCCGCCGCGTCGGCCCGGGTTCCGCACCGCAGACAGCGGCGGCGACCTCACCGGCCTCGAAACGAAGCTCCCCGCTTTCCCATCCCCCC
>JBMFXF010000352.1:0-2603 GCA_049964515.1 Acetobacteraceae bacterium | reverse complement strand
GCCGCACCCGTGCCATGATCGTCTTCCTCGGCATCGCCGCCGCCCGGGAGCCCCGCCGATGACCCATCCGCTTCGCAACCAGGCCGCCGTGATCGGCGTCGGCACCACGCCCTACGGCAATTTCCCCCATACCGACGAATACGGCCTCGCCGCTCTTCGAAAGACGCCTTGACCGTTTCCAGGTAGATCGGATAACTCCGACCGGAAAGCATAGAAAATCTTCTCGGTCTTGGGGATCGGTTGTGCATCTTCACGAGGTATCTCGATGGGTTCTAACTGGAATTGGTATCTTGATGCTCTGCGTTGCCGGTTTTGGGGCCATCTGGAAACGCCACTTAGTGCTCGTAACGATACCGGCTATGGGCTGCCTGATAGCAGCGAACATCGGTTCGATCTCTTCTTTTAAGATTTCACCCTCGGTCGTTGAAGCGAAAATGCAAACGCTCACAGCTACTGTGGTTGATGCTCGGCGTACCCTTCGTCAAATCCAGCAGCTTGCTGTTTTGACCGCCAAGTCCCTAATTCAGCTACGTGAGGGATCAAATGCGCTGTTGGTCGATGACGCGGGCGACGAGTTTCAGGAGCAGGATCAATTCAAGGAGAAGATAGTCAATGCCTTGAAAGGAATGGATCTCCCTCCTGCGCAAATTCGGGCGGTCGAGAATTCAGACCGCCAGATCGTTTTGAGCTTTTATGCCAATGCGATATATAGATTCGGACTATCTCAACTGCCGAGGGGGGAGGCGGGTAAATTTGAGAAGGACTGGGAAATGCTTCTTACGAGCGCGCGGCCGACTGCTCCGAGTCCTGACCAGTGCGTCAAACTCCTAGAGAAGTACCATATAGATTCCGATTCATTTAGTCCGTATATTAGAGACTATAGTTACTACAGGAAGACGGGAGACCAGAGGCGCCCGGACGTCTGGGCGCGGCGGGAACAATGGGGCTTTGGAGGACAATAGGAAATCGAGCTACACCACAAAGCAAGCATTATGCCAATGGTGGACCGAGGAGAATCACCATGACCCACGCACTCCGCAACCAGGCCGCCGTGATCGGCGTCGGCACCACCGCCTACGGCAATTTCCCCCATACCGACGAATACGGCCTCGCCGCCGAAGCCTTCCGCAACGCCCTCGCCGACGGCGGCATCGCCAAGCACCAGATCGACGGCCTGGTGACCTGCCGCATCCCCAGCTACGTGCGGATGGGCGAGGTCCTCGGCCTCGACCCCGCCTGGAGCCTGACCCTGCCGCCCCATGGCCGCATGTCCGGCATCGGCATCATCGAGGCCGCGCTCGCCATCGCCGCCGGCCAGGCCAGCACCGTGGCGCTGCTGTATGCCAATATCGGTCGCTCCCGCCGCGTGAACTACGGCGGGGAGGAAAGCCCGAACATCTGGGACCCCTGGGGCTTCACCTCGCCCGGCGCCGCGCACGCACTGATGTTTCGCCGCCATATGGAGCTCTACGGCACCACCACAAGGCAGCTGGCCGAGGTCTCGGTCGCCTTCCGCCGCCATGCCGGCCTCACGCCGGGCGCGGTGATGCGCACCCCCATCACCATCGAGGATCACGAGACCGCCCGTTTCATCACCGAACCCTTACGCCTGCTGGATTACTGCCTCATCAACGACGGCGCCGTCTGCCTGATCGTCACCAAGGCCGACCGTGCCCGCGACCACGCCCAGCCCCCTGTGCTGGTGAGCGGCTTCGGCGCGCGCGACCGCTTCCGAAGCGCGTCGATCCCCAATTTCGACCTCGATTTCTGGCACGACGCGGTGGCCGAGTCCGGCCGGCAGGCGCGCGAGATGGCCGGCGTCGATCGCACCGATATCGACGCGCTGATGGCCTACGACAATTTCAGCCCCACCGTGCTGTTCAGCCTCGAGGGCCTGGGCTTCTGCCCGCGCGGCGAGGCCGGCCGCTTCGTCGAGGGCGGCACCATCGGCCTCGGCGGCGCGCTGCCGATGAACACCGACGGCGGGCACCTGTCCAATTCCTACATGCAGGGCTGGGCGTTGAACGTGGAGGCGGTGCGCCAGCTGCGCGGCGGCAACGGCGCCCGCCAGGTCAAGGACGCGCGGGTGATCCAGTATGTCCAGGCCACCCCCTGCACCCGTTCCATCATCTACACGCGCGGATAGCCCCATGAGTTACGCGAAACCGCTGCCCAAGCCCGATCCGCTGATGGCCCCGTTCTGGGACGGCGCGCGCGCCGGCCGGCTGCTGGTGCAGACCTGCCGGGCCTGCAACGACGCGCATTTCCCGCCCGGGCCGGTCTGCCCCGCCTGCCTCTCGCCCGATCAGGAATGGAAGGAAACCGCCGGCCCGCCGACCCTGCAATCCTGGGTCCGCTTCCACCGGGCCTATTGGGACGGGTTCCGCGACGATCTGCCGTACCCGGTCTGCCTGGTACAGCTGGCCGAGGGGCCGCTGCTGGTCAGCAACCTGGTCGGCGATGCCACCGGCGCCCGGCTCGGCGCGGAACTGCGCGTGGTGTTCGACGCGGTGACGCCGGAGGTCACGTTGCCGAAATTCGCCCTGGCCTGAAGTGATTTCGGCCTGACCTTAGCTCGACTTTGCGCATTTCCGTGTTGTGGG
>JBMFXF010000351.1:0-2612 GCA_049964515.1 Acetobacteraceae bacterium | reverse complement strand
GTTCCGCGCCCAGCTGGGTGACGCGTCCGGCCAGGCTCGAAAGCAGCGTGGTGAGGAACGCGAGCAGCATGGGTGGGGGCGGGTCCTTTCGGGGTTGGGGTTGGTAGCGAGGCGAACATAGAGGGAACTATCGAGGGTGTCAAGGGGAGGAATGCGGGTGGGAGGACAATTTATCTCCCCCCTCCCCGCGACCCGCCCCGCCGGCCCGCCTCAGCCCTCCGACAGCGCCGGGGGCATCTCCACCGCCTCGCTGGTGTCGCGATGGACCTCCTCGCGGATCACCCGCTCGGTCACCGCGTTCAGATAGTGCCGCAGCGCCCGGTTGAGCTCCTCGAACTCCGGCCACAGCACCTCGCGGACGAACGCCTCCGGCGCCCGCAGCATCACCGTGGTCATCCGCTGCCGGTAGCGGCGGTAGGGCTGCAGCTCGTAGCGCCGGCACAACGCCACGAACAGCTGGCGCGACCACCGGTCCTGCAAGGAGAACTGCATCTCGATCGGCCGCACCTGCTGGTGCGATTCGGCCAGCCGCGCGCGCAACCGTTCCCGCGCGGCCTCGGCCGCGGAGCGTTCGCCCGCGGTGCCGGCCCCGGCGAACAGCGCCTCGATCTTACGCAGCTTTTCCCGCAGCACGGATTCTTCGGACAATGGACACCTCGTTGGCTATAAAAGTCTTCGGAATATAGTCGTGGCGCGTTAAGGAAACAATGCCCCAACGGTCCAGCCGTCGCCGGCACGGGTGAACAAGGTGCGCTCATGCAGCCGGAACGGCATATCCTGCCAGAACTCGAAGCTCTCGGGCAGCAGCCGCCAGCCGCCCCAATAGGGCGGGCGGGGAATCGCCTCGCCGGGGTAGCGCGCCTCGGCCTCGGCCAGCCGCGCCTCCAGCACCGCCCGCGTCGCCAGCGGGCGGGACTGATCGGACGCCCAGGCCCCCAGCCGCGACACGCGCGGCCGGGTTGCGAAATACGCATCCGCCTCGGCGTCCGCGACATCCGACAGCGGCCCCTCGATCCGCACCTGCCGGCGCAGGGTTTTCCAGTGGAACAGCAGCGCCGCCCGCGGATTCGCCGCCACCTCCCTGCCCTTGCGGCTTTGCTTGTTGGTATAAAACACGAATCCGCGCGCCGGGGCGCCCGCCGGGTCCACCCCCTTGAGCAACAGGATGCGCGCCGAGGCCCGCCCGTCCGGGGTGGCGGTGGCCACCGTCATGGCGTTGGGGTCGTTGGGCTCGGTCGCCTCCGCCTGGTCCAGCCACTCGTGAAACCAGACGAACGGGTCCTCATGGGGTGCGGTCATCGGAGTCTCCTTGCGGGTGCCTCTTGCCCCGCCGCGCGCGGCTGTGCCACCAGGGGTGGGCAGACGACAACCCCCGGCAGGACCCCGATGGCCAATACCCAGGACAGCCCCGCCCCCCCCACCGGCCGCCTGCTCGCCGGGCGGCGCGGGCTGGTGATGGGGGTGGCGAACGAGCGCTCGCTGGCCTGGGGCATCGCCGCCGCCGCCGCGGCTCAGGGCGCGTCGCTTGCGTTCACCTTCCAGGGCGAGGCGCTGGAGCGGCGGGTGCGCCCGCTGGCCGCCTCGGTGGGATCCGATCTGGTGGTGCCCTGCGATGTCGCGGAGGAGGCGAGCATCGACGCCGCCTTCGCCGCGGTGGCGGAGCGCTGGGACGGGCTCGATTTCCTGGTCCACGCGATCGGCTACGCCGACAAGGCGTATCTGCGCGGGCGCTACCTGGATACGCCGCGGGCAGCGTTCCTGCAGGCGCTGGATATCTCGTGCTATTCTTTCACCGCCGTGTGTCAACGCGCGGTGCCGATGATGAAGCCGGGCGGCAGCCTGCTGACCCTGAGCTACATGGGGGCCGAGAAATGGGTGCCCCATTACAACGTGATGGGGGTGGCGAAGGCGGCGCTGGAGGCTTCGGTGCGCTACCTGGCCGCAGATCTGGGCACTTCGGGGATCCGGGTGAACGCGATCAGCGCCGGGCCGGTGAAGACGCTGGCCGCGTCCGGGATCGGGGATTTCCGATATATTCTGCGCTGGAACCAGATCAATTCGCCGATGCGGCGGAATACCACCACCGAGGATGTAGGGGGGGCGGGGGTGTATTTCCTGTCCGATCTGTCCTCCGGCGTGACCGGGGAGGTGCATCATGTGGACAGTGGGTACCACATTGTCGGGATGAAACATCCGGAGGCGCCGGATATCGCCATCCTCGAGGGGTGAGGCGAATCAGGGGCGCCGAGGCGCCCCCCGTCACCCCGCCTGGGCGCGGCGGCGCAGCACCACCCCGCCGAGCGCGGCCATCCCCACCAGCATCAGCCACGCCGCCGGCGGCTCCGGCGTGCTGACGCTGTTCGCGGTCAGCGCCACGTCGTCCAGATTGAGCGGCCCGCCCGCACCACCGACGCCGGGTACCCCGGAGGGGTTCGGATCGATCGTCGCCGTGAAGGCCAGGCTGGTGCTGCTGCCGGTGATGTCCGAACCCGGCACGGTCAGTTGCACATTGGCATAGGAGCTGGTGCCCAGGCTGGACCACAACACCGCATCCGAGAACCCGCCGAAGGTCACCGTCATGGTGTCATTGCCCGACGGCGACGCCTGATCCA
>JBMFXF010000350.1:0-2625 GCA_049964515.1 Acetobacteraceae bacterium | reverse complement strand
CGCGAAGAAGGGCGACGTGCTGGGGGTGGCGCGGCTGGCCGGGATCATGGCCGCCAAGCGCACCGCCGATCTCATCCCGCTCTGCCACCCGCTGCCGATCGACTCGGTCAGCCTGGAGCTCACCGCCGATCCCGCCGGCCCGGCGGTGGAGATCGCCGCCACCGTGCGCACCACCGGGCGCACCGGGGTGGAGATGGAGGCGCTGACCGCGGCCACCATCGCCGCGCTGACGGTGTACGACATGTGCAAATCCGCCGACCGCGGGATGCGGATCGAGGCGGTGCGGCTGACCGCCAAGGACGGCGGGAAGTCCGGCGCGTTCCGCCAGGAGTGAGGCCATGATCTCCGTCGAAGACGCCCGCGCCCGCATCCTGGCCGACCTCCGCCCGGTGGCCGCCGAGGTCATCGCCCTGGCCGAGGCCTGGGGCCGGGTCACCGCCGCCCCGATCCGCGCCCGGCTGACCCAGCCGCCGGCCGATGTCTCGGCGATGGACGGCTACGCGCTGCGCGCCGCCGACGGCACGCTCGGGGCCCGCCTGCGCCTGATCGGCAGCGCCCCGGCCGGGCATCCGTTCGCGGGCCGCGTCGGCCCGGGGGAAACGGTCCGCATCTTCACCGGCTCGGTGGTCCCGGAAGGGGCCGACACGATCCTGCTGCAGGAGGACGCCACCGCCGACGGCACCGCCATCCGGGTCAACGAGGCGGTGCGGCCCGGCCGGCACATCCGCCGCGCCGGGCAGGATTTCGCCGCCGGCGACGTGCTGGTCCCGGAACGGCGGCGCATGACCGCGCGCGATGTCGGCCTCGCCGCCTCCGGCAACCATCCCTGGGTGACGGTGCGCCGCCGCCCGGTGGTGGCGGTGCTGGCCACCGGCGATGAGATCGCCCTGCCCGGGGAGCCGATTCCCGCCGGCGGCATCGTCTCCTCCAATTCCCACGCCCTGGCCGGGCTGATCCGCGGCGCCGGGGCCACGCCGATGGTGCTGCCGGTCGCCGCCGACGATCCCGCCGCCATCGGCGCGGTGGCCGACGCGCTGGCCGGGGTGGATCTGCTGGTCACCACCGGCGGGGCCAGCGTGGGCGAGCACGATCTGGTGATCTCCGCCCTGTCGGCGCGCGGGCTGCGGGTGGATTTCTGGAAAATCGCCATGCGCCCGGGCAAGCCGCTGGTGTTCGGCCGGATGGCGGGCGGCGGCGTGCCGTTCCTCGGCCTGCCCGGCAACCCGGTCTCGGCGCTGGTCTGCGCGGTGCTGTTCCTTGGCCCCGCGCTGGCGGTGCTGTCCGGCCTGCCCGCAGCCGCGCCGCCCCGGGAAACCGCCATCCTGGGCACCGCGCTGCCGGGCAACGACCAGCGCGCCGATCATCTGCGCGCCACGCTCGCCACCGACGCCGCTGGGCGGACCGTCGCCACCCCCTTCACCGTGCAGGATTCGGCGCTGCTGCGCCGGCTGGCCCAGGCCGACGCGCTGGTGTTGCGGCCCCCGCACGCGCCGCCGCTGCCGGAAGGCGCCGAGGTCGAGATCATCCGCCTCGACCGGCTCGGGGTGTGATGGCCGAGGCGGAGATCGACGGCCGCTACTACGAGGTGGTGAAAACCGGCGGTCTGGCGGCGCGGCTGGCGCAGCGCGCGCGGATGCGGATGCACGCGCTGTTCCTCGAACTCTGCGCCCCCGGCCCGGATACCAGCATCCTCGATGTCGGCGTTTCCGATGTGCTGCGCGACGAGGCCAACATGCTGGAACGCAGCCACGCCTGGCCGGAGACCATCACCGCCGTCGGCCTCGGCGAGGCGCGCGCGTTTCAGGCCGCGTTCCCCGCCGTCCGCTACCGACGCATCGCGCCCAGCGCGCCCCTTCCCTTCGCCGACGGCGCCTTCGACATCGCCGTCTCCAACGCGGTACTCGAACATGTCGGCAGCCCGGAGGCGCAGCGCGCCTTCCTCGCCGAGCTGTTCCGCGTCGGAAGGCGCGTGTTCGTGACCGTGCCCAACCGGTTCTTTCCGGTCGAGCACCATACCGCGATTCCGTTCGCGCACTGGTCCGACCGCCTGTTTCCCCCGGTCTGCCGGGCGCTGGGCAAGCCGGACTGGGGGCGGGCGGAGAACCTCATCCTGATGTCGCGCCGCCGGTTGGACGCACTCTGCCCGCCCGGGCGGCCACGGCGGATCGGCACCGCCGGGTTGGCGCTGGGGCCGTTCAGTTCGAACCTGTTCCTCTACGCCGGCCCCGCGGAATGATCGAGTTAGTCGATCATACCAGCCAGGATTATTCGCTTCTCTCCCTGACCATCCAAGCGTAGCCTTCCCGCATCGGATGGGAGGAACCGGCGCGCGCGGCATCGCGCCGCGGGCGGCTCCAGGTCATCCGGAACCGGAGGCACCATGGCTGACACCCCCACTTGCCCGTTCGCGGGCGCCCAGCACACCAACGCCGCGGCGGCGGCGCGCGGCAACCGCGACTGGTGGCCGAACCGGCTCAATCTCAAGCTGCTGCACCAGCACTCGGCGCGCAGCAACCCGAACGAGCCGGCGTTCGACTACGCCAAGGCCTTTCGGACGCTCGACCTGCACGCCGTCATCGCCGACCTGCACGCGCTGATGACGGATTCGCAGGAGTGGTGGCCGGC
>JBMFXF010000349.1:0-2653 GCA_049964515.1 Acetobacteraceae bacterium | reverse complement strand
GCCACTGAAAACAAAGGGCTGGTGTGCCGATCCTGACTACTGCCGACGGCAACATACGTCAGGATCGGCACACTAGCGCCGCTTGGCCCGCGGCGGCGCCGCCGGCGCCCGCTTGGGCTTGCCCGCCGGGCGCGGCGCGGCGCGGCCGGCGCGCAGCTCGGCGATGGTGGCGCGCGAGGTGATCTGGTCCGGATTCGTCACCAGCTCGATCACCGCCGGCCGGCCGGAGGCCACGGCGCGGGCGAAGGCCGGCGCAAACGCCTCGGTGCTGGTCACGGTCTCGCCATGGCCCCCGAAGGCTTCGATGAATTTGGCGAAATCCGGGTTCGTCAGCGCGGTGCCGGACACCCGCGCCGGGTACTGGCGCTCCTGGTGCATCCGGATGGTGCCGTACATCTGGTTGTTGAACACCAGCACGATCGGTGCAACACCGTGATGGAAGGCGGTGGCGATCTCCTGGCCGGTCATCAGGAACCCGCCATCGCCCACCAGCGCGACCACCATCCGCTCGGGGAAGGCGATCTTGGCCCCGAGTGCCGCCGGCACCGCGTAGCCCATCGCTCCGTTGGTCGGGCCGATATAGCGCTGCCCGTCGGAGAAATTCACGTAGCGGGTCGCCCAGGTGGCGAAATTGCCAGCATCGGTGGTGACGATGGCATCCGGGGTCAGCAGCGTCTCCAACTCCCGCATCACCTGGCCGAGATTGAGCGATCCGGCGTACTCCGGCACCGCGCGGCCGGCCTCGCGCAGGCGACGGAGTTCGGCCACCCACTCCGCGGGGGCCGGCACGGCGGGCAGCGCTGCCGCGGCGGCGGCGAAGGCGTTGAGGTCGGAGACGATGCCGAGCGCGGGCCGATAGACCCGGCCGATCTCCGCCCCGTCGGGATGCACCTGCACGATCGGCACCTCGCCCGGCGGCTCGAACAGGCTGTAGCCCTGGGTGACGGCATCGCCGAGGCGGGAGCCGACAGCCAGGATGAGATCGGCCTCCTTCGCCTTGGCCAGCAGCGCGGGATCGGCGCCGACGCCGAGATCGCCGACGAAATTGGACCTGGTGCCGTCGTAGAGCGCCTGGCGGCGGAAGCCGACCGCGACCGGCAGGCCCCGCCGGTCGGCGAAGGCGGCGATGGCGGCGCGGCCCGTCGGCGTCCAGCCCGACCCGCCCAGCACCATGAGCGGCCGGCGTGCCTGCGCGAGCAGGCCCTCGAGCCGGGTGAGGGCGGCCGGGTCCGGCATCGGGACGGAGACCGGGGCGCGCGGGACATCCGGCACCGAGACCATGTCGCGCTGCATTTCCTCCGACAGCGCGATGACGACCGGGCCGGGGCGGCCGGACAGCGCCACGTCGGCGGCGTGGGCGACCACCTCGGGTATGCGGGCGGCCTGGTCGATCTGGGTGACCCATTTCGCCAGCGGAGAGAACATGCGGCGATAATCGACTTCCTGGAACGCATCGCGCCCCGCGTCGGCCAGCGGGATCTGCCCTACGAACAGCAAAAGCGGCGTGGAATCCTGCATCGCCACGTGCACGCCGATGCTGCCGTGGCAGGCGCCGGGACCGCGGGTGACGAAGGCGCAGGCAAGCCGGCCGGTGAGCTTGCCGTAAGCCTCCGCCATATGCACCGCCGCCGCCTCGAACCGGCAGGTGACCAGCTTCAGCTTCTGGCGGTTGTCGTAGAGACCGTCGAGCACGTCGAGGAAGCTCTCGCCGGGGACGGAGAAGACGAGCTCGATCCCCTGCGCGACCAGCGCGTCGGCCAGCACGCGCCCGCCCATGCGGGGAGCGGGACGGTTGGGGCGGGCAGGCGCGTGATCCATATGCGTGGTATCCCTGGGGTGCGGTCAGGCGACAGACGGCGCGCGCGGTTGTAGCGTGCCAGGCGGGCCGACCGGGAGAGGGTTCATGCGGGCGATCTTCGTGATGATCAAGTGCGAGATGGGCGCGGCGTACCGGGTGGCGCGGGAGGCGGCGGACCGGATCGAGGAGTTGTCGGAACTCTATTCGACCTCGGGGCAGTATGATCTGCTGGGCAAGTTCTATCTGGACCCGGGACAGGACATCGGGCTGTTCGTGACCGAGCGGGTGCAGAGCCTGCCGGGGGTGAAGGATACCTACACGCTGATCACGTTCAATGCGTTCGGCGGGGGCGGGCGGGTTGCCGGCGGGGCAGAGGCGGGGTAAAGGACCGGTCGCGGTCCCGTTCGTCTAGAGGCCCAGGACGCCGCCCTCTCACGGCGGCAACAGGGGTTCGAATCCCCTACGGGACGCCATTTCAGTATAAAACCGCGAACGGCGAACGCCGCCGATTTCTCGCCGCCGGCGGCGGTGAGGGTGCGCAGCAACTCGGTCTTGGAGCCGATGATGCGGACCTCGACGTGGCTGACCTCGACCTGCTGGGCCAGTGCCCGGAGGTGGTCCCGGCGGTAACCACCGGCCTCGGTGCGCATCCGCCTGCGGGCCTCGGCGGCGAAGGTTGTCAGCATGGCGGGCGTGATGGTCGCTCGCAGCCGCTCGACGGGGGCTACTATTACCCCAACAATATACATGATAAGTGTAACTGCTCACCCCCCTTTTTGGCGTATCCCGAGCCGCTACCCCCAGAATAGTTCCCGCCACGGTCACGGACGGCCCGATTCACCGTATCCGTGAATC
>JBMFXF010000348.1:0-2671 GCA_049964515.1 Acetobacteraceae bacterium | reverse complement strand
GGTGCCTGGCACGGCACCGCGCGCCAGCGGGCCGCCGACGGGCGGCGGCTGGACGTGGCCATGCACTGGGCGGCCGAGCGCGACCCCAACGGGGTCGTCACCGCGGTGCTGGAGATCGCCACCGACATCGGCGCCACCGCCGAGGCCAACGCCGCGCTCTACCGCCTGGCCGCCATCGTGGAGGCCTCCGACGACGCCATCGTGGGCGAGGACCTGGACGGGCGCATCACCAGCTGGAACGCCGCCGCCGAGCGCATGTTCGGCCACCCGGCGACGGCGATGCTGGGCCAGCCGTTCAGCGTGCTGGTCCCGCCCGACCGTGCCGCCGAGGCCGCCGCCATCGCCCGGCGCATCCGCGCCGGCGGCCGGGTGGAACCCTACGAGACGGTACGCCTGCGCGCCGACGGCTCCGCCCTGCCGGTGCTGCTGACGGTGGCGCCCATCCGCGACGCCGACGGCCATATCACCGGCGCCTCCTGCATCGCCCATGACATCACCAACCGGCGCGAGGCGGAGGCGGCGCTGTCGGCCAAGCAGGCGGAGCTGGTACATCTCTCGCGCCTCTCGGAGCTCGGCCAGATCGCCTCGGCGCTGGCCCATGAGATCAACCAGCCGCTCACCGCCATCGCCAACTACGCCGCCGGCGCCGACCGGCTGCTGGCCGCCGGCCGCACCGAGGCCGCCGCCGGCGCGATCGCGCGGATCGTGGAACAGGCCGCGCGCGGCGCCGGCATCGTGCAGCGGATGCGCGATTTCATGCGCAAGCGGGAGACCGAGACCCGCCCCGAATCGCTCGCCGCCGCGATCGAGGAAGCCTGCGCGCTGGCGCTGATCGGCACCTCCGCCCAGCCGCTGCGCCTGGCCCGCGTCATCGCCCCCGACGCCGCCAGCGCGGTGATCGACCGGGTGCAGATCGAGCAGGTGTTGTTCAACCTGATCCGCAACGCGATCGAGGCGATGGCCGGCCAGCCGCGCCAGGAGCTCACCGTCACCACCCGCAGGCTGGACGGGCGGATGGTGGAGATCAGCGTCTCCGACACCGGCCCCGGCCTGCCACAGACGGTGCGCGAGCGCCTGTTCCAGCCGTTCGTCACCACCAAGGCGGCGGGGCTCGGCATGGGGCTTTCCATCTGCCGCGCCATCGTGCAGGCGCATGGCGGCACCCTGGCCGCCGAGAGCAACGACGCCGGCGGCACCGTCTTCCGCCTCAGCCTGCCGGCGGCGGACGAAAAGGCGGATCGTTGATCCGGATCAAGGCGGCGGGGGCGCGGCGGCGGCTGGTATGGCATCGGGCGCGCGTCCCGCCCCGCAACCGCCGTCAGCCGGATCCTGCCGTGCCCGTCCCTCCTTGCTGTTCGTTCCCGCCATGAGCCCCGTCCCCGCCCGCATCGCGATCGTGGACGACGACGCGGCGGTGCGCGAATCGCTGCGGTTCCTGCTGGAAGTGTCCGGCTTCGCGGTGGACACCTTCGCCTCCGCCGCCGAGTTCCAGACCGGACGCGCCGCGGTCAACCCGGGCGGGGTGATCCTGGATCACCATATGCCGGTGGTGAGCGGGCTGGAACTGGTGGCGCAGCTGCGCGCTTCCGGGGACGCGCTGCCGGTGCTGCTCATCACCGGCTCGCCCTCGCCGGCCATTGCCGAGCGTGCCGCGGCGCTGGGGGTGCGGGTGGCGGAGAAGCCGCCGTCCGAGCACGAGTTGCTGGCCTTCGCCCGCGGCATTGCCGGCTGACCGCGCGGGGTTATATCTGCGCCGGCGCCTGTGCGCCTACGGAGCCGCCGATGTCCGCCCCGATCCGATGCGATGTCTGTGTGGTGGGCGCCGGTCCGGTGGGAGGAACCCTGGCCTGCCGGCTGGCCGAGGCCGGGCTGGCTGTGGCGGTGGTGGACCGCGCCGCGCTGCCGCCGATGGAGCACCCGGATTTCGACGGCCGCGCCTATGCCATCGCCGCCGGGTCGGTGCCGCTGTTGGAGGCGTCCGGGGTGTGGGACGCGCTGCCCGCGCCGTCCGGCCCGATCATGCATATCCGCGTGACCGACGGGCGGCTGGGCCGTCCGGCCTCGCGCTTGTTCCTGGGTTTCCAGGCCGCCGCGCTGGGCGAGGAGGCCGGCCCGTTCGGCTGGATGGTGGAGGCCCGCGCGCTGCGGGTGGCGCTGAACGCGCGGCTGCACGCGCTGCCCGGGGTGAGGCTGTTCGCCCCCGCCGAGGCCGCCATCACCCGCGCGGCCGATGGCGCGCGCATCGCCATTGCCGGCGGCCCGACCTTGGAGGCGCGGCTGGTGGTGGCCGCGGAGGGCCGCAATTCCCCGCTGCGCGAGGCCGCCGGCATTCCGGTGACCCGGCTGCGCTACGGGCAGACCGGCATGGTCTGCGCGGTGGCGCATGAGCGCGCGCATGAGCAGACCGCGCTGGAGCATTTCCTGCCGGGGGGGCCGTTCGCGCAGTTGCCGATGGCGCCGTCGCCCGAGGCGGGGGAGAATCTCTCCGCCATCGTGTGGACCGAGCGCACGGCCGAGGCTTCCCGCCTTCTGGCGCTGCCGCCGGAGCGGTTCGCGGCCGAGCTGGCGCGCCGGCTGGGCGGGCATCTGGGGGCGGTGCGCCTGGTGGGGCGGCGGTGGAGCTACCCGCTGTCGGCGATGTTCGCGCACCGGTTGGTGGCGGCGCGGCTGG
>JBMFXF010000347.1:0-2701 GCA_049964515.1 Acetobacteraceae bacterium | reverse complement strand
TGCATCCGCGGCGGCAGTGGGTTGCTCGGGATGCCGGTCCAGCCATTCTGATCGACAATTTGGAATCGCAGTACTAGCTCGTGACCAATCCTGGGACCAATCCGGGAACCACAGCCGCCAATCCGGAGAAAAATGAGTAAAATCAATGGTATCTGGCGGAGGGAGGGGGATTCGAACCCCCGGTACGGGTTTACCCCGTACAACGGTTTAGCAAACCGCCGCCTTCAGCCGCTCGGCCATCCCTCCGTCGCCCGCTTCTATCGCACACCAGCCCGCCCGCGCCAACTCACGCCGCCCGCGCCGGCATGGCGTCCTTCACGTCCCGGAACGCCACCCCCGGGGTCAGCTCCATGGTCCGCCGCAGCATGAACTCGGAACTGGCCAGAAACACCGGGTCCCCGTCCAGATCGTCGGCCACCGCGCTGCGGTTGACCGTCAGGAACCGCTCCAGCGCCGCCCGGTCCTCGCCGTCCACCCAGCGCGCCAGCGCGAACGGTGCCGGGTCGAACCCCACCGCCACGCCGTATTCCGCCGCCAGCCGGGCCGCCAGCACGTCCAGCTGCAACGCCCCCACCACGCCCACGATCGGCGCCGAGCCGTCGCGCGGGCGGAACAGCTGCACCACCCCCTCCTCGGCCAGTTCGCCCAGCGCCTGGCGCAGTTTTTTCGCCTTCATCGCGTCGTCCAGCCGCACCCGGCGCAGAATCTCGGGGGCGAAGGACGGCACGCCCAGGAAGGTCAGGTTTTCGCCCTCGGTCAGCGTATCGCCGATCCGCAACGTGCCATGGTTGGGGATCCCCACCACGTCCCCGGCGAACGCCTGATCGGCGATCTCCCGCTCGCGGGCGAAGAAGAACTGTGGCGCGTGCAGCGGGATCAGCTTGCCGGTGCGCACCTGCCTGAGCCGCATCCCGCGCTCCAGCCGGCCCGAGCACACCCGCGCGAAAGCGATCCGGTCGCGGTGGTTCGGGTCCATGTTGGCCTGGATCTTGAAGACCAGCGCGGTCAGCCCCGGCTCGTCGGCCGCCACCATCCGCACATCCGCCCGTTGCGCCCGCGGGCGGGGACCGTATTCGGCCAGCCCGTCCAGCAGGTCGGCGACGCCGATGCCCTTGATCGCGGCGCCGAAGCACACCGGGGTCAGGTGCCCCTCGGCGAAGGCGGCGGCATCGAAGGCAGGCAGTGCCGCCGCCACCAGGTCGAGTTCCTCGCCCAGCGCGGCCAGCCGCGGGTCGCCCTGCGGAAGGGGGGCGCTCAGGTGCATGGTCCGCGCGCGCAGGTCGTAGGTGCCGGCGAAGCCGGCGGCGCGGCCGACCGGCCAGGTGACCGGGGCGGTGTCCAGCGCCAGGTCGTTGCCGATCTCGTCCAGCAGCGCGAACGGGTCCTGGCTTTCGCGGTCCATTTTGTTGATGAAAGTGATGATCGGGATGTCGCGCAGGCGGCAGATTTCGAACAGCTTGCGGGTGCGCGCCTCGATCCCCTTGGCGGCGTCGATCACCATCACCGCAGCATCCACCGCGGTCAGGGTGCGGTAGGTGTCTTCCGAGAAATCCTCGTGCCCTGGCGTGTCCAGCAGGTTGAACACGCAGCCCTTGTGTTCGAACGTCATCACCGAGGTGACGACCGAGATGCCGCGCTCGCGTTCGATGCTCATCCAGTCCGAGCGGGTGCGGCGGCGTTCGCCCTTGGCGCGCACGTTCCCGGCCAGCTGGATGGCGCCGCCGGCGCGCAGCAGGTGTTCGGTGAGGGTGGTTTTGCCGGCGTCGGGGTGGGAGATGATGGCGAAGGTGCGCCGGCGCGCGATTTCGGCGGTGAGGTCGATCATGGGATGTGCACAGCAAAGCGCCGGGAGGGGGGGCCACCCGGCGCTGAGGCCTTGCATACAGGCTGCGGGCGGCGGCGGCCAGGGGCGGAGTGGCTGATGGCGCGCGGCGTTGCGCGCGGGCGATGTCCTGCCCCGCCTCGCCCCCTTCCCCCGTTTCCTGGTTCGGCTGACGCGCCGTTTCCTCGTCCCGGCCTGAACCTGCGAAGGGCGCCGCGCGGAGCGGGCGTCAAGGATGGCCCGCCGCTTGGCGGGCCACCGCGCAGCGGCGCGCAGCGTCCTGTGTGCTGGGCATGTCCAGCAGCCTGGGGGTGCACCCTCCGTGCCAATGAAGGTGAGACACCAGCCCCCCGGGAATTTAGACTTGAGGGCACGGAAGGATCACCTCGCAGATGCCCATGCTTCTCACCCAGGATGACGCAGCGACCGGCACCGGCACAGACGGAGGCCGAAGGCCGACGGTTGTGCCGGCGCCGGTCGCTGCGTCGCCCGAATTGTCTGCCCGCCCGCGCCGCCGGCGTTTCACCGCCCAGGACAAACTGCGCATCCTGGCCGAGACCGATCGCGCCGCCGCGACCGGGCGGATCGGCGCCATCCTGCGCCGTGAGGGTCTCTATTCCTCGAACCTCACCGCCTGGCGCCGCCAGCGTGACGCCGCGGCGATCGGCGGCCTGGCTCCGGCCCGGCGCGGCCCGAAGATCACCGAACCCAACCCGCTGGCCGCCGAACTCGCCCGCCTTCAGCAGGACAACGCCCGCCTGACGCGGCGCCTGACCCGCGCCGAAGCCATCATCGAGATCCAAAAAAAGTTGCGGCGCTGCTGGGCATCCCGCTGGCCCCGAACGACAGCGAGCCATGACGGACGCGGTGGTGGCCCTC
>JBMFXF010000346.1:0-2726 GCA_049964515.1 Acetobacteraceae bacterium | reverse complement strand
GTGCTCGTCGCGGCCGCACGGCGGGCTGGCCGCGCGAGGGAGGGGTGCAGCGCGGGTGTCGCCAGTGCGGCCGCTGTCGGAGGCAGCCGGGGCGCCTCCACCGCCACAGCGGCCGAGGCGCTGGCCTGGCTGGCCGTCGCCTCCGCCGCCCGCCAGCAGGCGGTGCACGACCTGTTCGCCGCCCCGTTCCAGGCCGCCACCGGCATCCGCGTCCTGGTCCAGACCCGGCCGCAGGGCATGGCCGCGCTCACCACCGGCCTCACCGGCAAGAACCCCGCCTGGGACCTGGTGGAGGTGAACGGGCTCGACCTCGCCGCCGGCTGCAAATCCGACCTGTTCGCCAAGCTGGACCCGGCCGCCATCGGCGGCGCCGCGCATTACCAGCCGGCCGCGCTCTCCCCCTGCGGCATCGGCGCCACCTGGCAGGCCACCGTGCTGGCCTGGGACAAGGACAAATACCCGGCCAAGCCGGACTGGCCGGCGTTCTGGGATATCGCCCGCGCCCCCGGCAAGCGCGGCCTGCGCCACGGCGTGCGCGGCAACCTGGAAATCGCCCTGATGGCCGACGGGGTGGCGCCGGCCGCGGTGTACAAGGTGCTCGCCACCACCGACGGGATCGATCGCGCCTTCCGCCGCCTCGATCAGCTGCGCCCCTATCTGGTGTGGTGGAAAACCGGCGTCGACGCGGCGCGGCTGCTCACCTCCGGGGCGGTGCTGATGACCAGCGCGCCCAGCGAGGCGATCGTCGCCGCCGACCACGACGCGCACCGCAATCTCGCCTTCCGCTGGGACGGCAACATCCACCAGCTGCAAAGCTGGGCGGTGGCGCGCGCCGGGCCGAACCGCGCCGCGGCGCTGCAATTCCTCTATTTCATCGGCACCCCGGCGATCGAGGCGCGCATGGCCGAGCGGTTCGGCATCGGCGGGCTGGCGCGCGGCGCCAACGCCGGGTTGGCCGCGGCGCAGGCTGCGCTGTCCTCCACCCTGTCCGCCAACCTGGCCAAGGGGCTGGCCTTCGACGATGGGTTCTGGGCGGCGCGGCTGGTGAAGCTGCGGCAGCGGTTCGATGCCTGGGCGGCGCATTAGCCCCCGCCTCGCCGCCGCCTTCGCCGCCGCCACCGGCGGGCTGGTGTTCATCGGCGCGCTGGTGACCGCGCTCGCGCGCCTGCCCGCCAACCGCCGCCAGTTCCGCCTGTCCGATGTCGCGCGGGAGGCCGAGCAGGCCGGCTTCCGCGCCCTGCCGCTGGTGTTGTTGCTGGGCGCGCTGATCGGCCTGATCCTGGCCTTCCAGTCGGCCATCCCGATGCGCCGGTTCGGCGCCGACATCTTCGTCGCCAACCTGGTCTCGGTCAGCCTGCTGCGCGAGCTCGGCCCGCTGCTCTCGGCGGTGATCCTCGCCGGGCGCACCGGCTCGGCCTTCGCCGCCGAGCTCGGCACCATGCAGGTGAACCAGGAACTCGACGCGCTCGCGGTGATGGGCCTCGATCCGGTCACCCTGCTGGTGCTGCCGCGCATGGCGGCGACGCTGCTGGTCACCCCGGTGCTCACCCTGATGATGGATGCGGCCGGGCTGATCGGCATGACCCTGGTGATGGTGGGCTTCGGCTATTCCGAGCCCGCGATCCAGGCGCAGGTGCAGCAGGCGGCCTCCGTCTCCGACCTGATCGGCGGGCTGGCCAAGGCGGCGGTGTTCGGCGCGGTGGTGGCCGCCATCGGCTGCCGCGCCGGGCTCGCCACCGGCAACGGGCCGCGCGCCGTGGGTCTGGCCGCCACCGCCGCCGTGGTGGGCGGCATCGTCGCCACCATCCTGCTGGACGGGGCCTTCGCCATGCTGTTCTACCGGCTGGGCTGGTGATGGCGATCATCGAAGCCAGCGGCCTCGCGCAACGCTTCGGTGACCGCACCATCTTCCGCGACGTCTCCTTCCGCGTGGAGGAAGGCCAGGTGTTCGTGCTGCTGGGCGGCTCGGGTTGCGGCAAATCCACCCTGATGCGCCAGCTGGTGGGCCTGCTCCCCCCCACCGAAGGGGAGATCGCGATCGCCGGCGCCCGCATCACCGGCTCCGACGCCGCCCCCGCGCTGGCGGCGGCGCGGCGGCGCTTCGGGGTGATGTTCCAGTCGGGCGCGCTGTTCGGCTCGCTCGATCTGGCCGGCAATGTCATGCTGCCGCTCGAGATGTTCACCGACCTTCCCCGCGCCGAACGCGCCGCCCGCGCCCGCGCCAAGCTGGCCGAGGTGGGCCTCGCCGACGCCGCCGACCGCCTGCCTGCCGAGATCTCGGGCGGCATGGCCAAGCGCGCCGCCATCGCCCGCGCCCTGGCGCTGGATCCGCCGCTCCTGTTCCTCGACGAACCCTCGGCCGGGCTCGACCCGATCACCGCGGCCGAGCTCGACCGGCTGATCCTGAGCCTGCGCGACCGGCGCGGCGCCAGCTTCGTCGTGGTCACCCACGAGCTCGCCTCCATCCTGGCGATCGGCGATGCCTGCCTGATGCTGGACCGCAACGCCTGGCCGGATGCGGGCGGCGTGATCGCCGCCGGCCCGCCGCGGGTGCTGCAAGCCGAGAGCCGCCATCCCGTCGTGCGCGCCTTCTTCGACCGCGCGCCGCTGGCGGCGGAGGCGGCCTGATGGGCGGGCAGGGCGGCTTCCTGCGCACCGGCGCGCTGGTGGTGCTGGGCCTCGGGCTGCTGGTCGGGATCCTGTGGTATCTCGGCGGCGACCGCTTC
>JBMFXF010000345.1:0-2737 GCA_049964515.1 Acetobacteraceae bacterium | reverse complement strand
CGCTCCGAACCAGACTGATCGCGGTCCAGGGGGCCATCCCCCTGGCGGGGGTCCAGGGGGCAGCGCCCCCTGGCCTTCTTGTCTTCCCTGCCACGCCCTCTCGGAGCCCCCCCCCATGACTGCGATCGCAGACCTTGTAGCCCGCGAGATTCTGGACAGTCGGGGCAACCCGACCGTCGAGGTCGAGGTCACGCTGGACAGCGGCGCCTCCGGTCGGGCCGCGGTGCCGTCCGGGGCGTCCACCGGCGCGCATGAGGCGGTGGAGCTGCGCGATGGCGACCCTGCCCGCTTCGGCGGCAAGGGGGTTGCCCGCGCGGTGGCGAATGTGGAGGGCGAGATTTTCGATACCATCGGCGGGATGGACGCCGCCGATCAGGTGCGGCTCGACGAGATCCTGATCGATCTGGACGGCACCCCCAACAAGAGCCGGCTGGGCGCCAACGCCATTCTGGGCGTCTCGCTGGCCTGCGCCCGCGCGGCGGCGGCGGAGTACGGCCTGCCGCTCTATCGCTATGTCGGCGGGGTCTATGCCCGCACCCTGCCGGTGCCGATGATGAACATCGTCAACGGCGGGCGCCATGCCGACAACCCGATCGACATCCAGGAGTTCATGATCCAGCCGGTCGGCGCGGGCACCTTTGCCGAGGCGGTGCGGATGGGCTCGGAGATTTTCCATGCGCTGCGCCAGGGTCTGCATGACGCCGGCCATTCCACCAATGTCGGCGACGAGGGCGGGTTCGCTCCCAATCTGCGCTCGGCCGACGAGGCGCTGGCCTTCATCGCCCGTGCCGCCGAGCGCGCCGGCTACCGTCCGGGCGAGGACGTGACCTTCGCGCTGGATTGCGCGGCCTCCGAGTTCTACCGCGACGGCGCCTATCGGATGACCGGCGAGGGCAAGGTGCTGGACGCCGCCGGCATGGCCGATTACCTGGCCGCGCTGGTGGCGCGCTATCCGATCGTCTCGATCGAGGACGGCTGCGCCGAGGACGATTGGGAAGGCTGGGCGCATCTGACCCGGACCCTGGGCGGGAAGCTGCAGCTGGTGGGCGACGATAATTTCGTCACCAATCCCGAACGCCTGCGCCGCGGCATCAAGGAAGGCGTGGCCAACGCGATCCTGGTGAAGGTGAACCAGATCGGCACCCTGTCGGAGACGCTGGAGACGGTCGAGCTCGCGCATCGCGCCGCCTACCGGGCGGTGATGAGCCATCGCTCTGGCGAGACCGAGGACACCACCATCGCCGACCTGGCGGTGGCGACCAATTGCGGACAGATCAAGACCGGCAGCCTGGCGCGCAGCGACCGCACGGCGAAATACAACCAGCTGATCCGCATCGAGGCCGAGCTTGGCCCGGCGGCCCGCTATGCCGGGCGGACCGTCCTGCGCGGGTGAAAAAAAGGGCGGCGCGGGGGGCGCGCCGCCCTCAGTTGGGCGCGCAGCGCGCGCCATTCGGGGAGGAAACAGGAAGCCGGCACGTCAACCAGCTCCGTGACGGCGTTCTACCCCGCCGATGGTTACGAAAAGATTGAGGGAACCCGGCATGACCGAAAAAAACCGCATCGCCCCCCCGCTGACGGGGCTGAAGGTGCTGGAACTGGGCCACTACATCGCCGCGCCCTTCTGCACCCGCATCCTGGCCGACCTGGGGGCTGAGGTCATCAAGGTGGAACCGCCCGGCGGCGATCCGTTCCGCGGCTGGGGCGCGTCCAAGGACGGGCATTCGGTCTGGTTCAGCATCCACGGCCGCAACAAGCTGTCGCTGGAGCTCGATCTCAAGCGGCAGCGCGACATTGCATTGAAGCTGGCGGCGCGGGCCGATGTGCTGGTGGAAAACCTGCGCGCGGGACAGCTGGAACGCCTCGGGCTCGGCCCGGCGGCGCTGCACGGGGTCAATCCGCGCCTCGTGATCGCGCGCATCTCCGGCTACGGGCAGGACGGGCCCTATCGGGACAAGCCGGCCTTCGGCGCCATCGGCGAGGCGATGGGCGGGCTGCGCCACCTGACCGCGCATCCGGCCGGGTCATCGGAGCTGCCGCCGCCGCGCTGCGGGATTTCCATCAGCGACGACCTGGCCGGGATGTATGCCGCGATCGGGCTGCTGGCGGCGGTGTGGCAGCGCGACGGCGCCGGGACCGGGCAGGGGCGGGTGATCGACGTCAACCTGGTGGACAGCGTGTTCAGCCTGATGGAGGGGATGCTGCCGGAATATGCGCTGGACGGGCGCATCCGCCAGCCGGCCGGGGCGGCGATCCCGACCGCGGCGCCGACCAACACCTATCCCTGCGCGGATGGGAAATGGCTGGCGATCGCGGGCAACTCGGACCTGATCTTCGCCCGGTTGGCGGCGGCGATCGGCCGGCCGGAGCTGGCCGCGGACCCCGATTACGCCACCAACGCGCTGCGTTGCGCGCACCGGGACAAGCTGGACGCGGCGATTGCCGCCTGGACCCGCACCCTGCCGGCGGCGGCGGCCGAGGCGGTGCTGGAGGCGGCCGAGGTGCCATGCTCACGCTTGTATGACATCGCCGATTGCGCGGCGGATCCGCATTTCCGGGCGCGGGGTTCGGTGCTGGAGGTGGCGGACCCGCTGATCGGCCGCACCCTGCACCCGGGTCCGGCGATCCGCCTGGATGGCGAGGCGCCGGAGGCGGTGCTGCGCTGGCCCGGCCCGGCGGTGGGGGCGCATACGGAGTATGTGCTGCACGAGTTGCTGGGGCTGCCGCGCGGGACGTAGTG
>JBMFXF010000344.1:0-2760 GCA_049964515.1 Acetobacteraceae bacterium | reverse complement strand
GTTGTCGGCCAGCCCGCCGAGCGGGCGGGAGCGGCCGGCGCCGCGCTGGTCGAAGATGACGATGCGCCAGAAGCCGGGGTCGAAGAAGCGGCGGTGCACCGCCCCGGCGCCGGCACCCGGGCCGCCGTGCAGGAACAGCGCCGGGCGGCCGCGCGGGTTGCCGGCCTGCTCCCAGTACATGACGTGGCCGGCGGAGAGCGGCAGATAGCCGGTCTCGAACGGGCCGATCTCGGGGAACAGGTCGCCGCGGGGCATCGGGGCGATGGTATAGCGGGTGCGATCCGGCACGGAAGGGGTTGCGATGAGCAGGCTGTGGGTGGGCGCGGGCGCGCTCTACGGGATGATGGCGGTGGCGATGGCGGCGCTGGCCGCGCACGCGCTGGGCGGGCTGGGGCCGCTGCGGCTGGGGATGGTGGTGGACGCGATCCGGATGCAGGGCTGGCACGCGCTGGCGCTGGTTGGCACCGGCATCTGGGCCGCGCAGCGCCCGCCGGGGCGGGGGCGGACGCTGGCGCAGGTGGCGGGGGCGGCGTTCCTGCTGGGGACGGGGCTGTTCTGCCTCGGCGTCTATGGGTTCGCGCTGGAGGGCTGGGGGGTGGTGGCGGTGGCGCCGGTCGGCGGCAGCCTGCTGATGCTGGGCTGGGCGGCGCTGTTCGTCTCGGCGCTGCTGGGGTAGCCCGGCGGGGGCGGAACCCGGGTCAGGCGCCGATCCGGCCGGCCCGCACCAGCCGCCCGGGGCGCGCGCCGGTGTCCTGCCCGTGCTCGAAGATCGGCTCGCCCGCCACCAGGGTCGCGGCATAGCCATCGACCCGCTGCACCAGCCGCCGCCCGCCGGCCGGCAGGTCGTGCACCAGTTCCGGGTGGTGGATGCGCAGCCGGTCGAAATCGATCACGTTCACATCCGCCCGCAGCCCGGGCGCCAGCCGGCCGCGATCGGCGAAGCCGAAGAAATCGGCGGTCTCGCTGGTCTGCCGCTTCACCACCTGCTCCAGCGGCAGCCCCGGCCCGCGCGCGCGGTCCCGCGCCCAATGGGTCAGCATGTAGCTGGGCAGCGAGGAATCGCAGATCAGCCCGCAATGCGCGCCGCCGTCCGACAGCCCCAGCACGGTGGCGGGGTCGGTGAGCATGGCGCGGATCACCTCGTGATCGCCGTGGACATAGTTGGTGACGGGATAGAACAGCATCCGCCCGCCATCCCCGCCGGTCAGGTAGTCGTAGGCGAACGCGGCCGGATCGGCGCCCTCGGCGGCGGCCATGGCGGCGATCGAGCGGTCCGCGGTCGGCTCGTAGTCGGGCGGATCGCCGAGCCCGTACATCCGCTCCCAGGTGGAGGCGATCGGGCGTTGCAGCGGCGGCTGGATCGCCAGCAGCGCCTCCGATACCGGCTCGGCCAGGATCGCCGCCCGGATCGCCGGATCGCGCAGCCGCGCCAGCCGTTCCGCCGGCGCCAGCATGGCCAGCGCGGCGAACCCGGGCCGTGCCGCGAACGGGGTGAGCGAGGTGCCGAGGCCCAGGATCACCCCCACCGGCCGCCCGGCCACCTGCGCCGTCACCGCGGCCCCCTGGGCGCGGGCGCGATGCACCCCTTCCATCAGCCGCCGCCAGCGCCCGGGGTCGGAGGCGCGGTCGGTCAGCAGGAACCACACCGGCCGGCCGGTGTCGCGTGCCTGTTTCGTGATCCAGGCGAATTCGGCCGCCTCGTCCTCGAAATCGCTCAGCATCCCGAACGCGCCGGCGCCGGCGCTGCCCAGGGCGGCACCGATCCCCAGCAGCTCCGCCTCGGCGGCGTAGCGGCCGGGCACGCGCTCGCCGCGGGTGGTGCGGTGGGATTCGGTGCGCGAGGTGGTGAAGCCGAACGCGCCGGCGGCCAGCGCCTCCTCGGCGAGCCGGCGCATCAGGGCGATGTCCTCGGCGCGCGCCGGCTCGCGGCGGATGGCGCGCTCGCCCATCGCATAGACCCGCAGCGGGTGGTGCGGCAGCTGCGCCGCGACGTCGATGGTGCGGGGCAGGCGGTCGAGCGCGTCGAGGAATTCCGGGAAGCTCTCCCAATCCCATTGCAGCCCTTCGGCCAGGACGATGCCGGGGATGTCCTCGACCCCCTCCATCAGATCGATCAGCGCGGCGCGGTCGGAGGGGCGGCAGGGGGCGAAGCCGACCCCGCAATTGCCGAACAGGATGGTGGTGGCGCCATGCCAGGAGGACGGCGCCAGCACCGGGTCCCAGGTCGCCTGGCCGTCGTAATGGGTGTGGACATCGACGAAGCCGGGGGTGACCAGCATCCCGTCGGCGTCGATCTCCCGCCGGGCCGGGCCGGCCTTGCCGCCGACCGCGGCGATGCGGCCGGCATCGATGGCCAGATCGCCGGTGAACGGCGCGGCGCCGGTGCCATCGACGATGCGGCCGGCGCGGATCACGAGGTCATGCATGGCCGCGGTTCCTTCCTGGGTTTCGGGCAGGATCGGGCGATCGGGCCGGCCGGGCAAGCGCGGCCATCCATTTTATTCCCCCCGCTGGCCGGGTGCCGCCGGGCTGATAGACTGCCCCCCGACCCACCTGCCGGAGAGCCACCCCATGCTGGATATCGCCTTCGCCGCCCCCCGCCTGCCGACCGACGGCACGTTGGTGCTGCCGCTGCCGGCCGGCGCGGCGCACCGACCGATGCCAGAGTAGCAGGTGGCGGCCCCTGCGGACCACCGCCGGCCCAGGGCTCGGGTGCCGGCCAGGGCTCGGGTGCCGGCCAGGGCTCAGGTGCCGGCCAGG
>JBMFXF010000343.1:0-2764 GCA_049964515.1 Acetobacteraceae bacterium | reverse complement strand
GCGGTCAGCACGCAGACCATTGGCAGGAGCAGCGGGCGCCGTGCCCAGGGACAGACATTGGGATGGGCGAACATCTCGAACCCCATCGCCACCAGCGGCGGATAAAGCAGCAGCGGCTGGCCCGACAGTGCCGCGACCATCGCCCCAACCGCGACGAAGCCAAGGAAGAACGCCACCCAGCCGTAGTGCGCCGGCGTACGCTCGGTGATGTCGTCGGCCAGATCGCGCGCCGTCGGGCGCGGCGGCGGCATGACCCGGCGCCAGGGCACGGACAGCAGCGCCAGGGCCACGGTGCCGATCAGGATCGAAGGCGTGTAGAGCCAGCTGCGAACCCCGAGCGCCAGCGGCAGCAGCCCCGCCGAGATCGCCGGCGCGATCGGCGAACGCAGCAGGCGGATCACCAGGATCGAACTTCCCACACTGAGCAGGACCGCGGCCGGACCATAGGCCAGGTGGCGGGTAAGGAGGGTGCCGAGCAGCGCCGTCAGCCCCGGGGTCAGCACCATCTGGACGGGCGCGCGCGCCCAGGCGCCGTGCGGTCGCTTGAAGATGTCGTGCGATAGGGAGCCGAGTTCAGGAAACAGGATATAGGCGGTGCCCACGGCATGGGCGAGCACCGCGATCGCGCCGATATAGACCGCGGTGACCGGCACCGCGAGCCAGGGGCGCAGCCCGCCCACCCGCCACCGCGTGCCCCGGCCGGGCGGTCGCGTCGATGTGCTCCTGCCCATCAGGTCGCGCCGCCCTGCCACACCGGTCCCGCCGGAACCTTCAGTTCGAGAAGCCGGATGAGATCGGGCACCGCATCCTCGGCCCTTGTGATCTCGAGCCCGGCTTCCGCGACATGCGTCTCGGTGTGCCGATCAAAACCGGCGCCGTAGGCCCAGGCCATCCAGGGTTCCCACAGACGCGCGATGGCGCGGCGCAACCGCCCGCGCGGGCGGACATATTCCAGCAGTCGGATCCGCCCGCCGGGACGCACGACGCGACCGAGTTCGCGCAGCGCGGGAAGCTGGTCGGGTTCGGGCAGCACACAGAACACGAAACTCGCCACCGCGGCGTCGAACGACGCATCGGGCAGATCGAGCCGGGTCAGGTCCATCTGCCGCAACGCCACCACCCGTCCGAGCCGCTGTCGCCGGCGCTCCGCCCGCGCCAGCATGGCCGCGCTCGCGTCGATCCCCAGTACCTCCGCGCCCGCGGGATAGAACGGGATGTTCCGCCCGGTGCCGACCCCGGCATCGAGCACCCGGCCGTCCAGCCCCGCGAACAGCATCGGGCGGAGCGTGCGGTAGCGCGCCCATTCGAACGGCAGATCGAGCAGGTCGTAGAACGGGGCGATGCGCTGGTATCGGGTCGGTCTGCTCGGCACCGCGAGGTCTCCTGTTCTGTCCGCCGGGGCTGGCGCCTCCCTCAGCCGCCCGTCCCGCCCCCGGGTCCAACGGTCCAGTCCGACCGCCGTGACGAAGTCGTTCCCGTGCAAGCCTCTCATCTTCTTCGTGCGCAGCGAGATGGTGACGTCGCCCCAGCCGAAAGAAACATCCGGGTGGTGGTCTTCCGCCTCGGCAGCAGGCAGCGGCGGCATGCCCCCGCGGCAGGGGGTGCAGCGTTTGTCGGCGAGATCGTTCATCGAGGCCTCCATAGCGTGGGCCGGTCACATGGGGTGGTGATGCGCATATCCGCCCGCCGGCGCATCGCCAGCCGGGTTGCCCATCATCGCCAGCATCCCCGGCCCGCCGGTCCGCTTGAAGCGCCAGATCAGCAGCGCCGACAGCGCCAGCGCGAGGATATTGAGCACGGTGGTGTAGTTCCAGCTGATCCCGGCCTGCAGGACCGCGATCCGCCGCCCCTCGGGCTCCAAACCCAGCGCGGCGAACGTCAGTTCCACGACATAGCCGGCGCCGACCATCGCCGCATAGAACAGGCCCAGCAGCAGCAGCGCGACGCGGCGCCCGTAGTAGCGGCGGTAGATGTCCAGGATCGGCAGGATGATCAGATCGGCGAACAGGAACGCGACCACGCCGCCGAAACTGATCCCGCCGTTCCACAGCACCGCGGCCAGCGGCACGTTGCCCACCGAGCAGACGAAGGAGACGACCGCGACCAGCGGCCCGATCAGCGGGCCGACCACCTTCGACCACAGCGGCGCGTGGGTCAGGAAGATTCCGCCCCAGACGTCTTTCGGCACCCAGGCGGCAAGCGCACCGGCAATCAGCAGGCCGCCCACGATATCCATCCACACGCTCGCCCAGTCCATCACGTAGAAATGGCTGATCGCGGTGAAGCCGCGCGGCGACAGCGCGCGCGAGACAACACTGCCGCCCGCAAGCGACATGTCCATCGCGGCGTGGCCTTCCATCCGGCCGGCGACGCCGTGCTCGGCCACCTCGCGGGCTTCCGCCAGCCGCGCCGGCGTCATCGCGCGCCGCAGCATCAGGTTCAGCAGCACGATCATGATCGGCCCGCCGACGAACTCGGCCAGGGTGAACTGCCAGCCCATCAGCACCCAAAGGATGATCCCGAGTTCCAGCACCAGGTTAGTGGAGGCGAACTGGAACGCCATCGCGGCGTTGAAATCCGCGCCCTTGCGGAACAACGAGCGCGCCAGCGCAACCGCGGCGTAGGAGCAGGAAGACGATGCCGCCCCCAGCGCGCTCGCCAGCAGGATCGTGCGCGGGCACGCGTCCGGCAGCAGGCGGCTCATTTCTCCTTTGGTAACGACCGCCTGCACCACGCCCGACAAGGTGAACCCGAGCACCAGCGC
>JBMFXF010000342.1:0-2777 GCA_049964515.1 Acetobacteraceae bacterium | reverse complement strand
CTGCTGCCGGGGTTCGAGCCGGAGGTGACCGGGGCGCTTACCGGCTTCCTGCGCGAGGAAGGCATCGCCATCCGCTGCGGCGTGGCCTACCGGCGCATCCGCCGCGACGCGGCTGGGCTGGCACTCGAGGTGACGGTCGATGGCCGGCCGGAGACCATCACGGCGGAGCAAATCCTGGTTGCGACCGGGCGGAAGCCGAACACGGCCGGGCTCGATCTGCCCGCCGCCGGCATCGCCATGGATGCGCGTGGGGCCATCACCGTGGACGAGTTCCTCGCCACCTCGCGTCCCGGGGTTTATGCGGCGGGCGATGTCACCGGGCGCGACCTGTTCGTCTACATGGCGGCCTATGGGGCGAAGCTCGCGGCGGAAAACGCGCTCAACGGCAATACCCGCCGCTATGACGCACGCGCCATGCCGGAGGTGGTGTTCACCGACCCGCAGGCGGCGCGAGTGGGGCTCACGGAAGCCGATGCCCGGGCCCGGGGTCTGGCGGTGCGCGCGGTGACGCTCGGTCTCGATCAGGTGCCCCGGGCGCTCGCCGCGCGGGACACGCGCGGACTGGTCAAGCTGGTCGCGGAGGAAGGCAGCCTGCGCCTGCTCGGCGCGCAGATCCTTGCCCCCGAAGGGGCGGATTCGATCCAGACGGCGGTGCTGGCCATCAAGCACGGGCTGACCGTCACCGATCTCGCGGAGACGCTGTTTCCCTACCTCACCACGGTGGAGGGGCTGAAACTCGCCGCTCTCGGATTCCAGAAGGACGTGGCGAAGCTTTCCTGCTGCGCCGGGTGAGGCGGGGCGGGCCCCGCGCCGCTATCCCTCGCGGATGCCGCTGCCGTGGCGGCCCAGCATCGCAAGCAATTCGCGCCGGGTTGCCGGGTCGGCGCGGAACGCGCCCAGCATCCGGCTGGTCACCATCGTCACCCCCGGCTTGTGGACCCCGCGGGTGGTCATGCACTGATGGGCGGCCTCGATCACCACCGCCACCCCGCGCGGGGCCAGCACTTCCTGGATGGTGTTGGCGATCTGCGCGGTCAGCTTCTCCTGGATCTGGAAGCGCTTCGCATAGGCCTCCACCACCCGGGCGAGCTTGCTGATCCCCACCACCCGCCGGTGCGGCAGATAGGCCACATGGGCGCGCCCCAGGATCGGGGCCATGTGATGCTCGCAGGTGCTTTCCAGGCGGATGTCGCGCAGCAGCACGATCTCGTCGTAACCCTCGGTTTCCTCGAACGTCCGTTCCAGCAGGGCGTGCGGGTCGGTGGCGTAGCCGGAGAAGAACTCCCGATACGCGCGGGCGACCCGCGCCGGCGTGTCGCGCAGCCCTTCGCGGCTGGGGTCGTCGCCGGCCCAGCGGAGCAGGGTGCGGATGGCATCCTCCGCCTCTTGCTGGGTGGGGGCGGCGGTCGGGCGTTCGATCATGTCCACGGGGCGGCGTTCCTTGGCGTTGGGCCGGCGGAATCGGCCCCGTCCGGCGATATGGCCCCACTCCCGGGACCGGCAAGACGGAAAATCAGTGCACGCCGCCGGCCTGGTGCGGGCTGTCCAGGCTGAACGCCGGGATCGCCACATCCAGCGCCTCGCCCGATCCGGGATCGACCATGTGGTAGGTGCCGGCCATGAAGCCGGACGGGGTCTCCAGCGGCGTGCCGGAGGTGTATTCGAAGCTCTCGCCAGGTTCGAGCAGCGGCTGCTCGCCCACCACGCCGGCACCGTGGACGCGCTGGACCCGGCCGCGGGCATCGGTGATGAGCCAGGTGCGGCGCAACAGCCGCAGCGGGCGCGCACCCTCGTTGGCGATGCGCACCCGATACGCCCAGACAAAATGGCCCTGGTCCGGCTCCGACTGGTCTTCCAGGTAGAACGAACGGACGCTGACCCTGACGCCCTCGGTGACGGCGGTGTATTCCTCGGCCATGAGCGGACCGTTATCCGAGGCGGGCGCGGTGTCAATGCGGCCCGCCGGGCTTGCCGTCACCGAGGGGACGCTGCTGGGCGGGCGGGTGCGCTACGCGCAGCCGGCGCGCGGGTTCCGCTCCGGGATCGAGCCGGTGCTGCTGGCCGCCTGCGTCCCCGCGCGCGACGGGGAGCGGGTGCTGGAAGCGGGCAGCGGCGCCGGGGCGGGGCTGCTGTGCCTGGCCGCGCGGGTGCCCGGGGTGATCGGCATCGGGGTGGAGCAGGACCCGGCGCTGGTCTCGCTCGCCGCGGCCAACGCCGCCGCCAACGGGTTTCACCGGCTCGCGTTCCACGCCGGCGATGTGTTGTCCGGGATTGCGGGAGACGGGTTCGATCACGCCATGGCCAACCCGCCGTATCACCACCCCGGCGGCACCACCTCGGGCGATCCCGCGCGGGAGGCCGCCAAGCGCGCCCCGCCCGGAGGCATCGGCGCCTGGGCCACGGCGCTGGCACGCAGGCTGCGCCCGGGAGGGAGCCTCAGCCTCATCCTGTCCGCGCCCGGGGTGCCGGAGGCCATGGGCGCGCTGGTCCTGGCCCGGATCGGCAGCTTGGTGCTGCTGCCGCTGTGGCCGCGGGCCGGGCGCGCGGCACGGCTGGTGCTGCTGCGCGGCATCCGCGGAGGCCGCGGCGCGTTCGTGCAACACCCAGGGCTGGTGCTGCATGACGCCGACGGGCGGTTCAACGACGCGGCGGAGGCCGTGCTGCGGGCGGGGGATGCGCTGGGGTGACGGGAAGGCCAGAGGGGCGCTGCCCCTCTGGACACCCCGCCAGGGGACAAGTCCCCTGGACCCCTCGGACTGGGTTCCAAGGGCTAGCCC
>JBMFXF010000341.1:0-2777 GCA_049964515.1 Acetobacteraceae bacterium | reverse complement strand
CTTGGCAGGGGGTCCAGGGGGACAGCGTCCCCCTGGCCTTCCTTCACTCCATCGCCGCCGCCCCCGAAGGTGCCGGCGTCCCGCCCCGGGGGCGGCGCATCAGCAGCAAGAGCAGCAGGCTTGGCATGGTGGTGAAGATCAGCAGCTTGTAGTCGTCCATATAGGCGATGATCTGCGACTGGCGGCTGATTTCGTTGGCGAGCAGGGCGGCGCCGTGGCGGGTGGCGGGGTTCCACAGCGGCACCGCGGCGAGCGCCCGGTTGAACGGGGTGATGCTGGCTCCGATCATGGCGTGCAGGCCCTGTGCGTTGCGGGCCAGCAGCGAGGCGGTGACGGAAACGCCGATGGCGGCGCCGATATTGCGGAACAGCGCGAATATCGCCGAACCCTCGGTCCGCAGCGCCACCGGCAGGGTGGCGAAGGCGAGCACCTGCAGCGGGGTGAAGAACAGGCCGAGCCCGGCGCCCTGGATCACGATGGCGGCGATCAGCACGTCGGGCGACACATCCGGGGTCCAGCCGGTCATGATCCAGAACGACCAGATCATCAGCCCGAGTCCCGCGCCCACCAGCAGCCTGGCGTCGATCCGCTGCGCCAGTTTGCCGCTGAGGACGATGGTCGCCAGATTGCCGATACCGCGTGGCGCCATCACCAGCCCGGCGGTGGCGACCGGGTAGCCGCCCAGCTCCTGCAACCAGGGCGCCATCAGCGACATGGTGGAGACCAGGATCGTGCCGACCGCGAACATCATCACCGCGCCGGCGGCGAAGTTCACGTCGCGGAACAGGCTCGGCCGGATCAGCGGGTGGCGCGCCGAGAGCGCATGGACCACGAACAGGTAGAGGCCGAGCCCGGCCAGCACCGCCTCGACGATGATCTCGCGGGAGCCGAACCAGTCCAGCTCCTGGCCGCGGTCCAGCATCAGCTGCAACGCGCCGATGCCGGTGCCGAGGGCGGCGAAGCCGATCCAGTCGAACCGCAGCGCCGATTGCCCGCGCCCGCCCGGCATGAAGAACACCAGCCCCAGGGTGGCGAACAGGCCGAACGGCAGGTTCACGTAGAAGACGTAGCGCCAGTTGTAGAAATCGGTCAGGTAGCCGCCCAGGGTGGGGCCCAGGATCGGGCCGATCATCACCCCCATACCCCACACCGCCATGGCGAAGGCGCGCCGGTTCGCCGGGTAGATGTCCAGCATGGTGGCCTGCGACAGCGGCACCAGCGCCGCCCCGCACATGCCCTGCAGCAGGCGGAACCCGACGATCTGCGTCAGCGTCTGCGCCGCGCCGCACATCATGGAGGTGACGGTGAACCCGGCCAGCGCGGTGACGAACAGCCGCTTGCGGCCGAACCGGGCGGCGAGCCAGCCCACCGGCGCGGTCATGATGGCGGCGGCGATGATGTAGGAGGTCAGGACCCAGGTGATCTCGTCGAAACTGGCGGAGAAGCTGCCCTGCATATAGGGCAGCGCCACGTTGGCGATGGTCTGGTCCAGCGCCTGCACCAGCGTGGCTCCGATCACGCAGACGGTGATGATGCCGCGGTGGCGGACCGGGTCGGAGGGAAGCGTGTCGGACACGGGGGGCAAGATTGCAGCAACCGCGCCCTTCGCACCAGCCGGCACGCTGCGCCCCCAGGGCACCGAACTCATGTGACAGCGGGTGACAGCCCGGCGTTTCGTTGTTTCGATGCGCGGGGACGTTCGTCGGGGATCTCCGCCGGCGCTTGCAGCGCGCGCAGCGCCTCGGTGAACGCCGGCCAGGCTTCGCGGCGCAGCAGCGGGGCGTCGTGCCATCCGGGAAATTCCGGCAGCAGGGCGAGCGCCGCCGTCATCGCGCGGCGGACCTGGCGCGGCCAGAGGCCGGCGGTGAGCGGCCAGACCGGCTCGATCCACGGCAGCGCTTCGGGCTTGTCGGCCGGGACGACGTGATCGGGATGCGGCAGGGTCAGCCGTTCCCCGAAACGCTCCAGCTTGCCGGAGACCAGCAGCTTCGCGCCCGGTGGCATCTGGCCCTCGCGGCGGCAGCGGCAGAAGACCAGTTCGGCGGTGCCGGTGTCGGTGCCGTCGCTGACGATCACGCGCCAGGGCTGGCGGTCATTGACGGGTTTCTTGTGGTGCAGCACCTCCACCGCGAGCGTGGCGATCTGGCCGGCGCGCGCCGCGGCGATGGTGGGGCGGGCGCGGTGGTCCAGGTAGGTCTCCGGGCGGTGGAACAGGAGATCGAGCACACGGTCCCCGCCGGTGGCGCGCGCGAGCAGCCGCGCCGTCGCCACGCCGATGCCGGGCAGGCTGGCGAGCGGGGCCAAGAGGCGGGCAAGGGGAGGATCGGGGTCCACGATGGGGTGCGGTATGCCATCGGGGCGAGGTGCGGGCCAGATTCCTGCAGGGGATTCGCACTTGAGAACCCCTTGACCTCCCCGCGAATCCCCCTTGCCCGATTCGTGCCTGATGGACTCTACCCGGCAGCCCACCCCGACGTGAGGCGCCCATGGACCCCTTCTCCACCTGCTGGGACGAGCTCGAAGGCCCCCGGACCGGCAACGCCCAACTCCACGATTTCCACGATCTTCTGATGATCGCGCTCTGCACCGTGCTCTGTGGCGGCCAGACCGCGACCGACATGGCCCTGTTCGCCCGCGCCAAGGAGACCTACCTGCGCGGCTTCCTCAAGCTGCCCGCCGGCCTGCCCAGCCACGACACCTTCTCGCGCCTGTTCCGCCTGCTCGATCCGGTGAAATTCGGCGCCTGGTTCCAGCGCTTCACCGCCGCCTTCGCCGCC
>JBMFXF010000340.1:0-2828 GCA_049964515.1 Acetobacteraceae bacterium | reverse complement strand
GGAACGCGAGCAGCATGGGTGGGCACGGGTCCTTTCGGGGTTGGGGGTGGTAGCGGGGCGAACATAGGGGGAACTATCCCCGGTTGTCAAGGGGAAAAATGCGGGTGAGAGGAAAAAAACGTTCGTACACCCAAGCTGGCCCGAACCCACGATCCGGGGTAGCACCCGCCGCCCATGACCACCCAGGCCACAGTCCATGTCCTCGGCGCCGGTCTCGCCGGCCTCGCCGCGGCGACCGCGCTCGCCGCCGCCGGCCGGCCGGTCGTGCTCTACGAATCCGGCCCCGCCGCCGGCGGGCGCTGCCGGTCCTATCACGACCGCGACCTCGAGCTGATGGTGGACAACGGCAACCACCTGCTGCTGTCGGGCAACCGCGCCGCCAGCGCCTATCTCGCGCGCATCGGCGCCGCTACCAGCCTCTGCACCGCGCCGGCGGCGTTCCCGTTCCTCGATCTCGCCACCGGGCTGCGCTGGACCCTGCGGCCCAACCCGGGGCGGATCGGCTGGTGGGTGCTGGACCCGAAGCGGCGGGTCCCCGGCACCGGGCCGCTCGCCTATCTCCGCCTCGCCCGCCTCGCCTGGCTGGAAGATGACCGCAGCGTCGCCGCCGTGGTCAGGCACGACATCTTATACCACCGGCTGGTCGCCCCGCTGGCGGTGGCCGCCCTCAACACCGCGCCGGAGACCGGCCTCGCCCGGCTGCTCGGCGCGGTAATGCGCGAGACCCTGCTCGCCGGCGGGGCGGCCTGCCAGCCGCGGCTGCCGCGCGGCACGCTCGGCGCCAGCCTGATCGACCCGGCGGTGGCGTTCCTGCGCGCCCGCGGGGCCGCGCCGCGCTTCGGCTGGCGGGTGGCCGGGCTCGAAATCGCCGACGGCCGGGTGGCGGCGCTGCGCGGGACCGGCGGCACGGTCACGCTCGGCCCCGGGGATGCGGTGGTGATGGCGCTGCCCCCTTGGGTGGCCGGGGCGCTGCTGCCCGGGCTGACGGTGCCGGATGCGTTCGCGCCGATCCTCAACCTGCATTATCGCCAGGATGTGCCTCCCTCGGTGCCGTTCATCGGGCTGATCGGCGGGGCGGCGGAATGGGTGTTCGTCAAGCCCGGCCATGTCTCGGTCACCGTCAGCGCCGCGCAGGCGCTGATCGAGGCGCCGGCCGAGGCGCTCGCGGCCCGGATCTGGCCGGAGGTCTGCGCCGCCCTTGGGCTTGGCGCCGCGCCGCTGCCGGCATTCCGGGTGGTGAAGGAGAAGCGCGCCACCATCGAGGCTTCGGCGGCGCAGGAGGCGCGCCGGCCCGGGGCCCGCACCGGCCTCGGCAATCTGCTGCTGGCCGGGGACTGGACCGCGACCGGCTTGCCGGGGACGATCGAAGGTGCCATCCGCTCCGGCGAGCGCGCCGCCGCGCTGGTATTGCACCCGGACCGATGACCGACACTCCGCTTCCCGAGGCGCGGCTGAACCGCGCCGTTGCCGCCGCCACCGCCGCGCTCGAGGCCGCCCGCCAGCCGGACGGGCACTGGGTGTTCCCGCTCGAGGCGGATGCCACCATCCCGGCCGAATACGTGCTGCTCACCCATTTCCTCGACCGTATCGACCCGGCGCTGGAAGCGCGCATCGGCGTCTATCTGCGCGCGAACCAGGGGGCGCATGGCGGCTGGCCGCTGTTTGCCGGGGGAAAATTCGATCTCTCGTGCAGCGTGAAGGCGTATTACGCGCTGCGCTGCATCGGCGACCCGCCGGAGGCGGCGCATATGGCGCGGGCGCGGGCGGCGATCCTGGCCGCCGGCGGGGCCGAGCGGAGCAACGTGTTCACCCGTGCCCAGCTGGCGCTGTTCGGCCAGGTGCCCTGGCGCGCGGTGCCGGCGATGCCGGTCGAGATCATGCATCTGCCGCTGTGGTTCCCGTTCCACCTCAGCAAGGTGTCGTACTGGTCGCGCACCGTGATCGTGCCCCTGCTGGTGCTGATGGCGCGCCGGCCGCTGGCGCGCAATCCGCGCGGGATCGGGGTGGCGGAGCTGTTCGTCACCCCGCCCGAGGCGGTGCGCGACTACATCCGCGGCCCCTACCGCTCCGCCTGGGGGCGGTTCTTCAAGGGGCTCGACTTGGTGCTGCGCCGGCTGGAGCCGGCGTTTCCGGCCCGGTCCCGGGCCCGCGCCATCGACAAGGCGGTGGCCTTCGTCACCGAACGCCTGAACGGGGAGGACGGGCTGGGCGGCATCTACCCCGCCATCGCCAACAGCGTGATGATGTTCGACACGCTGGGCTTTCCACCCGAGGCGCCGCCGGCCGCCACCGCCTGGGCGGCGGTGCGCAAGCTGCTGGTGGAGGAGCCGGACCGCGCCTGGTGCTCGCCCTGTCTGTCGCCGGTGTGGGATACCGCCCTGGCCGCCCATGCGGTGGCCGAGGCGGAGGGGGCGGATGCGCCGGCGGTGGGCGCGGCCTGCGCCTGGCTGGCGGGGCGGCAGATCACCGAGGTCGCCGGGGACTGGGCGGTGCGCCGGCCCGGGCTTGCCCCCGGCGGCTGGGCCTTCCAGTACTGGAACGATCACTACCCCGACGTGGATGACACCGCGGTGGTGGGGATGCTGCTGCATCGTGCCGACCCGGCGGCCCATGCCCCGGCGATCGAACGGGCACGGACCTGGATCCTGGGGATGCAGTCGCGTGGCGGCGGGCGCTTCGACGGCGGCTGGGGCGCGTTCGAGCCGGAGAACACGCATCTCCATCTCAATCACATTCCGTTCGCCGTTCATGGCGCGCTGCTCGATCCGCCGACCGCGGATGTCACCGCGCGCTGCGTCTCGTTCATGGCCCAGCTCGGCATGGGCGCG
>JBMFXF010000339.1:0-2841 GCA_049964515.1 Acetobacteraceae bacterium | reverse complement strand
CCCCGATCTGCCACAGCGACGCCTCCGGCCATGCCCCCGGGCACCCCCGCCTGCCGCCGGCGCGCATGATGACCCCGGTGGTGGCCGCGCTCGGCCTGGCCGCGCCGCCGCCGTCGCCGCCGATTGCCACCCCGGCCCCGCGCCGGCGCATCCTGCTCGCGTTCCACGCTCCGGCGCCCCAGCCGCCGCAACCCTCCCCCGGCCACGGCGCCCACCGCGCCCGCGCGCCTCCGGCCACGACCTGATCCCGCGCCGCCGCCCTGCGGCGGCATCCGCCCCGATCCACGGTCAAGGCCCTTTCCGATGCCCTCCCCCGCTCGTTCCCGCCTGCGCGGCGCCCTCGCGGCGCTGCTGCTGCTCGCTCCCGGCGCCGCCCGCGCCGCACCCTCCCCCGTCCTATGGTCGGCCACGCTCGGCGTGCCGATCTACGCCGCCCCCCGCGCCGTCGCCGGCCGGGTGGTGGTGGCCAGCGCCCAGGCCCGCGGCGCCAATCTGTTCGGCCTCAACCCCACCTCCGGCGCCGTGCTATGGCGCAGCGCCACCGGCGGGCCGATCCAGACCCGCCCGGCGGTCACCGGCGGCCAGGTCTTCGTCACCTTCGACACCGGCTCCGTGCACCACCTGCGCGCCCTCGACGCCGCCGACGGGACCCGCCTCTGGGACTATCTCCGCGACCAGCCGCCCGAGTGCATGTGCAGCCACCGCGCCACCGCCGGCGCCGGGCTGCTGTTCACCCAGACCGACGGGCACAGCCTCTACGCCTTCCGCCCCGCCGGCACCGCGCCGGCTCGCCGCCTCTGGCGCTTCGTCGGTGATGGCGCCCGCCTGACCCGGCCCGTCGTCGCCGACGGGATCGTGGTGTTCGGCTCGGCCGATCACCACGTCTATGCGCGCGACGCCACCACCGGGGCCGCCCGCTGGACCGCCCGCACCGGCTACGGCTTCGTCGCCCCACCGCGCATCCTCGGCCAGGAGGTGCTGGCCGCCAATCGCGGCGGCACGCTCCACGCCTGGGGGCTCCGCACCGGCCGTCCGCTCTGGTCCTTCGCCGCCGCCGGCCCGATCGATACCCCGCCGGTGCTGCTGGACGGCCGGGTGATCGTGGCGAGCCAGGCCCGCACGGTCGATGCGCTCGGCCCCCACGGCGGGCTGCGCTGGCACCTCGGCCTGCCCGACCGGGTGGTCGGCGCGCCGCTGCCGGTCGGACGGAGGATCATCCTGGCCGGGCGGGACGGCGTCTTGCGCGCCGTCTCGGTGCGCACCGGCCGGGTGCGCTGGCAGGCGCCGCTGGGCGAGGTGCCGCTGTCCGGCCCGCGCCGCCTGGGGCCGGCGGTGGTGGTGAAACTGGGCGATCACGCCGTGGCCGCCTTCGCCGCCGCCACCGGCGCCAGACTCTGGCGCTTCACCAGCCCGGCGGTGCTGACCGCCCCCACCGTGGCCGGCGATGTCGCCCTGGTCGGCACCTCCGCCGGCCGGGTGGTGGCGCTGCGTTGATCGCGTTAAAAGGAACCCCGAGATGAAACCGCTCGCCCTGGCCGCGCTGCTGCTGGCCATCCTCGCCCCCGCCGCCTTCGCCGCCCCCGCGCCGCAGGCCAGCGGGGCCTGGTTCCGCTATCTGCTGTCCTCCATTCCGGCCGGCGGGTACGTCACCCTGACCAACCCCGGGGCCCACGCGGTCGTGCTGACCGGCGTCCGCTCGCCCGCCTGCGGCAGCCTGATGTTCCACCGCACCGAAAGCCAGGGCGGCACGGAGCGGATGATCGCCGTCCCGCGCATCCGCATCCCCCCGGGCGGCACCTTCCGCTTCGCCCCGGGCGGCTATCACATCATGTGCATGTCCCCGCATATGCACCCGGGCCAGATGGTGCCGGTGACCTTTCGTCTCGCCCACGGCGCCCCGCTCACGGTGCGCTTCGCCGTCCGCGGCGCCAACGCCAGCGGTCCGCCCCGCGGGGCCACCGCTCCCATGCGGATGAAAATGCAATGAAGCCGCTGCGCCCCCTGCTGCTGGCGCTGGCCCTGCTGAGCATGGCCACCGCCCACGCCGCGTCCCGCTGGCACGACATCAGCGTCCGCGGCGATGTCCCGCGGCTCGGCTTCGCCGCCACCGACGCCGCCTCTGGTCATACCGTCACCGCCGCCGATTTCCGCGGCAAGATCGTGCTGCTCTATCTGGGCTACACCAACTGCCCGGATGTCTGCCCGCTCACCATGCATCGCATCGCGGTGGTGCTGCACCGGCTCGGCAAGGGGGCGGCCGACATCCGGGTGTTGTTCGTCACCGTCGATCCGCACCGCGATACCCTGCCGGTGCTGCGGCGCTACGTGGGCCTGTTCGGCCCGGATTTCATCGGGCTGCGCGCCGATCCCAACCAGCTCGCCCGGCTGGCGCGGCGCTACCGGCTGGCGTATTCGGTCGATCCGGGCGGCGACGGGCATCCGTACACCGTCACCCACTCGCCGGCGGTCTATGTGTTCGACCGCACCGGCGCGGCGCGGCTGCTGATCCCCTCGCTCGCCAGCACCACGCCGGATCTGCGGGGCGTGACCGCCGACCTGCGCCGGCTGCTGCGCGGCGATACCGCCCAGGGTTGGTTCGGATGGCTGGCGCGATGGGTGTAGCGATGTCCGCCACGGCGCGCCCGGAGCCCGCGCGCTGGGCCGTGCCGGCCGCGCTGGCCGCGCTCGGCGCCGGGCTTGACGGGTTCGCCACGTTCCGGCCGGCGGACGTCCCGCTGTGGCTGCCGTTCGATTTCTCCTGGTTCGCCTGGGCCGGCACGGCGCTGCCGCTGTGGTGGTATTTCCGCGGCGTGGCGCAGCTGCCGCCGGCACGCCGCCCCG
>JBMFXF010000338.1:0-2866 GCA_049964515.1 Acetobacteraceae bacterium | reverse complement strand
CGGGGGTGAAGCCCTGGCCGCCGGTTTTCGCCTCGATCACCAGGATTGGCCCGCCGGTCAGTATGATCGCGTCGATGCGCTTGCCGAGGCGCAGCAGCGGATATTCCAGCAGCACCGACCAATCCGCCGGCGCATCGGCCAGCGCGGCGCGCAGCAACGGGAGCTCCGCCCGCCACGCGCGGAGCTGCTCCTCCCGGTTGAGCGGGTGGGTCTCCGCCTGGCGCAGCGCGAGCGCGGCGATCAGGCGCTCCGCCTCGGCGGCACGGAAGGCGGCGAGGCTGCCGCACCACCAGGCGCGGGTCACCGGCCGGCGCCTCGGGGCAAGGTCGTACGCGCGCGACCGACCACCCCGCGAGGTGCCGCGGCTTGATCCGCGAACGGGCGGCCCCGCCGGCGGCGGCTCACACCAGAACCACCTGCGCAGAATGTCCCGAGGCTCCGGCAATCCGCCGGTCGCGGGTCAGCAACGGCGCCCCCAGCAGCTCGGCCAGCGCCACATAGGCGGCGTCATAAGCGGTCAGGTTGTGGCGCAGCGCCCAGACGCGCTGCCACAGCAAGTGATGCGGATGCCGTTCGAGCGGCAGGTCGGCGAGATCGGACAACGCATCGGCGGCGCGTTCCGGGGTCACCAGCCCGCGCGCGCACCATCGGCGCAGCACCTGCGCCACCTCGATATCCAGCAGATGCGGCGCGTGCAGCGACTGCTCCGGATCGAACACCATCCGGGCCAGCTCGGTCGACACGATTCCGGCGAGCAGCGCGACGACCGCCGAGGCATCAAGGACGATCACCGCGCATCCCGCTCGGCGCGGAGGGCCTCCTCGGCGGATTCAGGAACCACGATCGGCGGGCGGGACATGATCCGGGCGCGGATGTCCTCCCGGGTCGGCACCTCCGCCATCCGGCGCAGCGCGGCCAGCAGATAGTCCGACAGCGACATTCCGGCCTGGGCGGCGCGGGATTTGAGCTCCCGGTGCAGCGGGTCCGGGACGTGGCGGATTTGGATCATGCTCGACATGTCGGTAACATGCAAGCATGTGCTCCCCATGTCAACCCGCATCCTCGGCGATCATCGCCGCCGCCTTCTCCCCGATCATGATGGAAGGCGCGTTGGTGTTGCCCGAGGTCAGGCGGGGCATGATGGAGGCGTCCGCCACCCGCAGCCCGGCGATGCCATGCACGCGCAGCCGCGGATCGACCACCGCCATCGGGTCCACCCCCATCCGGCAGGTGCCGACCGGGTGATAGGTGGTCTCGGCCGCGCCGCGCACCCAGTCCAGGATGGCGTCATCGCTCACCGCCTCCGGCCCCGGCGCCAGCTCGGTGAGGGCGAACGGCGCCATCGCCGGGGCGGTCATGATGGCGCGGGCGATCCGCACCGCGGCGGCGGTGACGACGCCATCCTCCGGCACGGCGAGAAAGTTGAACCGGATCGCCGGCGGGCGCGCCGGATCGGCGGCAATCGCATGGACCGAGCCGCGGCTCTCAGGACGCATCGGATGGGCGTAGCAGGTCATGCCCGCAGCGGCGGCCAGCCGCGGCCCGCGCGGGCCGGGTTCGGTCAGCATCGGCACCCAGCCCAGCAGCGCGTCCGGCCCCTCGAGCCCCTCGCGGGAGCGGACGAAGGCGCGCAGTGGCGCGGCCACCATGCCGAGCAGGCTGGACCGGCCGAGCGCGTAGCGCACCGCCTCGGCGGCGAGTTTGAGCCCGCGCCGCCGGTCGTTGAGGCTGGCCCCGGCGGCGCCGATCCCCCAGCGGGTGCGCGGGGCGTAATGGTCCTGCAGATTCTCGCCCACCCCGGGCAGGGCGTGGCGGACCGCGATACCGAGCCCGGCCAGCCGCTCCGGCTGGCCGATGCCCGAAAGCTCCAGCAGCGACGGCGAGTTGATGGTGCCGCCGCACAGGATCACCTCGCGCCCGGCCGAGGCAAGCCCGGTCGCCCCGCCCCGCCGGTAGCGCACCCCGGTGCAGCGCGCGCCGTCGAAGGTCAGGGTCTCGGTCAACGCCCCGGTCAGGATCCGCAGATTCGAGCGGCCCCGCGCCGGGTCCAGATAGGCCCGCGCCGTGCTCACCCGGCGGCCGGCGGCGATGCTGGCCTGGCTCATCGCGATCCCGTCCTGCGCGGCGCCGTTGTAGTCCGGGTTGTGCGGGATGCCGCGCTGGCCCGCGGCCTCGATCAGCGCTGCCAGCAGCGGCAGCGCCGGAGGCGGGTTGGTGATCCGCAGCGGGCCGGAGCGCCCGCGATAGGCATCCTCCCCGCCGGCATAGCTCTCCATGCGCTTGAAGAACGGCAGCACGTCCGCGTAGCTCCAGCCGCGGTTGCCGAGTTGCGCCCAGGTATCGAAATCCCGCGCCTGTCCGCGCACGAAGGCCATGCCGTTGATCGCCGAGGAGCCGCCCAGCAGCTTGCCGCGCGGCACCGGAATGGCGCGGCCCTTGGTGGCCGGCTCCGGCTCCCCGGCATAGAGCCAGTTGGCGGCGGGGTTGGTGATGAGTCGCGCCACCCCGGCGGGAATCCGGGTCCAGGGGTGATCGGCCGCCCCGGCCTCGAGCAGCAGGACGGAGCCGCGCGGCTGTTCCGACAGCCGTGCCGCCAGCGCCGCCCCGGCCGACCCCGCGCCGACCACGATGTAGTCATAAATCTGCACGGCCTCCGCCACGACGTCTCCCTTCCCGTTCCGCCCAGGTCTCCTCCCGCCCCGCACGCGCGGCCGGCGCAGCGCCATCCTGGGCGTCCCCGGGGGCATCGGGCAACCCGGTCGTGCCTCGCCGCGGCGGCCGCGTGCTATTGTGCCGATCCTGACGTATGTTGCCGTCGGCAGTAGTCAGGATCGGCACACTAGCCCTTTGTTTTCAGTGGCCTGCT
>JBMFXF010000337.1:0-2871 GCA_049964515.1 Acetobacteraceae bacterium | reverse complement strand
CGCGCTCTACCGGGTGGTGTTCGACATCGCGATGGAGGCGGCGATCGCGATGGGCTCGCTGGTCAACCGCACCTCGCTGCCGATCTTCGCGCGGGTGGCGGGGCTGCCGGGCGAGCTCAAGGCGGCCCTGCTGTGGTCGCTGCAGCGCCTGGCCAGCGTGGTCTGCCCGTTCATGGTGGCGCTGATGCTGCTCGCCGCCCCGCTCACCGCCCTGCTGCACGACAGCCGCGGCCACAGCTACGCCGCCGGCGCGCTGCCGCTGCGGATCCTCGCCGCCGCCGGCATCCTGCGGGTGACCTCGCAACTGATCGCGCCGGTGCTGCTGGCCGCGGGAAAGCCGGGCACCGCGGCCTGGCTTTCCACCGCGGCGCTGCTGCTGCTGGTGCTGGGCATCGCCGCCGTCGGCGCGAGTTTCCCGGCGCGGACCGGCCTCGTTGCCATCGCCTGCGTCTGGCTCGCGGTCTATCCGCCGCTGATCGTCTGGAACGTCCGCTATCTCGGCCGGCACTGGCGCATCGGCATCGGCGAGCTGCTGCGCCCATTCCTTCTCCCCGCGGCGGCGATCGCGGCCATGCTCGCCCTCGCCCGCACGCTCGCCCTCCTCGCGCCGGCGGGCGCTCCGGGGTTTCATATTGCTACGGTTCTGATGGCGATGCTTCTGGCCTATGGCTTGCTGCTGCTGGTGGGGCGCCTCCGCCCTCGGGTCGGGGCTTGAGGCGGGGCCGCGGCCGCCGGCGGGGCGGCTACCAAGCGCCCGCGGCCTGTGCTAGCGATCGCGGGTCATCGTCTGTCGGCGGGCCGCGCGTCGCCCCGCGACGAGGGGAGCGCGCGAGCGGCATGGCAGCGGAACCGGGCTGGAGGGAAAGCGGGCGGCCCCGCCGCGCGGGGCGCGCGCACCGGGCGGTCGCGGCGTGAGCGACCTCGAGATCGTCCCCGTCGAGGGGCGTGCCCTGCTCGATCGTTTCATCCGCCTGCCCAAACGGCTGCACCGCGCCGACCCGGCCTACGTGGCGCCGCTCGATCTCGAGCGGCGCGACGCGCTGACCCCGAAGAACCCGTTCTTCGCCCATGCCGACGTGCAGTTCTGGCTGGCCCGGCGCGACGGGCGCGATGTCGGGCGGATCAGCGCGCAGATCGACCACCAAGCCCTGGCCGTGCGCCCCGACGCCACCGGCCTGTTCGGCATGATCGCCGCCGAGGACGATCCCGCGGTGTTCGCCGCCCTGGTGGAGACCGCGGCGGCTTGGCTGCGCGGGCGCGGCATGCAGCGGATGCAGGGGCCGTTCAACCTCAACATCAACGAAGAGACGGGGCTGCTCGTCGCCGGCTTCGAGACGCCGCCGATGCTGCTGATGGGTCACGACCTGCCCTATGTCGGGCCGCGGCTGGAGGCGCTGGGGCTACGCCGGATCAAGGACGTGCTGGCCTATCTCTACGATGTACGGGTGGACCTGCCCGCCTCGGCCCGCCGGCTGCTCGCGCGCCCGCTGCCCGCGGAGCTCGCGGTCCGCCGCCTCGACCTGCGCCGCTACCACGAGGAAGTGCGCAGCATCACCGCGATCTTCAACGACGCCTGGGCCGACAACTGGGGTTTCGTGCCGCTGTCGGAGAGTGAAACGGAGTATCTCGCCAAGTCGCTGCGACCGCTGATCGATCCGCGCCTGGTCAGCATCGTCGAGCTGCGCGGCGAGAAGGTGGGCTTCCTGGTCTGCCTGCCCAATCTCAACGAGGCGATCCGCGACCTCGGCGGGCGGCTGTTGCCGTTCGGCTGGGCCAGGCTGCTGTGGCGGCTGAAGGTCGCGGGCGTGCGCACGGCGCGGGTGCCGCTGATGGGCGTCCGCCGCGCCGCGCAACAGGGGATGATCGGCAAGCTGCTGCCGTTCCTGCTGATCGACCAGGTGCGCCGGGATGCCGCCGGCATGGGCTTCACCCATGTCGAGCTGTCCTGGATCCTCGAAGACAACCTGCCGATGCGCCACATCAACGAAAGCCTCGGCGGCGTGGCCTACAAGACCTACCGGATCTACGAGCGCGCGCTGTAGCCGGCCCGGCTGCGTGGCGTCTCCGCCGGCCTTCAACGCAGCCAACCGGCGGCGCGATACCAGGCTGCGGTTGCGCGCAGCCCCTCGGCCAGGCCGATCCGCGAGCGGTAGACCGCGTCCGCCAGCAGCTCCGCCGGTGCCACCGACCAGTCCGCGTGCAGCACCTCGCGCGCCTTGCCCAGGCTGAACACCGCCTCCGGCCCGCCGAGGCGCATCCACAGCGAGGCGGCCGCCCCCGCCGCGAGCAGCGCGCCCCCCGGCAGGCGCAGCTGCCACGGCCGCCGCCCCACCGCGTGGCCCAGTTCGGCGAGCAGCGCCGCGAGCGGGTAGCCCGCCGGGTTGGGGTCGGCGAGCGCGTGGCAGCCGGCCTCGCCCGCGCCCAGCGCCAGCCGCGCGATCGCCGCCGCGGCGTCGGCGACGTGCACGAGCGCGATCGGTCCGGTGGCGAACACCGGCACGAGCCCCCTGCGCGCGGCGCGGAACAGCGGCAGCATCGCCTGGTCGCCCGGCCCGTAGATCGCCGGCGGGCGTACGATGACAAGCCGCTCCGGCGCATCGGCATAGGCCGCGCGCAGCGCCGCCTCGCCGGCCCGCTTGCTCGCGGCATAGGCCGACAGCTGCGGCGCGCGGGCGGCCAGCGAGGAGACCGCGACCAGCCGTGCCCCGCCGGCCACGCGGCGGGTGGCGGCGCCGAGGGCGGCGGTAGCGTCGCGGTTGACGTGCATGAAGCGGGCGGCATCGCGCGCGCGCACCAGCCCCGCGACATGCACGACCGCGCCGGCACCGGCAAGCAGGCGCTCGAGCGCGCCGGCATCGGCGAGGTCGCCGG
>JBMFXF010000336.1:0-2877 GCA_049964515.1 Acetobacteraceae bacterium | reverse complement strand
CGAGCTGCCGGAGGACGTGCTGCGCGATCATTGCGAACAGGGAATCCGCAACTATGACCCCTGCATATCCTGCTCCACCCATTTCCTGCGCCTCGAAGTGCGGCGGCGATGACCGCGCGGGCGCTGGTCATCGGCCTCGGCAATCCCGATCGCGGCGATGACGCGGTAGGGCTGCATATTGCGCGCCGGGTCGCCGCGCTCGCGCTCCCGGGCGTGGCGGTGGAGGAGGCCGGGGGCGACACGCTGGCGCTGCTGGATCGTTGGGCTGGGGCCGCATCGGTGGTGCTGGCCGATGCCGCGGCGCCGTCCGCGACGCCGGGGCGCATCCATCGGCTCGATCCGCTGACTGGCCCGCTGCCGCGGGACCTGGCGCTCGGCTCCACCCACGCCTTCGGCCTGGCCGAGACGGTGGAGCTCGCGCGCACATTGGGGCTGCTGCCGCGGTGGATGAGGATCTATGCCGTCGAGGCGTTGCGCTTCGATCACGGGACCGGGCTGTCGCCGGCGGTGGCCGCGGCGGTGGCGCCGGTGGCAGGGCGCATCGCGGCGGAACTGGCGGAGGGACAGGACCATGCATGAAACCGGTCTGGTGCGCGCGCTGATCCGGCAGATCGATCAGGTGGCGGCGGCGAACGGGGCGACGCGCGTCGCCGGCGTGGCGGTGAGGCTGGGCGCGCTCAGCCATCTGTCGGCGGCGCATTTTCGGGAGCATTTCGAGGCTGAGTCATGCGGCAGCACCGCCGAGGGTGCCAGCCTGACGATCACCGAATCCGTTGATCCCGCCGATCCGGACGCGCAGCATCTGCGGCTTGAGAGCGTGGAGCTGGAAGTCTGAGCGCGGCCATGGACGCCGAGACGCCACAGCGGCTGCGGATTGCGATCGCCGGCGCGGTGCAGGGGGTAGGCTTCCGTCCGTTCGTCTGCCGGCTGGCGCGGGAGATCGGACTCGCCGGCTCGGTATGTAACGACGGCGCCGGCGTGCTGATCGAAGCGGAGGGCGCGCCAGCCGCGCTGGACCGCTTTCTCGACCGCTTGGCGCGCGACGCCCCCGCCCATGCCATGGTGACCGACCGCGCGGTGACGCGGCTGGCCCCGCGCTTCACCGCCGGCTTTTCCATCACGCCGAGCGCCGAGGGCGCCGCTTGCTCGGCGGTGGTGATGGCCGATCTGGTCACCTGTCCGGATTGCCTGCGCGAGCTCAACGACCCGACCGACCGCCGCTACGGCTATCCGTTCACCACCTGCGTCGCCTGCGGGCCGCGCTACAGCGTGATGACGGCATTGCCCTACGACCGGGCGCGCACCACGATGCACCGCTTCCCGCTCTGTGCCGAATGTGCGGCCGAGTATGCCGCCCCCGGGTCGCGCCGCTTCCATGCCGAATCGATCTGTTGCCCGGCCTGCGGCCCGCAGTTGGCGCTGTGGGATGCACAGGGCAGCGTTCTGGCAACGCGGCAGGCGGCGCTGGCGGCTGCTGCGGCGGCGCTGCGGGCCGGGCGAATCGTGGCAATGAAGGGCCTGGGCGGCTTCCAGCTGCTGGTGGACGCGCGTGACGACGCCGCGGTGCGCCGGCTGCGGGTCCGCAAGCACCGACCGCGCAAGCCGTTCGCGCTGATGCTGGCCGATCTCGATGCCGCGGCCCGGCTCGCCGAGGTTTCGGCGATCGAGCGCGCCGCGCTCGCCTCCCCCGCGGGTCCGATCGTGCTGCTGGCCGCGAAGCCCGGCGCGGCAGTGGCCCCGGCGATCGCCCCCGGCACGCAATGTCTCGGGATCATGCTGCCGACCACGCCGCTGCATCATCTGCTGCTGCGCGCGGTGGGTTTTCCGCTGGTGGCCACCAGCGGCAATCTCGGCGGCGCGCCGATCCTGACCGACGAGACCGCCGCGTTGCGGGCGCTGGCCGGGGTGGCGGATCTGTTCCTGGTCCATGACCGCCCGATCGCTCATGCGGTGGATGATTCCGTGGTGCGCGTGATCGCCGGCGGGGTGACGGTGCTGCGCCGGGCGCGCGGCTACGCCCCGTTGCCGCTGGCCTGGCCGGCGGTCGGCGCGCCGCTGCTGGCGCTCGGCGGGCAGCAGAAGAACACGGTCGCCACTGGCTTTGGGGGGCGGATCTTTCTCGGGCCGCATGGCGGGGATCTGGACGACGCGGCAGCGCGGGATGCCTTCCGCCGCGCCGCCGTCAGCCTGCCCGCTCTGCACCGATTGGCGGTCACCCGCGTGGCCTGCGACCGCCATCCCGAGTACGCGGCTACGCGGCACGCGGAAACTCTGGGCCCGCCTGTCGTGCGCGTGCCGCACCATCTGGCGCATGCGCTGTCCGGCATGGTCGATCGCGGGCTGGACGGTCCGTTGCTGGCGGTTGCCTGGGACGGCACCGGCGATGGCGGCGACGGCACCGTCTGGGGCGGCGAGTTCCTGACGATCGATCCGCCGCGCTGGCGTCGGGCGGGGCATCTGCTGGCGTTCCGTCTGCCGGGCGGGGACGCGGCGGCGCGCGAACCCCGCCGTTCGGCACTCGGCGTGCTCGCCGCGCTGGAGGGCGTGGCGGCGCTGGAACGGGACGACCTGCCGCCGCTGGCCGCTTTTACCGCGCCGGAGCGCCGCGTGCTCGCCACCATGCTGGCTCGCGGCGTGGCCGCGCCGCTCGCCTCCAGCGCGGGACGGCTGTTCGACGCCGTCGCCGCGTTGCTCAATCTCCGCCAGCGCGCCAGTTTCGAGGGCGAGGCGGCGATGGCGCTGGAAGCCGCCGCCGCCGGGGCCGCGCCGGAGCTGCTGCCGGCGCCGGTGCCGACCCCCGCTGGGCCGCGCGGCGATCGCCCGCTGGTGCTGGATTGGCGCCCGATGCTTGCGGCACTGCTTGAGGCACGCGCGTAC
>JBMFXF010000335.1:0-2881 GCA_049964515.1 Acetobacteraceae bacterium | reverse complement strand
CCGACCCTGGCCGAGCAGGGCAGCGCCGCCGATGCCTCCCGCCGCGCCGCCGCCGCCGACCACCCGCTGGTGCGCGCCATCCTGGCCGCGTTCCCCGGCGCGCGGATCGAGGCGGTGCATGACGAGACCGCCGACGCCTACGGCCTGCCGGCCGATCCCGCGCCGGACCCCGATGACGAGACCGAGGAGACCGCCGAATGAAGAACCTGGCCGGCCTGATGAAACAGGCGCAAGCGATGCAGGAACGCATGGCCGAGATGCAGGCCCGCCAGGAGGCCTTGGAGATGACCGGCGAGGCCGGCGCCGGCCTGGTCTCGGTGGTGCTGAACGGCAAGGGCGAGCTGCGCCGCCTGCACCTCGACCCGCGCATCATCGACCCGTCCGACCCCGGTATGCTGAGCGACCTCATCGTCGCCGCCCATGCCGATGCGAAGCGCAGGATCGAAGCTGCCAACGCCGAGGAGATGCAGAAGCTGACCGCCGGCCTGCCGCTCCCGCCCGGCCTCAAGCTGCCGTTCTGAGATGGCCGCCCGCCCGCGCATCCGCCGCCGCCGCCGCACCAAGATCATCGCCACGATCGGCCCCGCGAGCTCCTCGCCCGAGGTGCTGAACCGCCTGTTCCAGGCCGGGGCCGACGTGTTCCGGCTGAATTTCAGCCACGGCACGCATGAGGACCACGCCGCCCGCTTCGCCATGATCCGCGAGCTGGAAGCGCGCACCGGCCGCCCGATCGGCATCCTGGCCGACGTGCAGGGGCCGAAGCTGCGTGTGGGCACCTTCGGCGGCGGGCGGGTACATCTGCAGACCGGCCAGCCGTTCCGCCTCGATCTCAACGCCACCCCGGGCAACGCCCAGCGGGTGATGCTGCCGCATCCCGAGATCATCGAAGCCGCCGCGATCGGCACCACCCTGCTGCTTGATGACGGCAAGCTGCGCCTCAGGGTCACCCGCAAGCGGCCGGACGGGCTGGAGACCGAAGTGATGGTCGGCGGCCCGTTGTCGGACCGCAAGGGCGTGAACGTGCCCGATGTGGTGCTGCCGATCCCGGCGCTGACCGAGAAGGACCGCGCCGATCTCGCCTTCGCGCTGGATCACGGCGTCAACTACATCGGCCTCTCGTTCGTGCAGCGCCCGGAGGACGTGGCGGAAGCGCGGCGGCTGACCGACGGCCGCGCCTGGATCATGACCAAGATGGAGAAGCCGCAGGCGCTCGACAATCTCGACGAGATCCTGCGCCTGTCGGATGCGGTGATGGTGGCGCGCGGCGATCTCGGCGTCGAACTGCCGCCCGAGGAAGTGCCGCTGGCGCAGAAGCGCATCGTCCGCGCCGCCCGCGCGCTGGGGCGGCCGGTGGTGGTGGCGACCCAGATGCTCGAGAGCATGATTTCCGCCCCCGCGCCCACCCGTGCCGAGGCCTCCGATGTCGCCACAGCCGTGTTCGACGGGGCGGACGCGGTGATGCTGTCCGCCGAGACCGCCGCCGGACAATACCCGTTCGAGGCGGTGAACATCATGGATCGCATCCTCGCCCGGGTGGAGCAGGACCAGGGCTGGCGGGCGATGATCGACGCCTCCCGCAGCGCGCCGGAAGCCTCGGCGGCCGATGCCATCGCCGCCGCCGCGCGCCAGGTGGGCCACACCATCGGCGCGGCGGCGATCGTCGCCTTCACCGCCTCCGGCGCCACCGCGCTGCGGGTGGCGCGCGAGCGGCCGGACAGCCCGATCATCGGCTTCACCCCGCATGAGGTGACGGCGCGGCGGCTGGCGGTGGTGTGGGGGGTGCACGCGGTGGTGGCAGCGGACGCGCATTCGCTCTCCGAGGCGGTGGCGCGGGCGGCGCGGGTAGCGCAGGCCGAGGGCTTCGCCACGGCCGGCCAGGAAATCGTGGTGGCGGCTGGGGTGCCGTTCGGCCATTCCGGCACCACCAACACGCTGCGGGTGGCGGTCGTCGGCCGGCGGGAGGCGCCCGAGGCGTAGCGCGTCGGGCCCGACCGGAGCACCCTTACTTGAAGCGTATCCCCGCCTGGCTGCCGCCGCTGCTCGGCTTCCTGACCGCGGTCGGGCCGGCCTCCACCGACATGTATCTTCCGGCCTTCCCCGCCATCGAGGCCGGGCTCGGTGCGCCGGCCGGGTCGGCGCAGCTCACGCTGGCGGCCTGGTTCGCCGGGCTCGCGGTGGGGCAGCTCACCCAGGGCACGCTCGCCGACCGGTTCGGCCGGCGCGCCCCGCTGCTGGCGGGCGCCGGCGTCTATACCCTGGCCTGCGTTGCCTGCGCGCTGGCGCCGTCCATCCTGGCGCTGTCGGTGGCGCGGGTGGTGGCCGCCATCGCCGCCGGCCGGCATGGTCATCCCGCGCGCGATGGTGCGCGATCTGGCCGACGGGCATGAGGCGGCGCGGCTGCTCTCACGGCTGATGCTGGTGATGGGGGTGGCGCCGATTCTCGCCCCCAGCATCGGCGGGGCGGTGCTGATCCTGGCGTCCTGGCGCGGCATTTTCTGGGTTATGGCGGGGTATGGCGCGGTCTGCCTCGCGCTGGTGGCGGTCCTGCTCCCCGATACATTGCCGCCGGCGTCCCGGCTGCGGCTTTCCGCAGCCGAGCAGATCGCGCGCTACCGCACGATCCTGCGCGACCGCGGCTTTCGCCTGCACGCCGGCATGGGGGCGGCGGCGACCTTCGCGTTCTTCGCCTATCTCGGCGGTTCGGCGCCGGTGTTCATCGACGGCTTCGGGCTGAGCCCGAGCAAATTCGGCCTGCTGTTCGGCGGCTGCGCGGCGGGGCTGATCGGCGCGGCCCAGCTGACGCCGCGGCTGCTGGCGCGGCTCGGCAGCGGAAAGCTGCTGCGCTGGGCGGCGCGGCTCTATGCGCTGGCCGCGCTGGCGC
>JBMFXF010000334.1:0-2908 GCA_049964515.1 Acetobacteraceae bacterium | reverse complement strand
CACCCCTCCCCCATGCGCGTCCTCACCGTCTTCGGCACCCGCCCCGAGGCCATCAAGCTGGCCCCGGTCATCCGCCGCCTGCGCGAAACCCCGGGCGTCACCCCGCTGGTCTGCGTCACCGCCCAGCACCGCCAGATGCTGGACCAGGTGCTGGACCTGTTCGCCATCCGCCCGGACCGCGACCTGGACATCATGCGCCACGCCCAGGGCCTGACCTGGATCACCACCGCCGCGCTGCAGGGCCTGGCGGAGGCGCTGCCGGCGCTCCGCCCCGACGTCATGCTGGTCCAGGGCGATACCACCACCACCTTCGCCGCCGCGCTCGCCGCCTTCTACGCCTCCATCCCCGTGGGCCATGTGGAGGCCGGGCTGCGCACCGGCGACCTCTCGGCCCCCTGGCCGGAGGAGATGAACCGCCGCCTCGCCACCCGCCTCGCCCGCTGGCATTTCCCCCCCACCGCGGAGGCGCGCGCCAATCTGCTGGCCGAGGGCGTGCCCGACGCCGCCATCACGGTGACCGGCAACACCGTGATCGACGCGCTGTTCGATGCCGTCGCCATCCTCGATGCCGATCCGGACCGCGCCGCCGCCGCCGCCGCGGCGCTGCCGCCGCCCGACCCGGCGCGCCGGCTGATCCTGGTCACCGGCCACCGGCGGGAGAATTTTTCCGGCGGCCTCGCCCGCGTCGCCGCCGGGCTGCGCCGGCTGGCCGACCGCGGCGACGTGCGCATCGTCTATCCGGTCCACCTCAACCCGGCGGTGCGGGAGGCGGCCGCCCCGCTCGCCGGCCATCCGGCGATCGACCTGATCGCGCCGCTGGACTACCTGCCCTTCGTCGCGCTGATGCGCCGGGCCCATCTCATCATCACCGATTCGGGGGGGGTGCAGGAGGAAGCGCCCTCGCTCGGCAAGCCGGTGCTGGTGACGCGGGAGACCACCGAGCGGCCGGAGGCGGTCACCGCCGGCACGGTGGAGCTGGTCGGCACCGATACCGACCGGCTGGTCGCGCGCGCCGCCCGCCTGCTCGACGATCCCGCCGCCTGGCGGCAGATGAGCATCGCCCATAACCCCTACGGCGACGGCCAGGCCGCCGCCCGCATCGTGAAAGTCCTGACCGATGGATAGTTTCGCCCGCGTGAGCGTGATCGGCCTGGGGTATATCGGGCTGCCCACGGCGGCGGTGTTCGCCGATACCGGAATCGAGGTCGCCGGGACCGACGTGAACCCAGGGGTGGTGGCCACCATCAACGCCGGCCGGCCGCATTTCGGGGAGCCGAACCTGGACGCGCTGGTGCGCCGGGTGGTGGAGGCGGGCAAGCTCCGCGCCGCGACCGAGGTGGCGGCGGCGGATGCGTTCATCATCGCCGTGCCGACCCCGCTGGTGGGCCACGGCGGCGGCGGCGCGCCCGATGTTTCCTATGTGGAACAGGCGGCCGCCGCGATCGCGCCGGTGCTGGCGGCGGGCAATCTGGTGATCCTGGAATCCACCTCCCCGGTGGGCACCACCGAGCGGGTGGCGGCGATCCTGGCCGAACGCCGCCCCGACCTGAGCTTTCCCCAGCAGAAGGGGGAGATGGCGCAGGTGCAGGTGGCGCATTGCCCGGAACGGGTGCTGCCGGGGCGGATCCTGGAGGAGGTGGTGAACAACCCGCGGGTGATCGGCGGGATGTCGCGCCGCTGCGCGCAGCGGGCGCTGGCGCTGTATCGCATGGTGGTGCGCGGGGAGTGCCGGGTCACCACCGCGCGCACCGCCGAACTCGCGAAGCTGACCGAGAACGCCTACCGCGACGTGAACATCGCCTTCGCCAACGAACTCTCGCTGATCTGCGACCGGCTGCGCATCAATGTGTGGGACCTGATCGAGATGGCGAATTTGCACCCGCGGGTGAACATCCTGAGCCCAGGGCCCGGCGTGGGCGGGCACTGCATCGCCGTCGATCCGTGGTTCATCGTCGCCGGCGCGCCGGAGGAAGCGCGGCTGATCCGCACCGCGCGGGAGGTGAACGACGCCAAGCCCGGGTTCGTGCTGGCCAAGGTGCGGGAGCGGGCGGCGGCGCTGAAGCGCCCGGTGATCGCCTGCCTCGGCCTTGCCTACAAGAAGGACGTGGACGATCTGCGCGAAAGCCCGGCGGTGGAGATCGTGGCCCGGCTGGCCGAGGCGAAGCTCGGCGAGTTGCTGGTGGTGGAACCCCACATCGCCGCCCTGCCGCCGGGGCTGGCCGAGCTGGGGCTGGAACTGGCCGATTTCGATGCCGCGCTGGAGCGCGCCAATCTGGTGCTGTTGCTGGTGGATCATCAGGCGTTCCTGCAGGTCGATCGCGACCTGCTGAAGGACAAGTTCGTGATCGACACGCGCGGGGCATGGTAGGGCGCGCCGGGGCGGTGCTGGCGGCCGGCTTGCTGCTGGCCGGCTGCGCCGCCGCGTCGGCCCGGCCGCGCCCGATCCCGCTGGCCCGCGCCGCGGCCGTCGCGCGCGCGTTCCACGCGAAGATGACGCCAGAGGAGGTGGTCCGCACCGGGGTGATGCGCCGGGGGCCGGACGGGCGCTGGCTCGCCTGCCTGAGCGGGGCGAACCTCAACTGCGGCAAGGCGGACACCAGCCGGATTAACCGGGGGGCGTCCTGGTGGTGCCGACACCATCCGGGCGCGCCGTTCGTGCCGCGGTTCGCTTCGGGCCATGCCAGCATCTATGCCTGGGCCTGCCGCCGGCGGCGCGCGGTGATCGCGCGGCAGGTGCAGAGGGTCGATGCGGAGGGGTATGTGGTCGGGGCTTGGCGCGCGATCCCCTGAGCTCGCCCGCGCGTGCTATCCTGCCGCCGATTCGCCCGCATCGGAGCCGCGCCATGACCCCTGCCATCTCCCCTGCCCCTGGCCACGTCACCGACCGCAACCTCGCGCTCGAACTGGT
>JBMFXF010000333.1:0-2932 GCA_049964515.1 Acetobacteraceae bacterium | reverse complement strand
GTGGGCGATGGGGTCAGGCTGGTGCAGGGTTGCGGTGGAGTTCGTGTTCGAGTGCGTTGAGGCCGGCGCCGCCGGCCATGTGGAACATGAGGTTTTCGAGGCTGAGTTCGGAGCGGGGCGAGTCGAGGTCGAGTTCGCCGCGGGCGAGGACCAGGAAATGGTCGCCGACCATGTAGGCGTGGTGGGGGTTGTGGGTGATGAAGATCACGCCGAGGCCCTGCTCGCGGGCGGCCTGGGCGATGTATTTCAGCACGATCCCCGACTGGGTGACGCCGAGTGCGGCGGTGGGCTCGTCGAGGATCAGCACGCGGGCGCCGAAGTGGATGGCGCGGGCGATGGCGACGACCTGGCGCTGGCCGCCCGAGAGCGTGCCCACCGGCTGTTCGAGATCGGCGAGATCGATGCCCATGCGGTGCAGTTCCGCCCCCGTCGCCTCCCACATCGCCTTGAGGTCGAGCCGGCGGAACGGCCACATCCCGCGCACCAGTTCCGAGCCCAGGTAGAAATTGCGCCACACCGGCAGCAGCGGCACCAGCGCCAGGGTCTGGTAGACCGCGGCGATGCCGAGATCGAGCGCCTCGCGCGGGGGGGCGAAGCGCACCGGCTTGCCATCGACCGTATAGGTGCCCTCGTCATGCGCGTGCAGCCCGGCGATGATGCTGATCAGCGTCGATTTGCCGGCCCCGTTGTCGCCCAGGATGCAGGTCACCTCGCCCTGGCGCACACTGAGGTTGATGCCGCGCAGCGCGCTGATCGGCCCGTAGCTCTTGCCCACGTTCTTGAGTTCGATGATCGGGTTCGTGGCCGTGGAGGAATGTTCCATGCGATCCGCCTCCCTCAGCGGCCACTGCTCGCGCGCGCGCGCACCCAGGTGTTGAACACCGTCGCCAGCAGCAGCATCGCGCCGACGAAGAACATGAACCAGTCGGAGTCCCAGTCGGCGTAGATCACGCCCTCCATCGCCATGCCGAAGATGAAGGCGCCGAACGCCGAGCCCACCGCCGAGCCGTAGCCGCCGGTCAGCAGGCAGCCGCCGACCACGGCGGCCGCGATGTAGAGCAGTTCGTTGCCCACCCCCGCCCCGGACTGCACGGTGTCATAGGCGAACAGCATGTGCATGCCGAGAAACCAGACCGAAAACCCCACCACCATGAAGAGCGTGATCTTCATCGCCCGCACCGGAACGCCCACCGCGCGCGCGCTGTCGCTCTGCCCGCCGACGGCGAAGATCCAGTTGCCCATCTTGGTGCGCAGCAGCACCCAGGTGCCGAGCAGCACGAACACGATCCAATAGAAGATCGCGATGCTGACGGTGACCCCGCCGATCGTGAAATTCGCGGCAAACAGCGCATGGGCCGAGGCAAACCCGGGCATGTGGCTGATGTCGCGGGTCGCGACATTGCCGGTGACGAGCTTGGTGATGGCGATGTTCAGCCCTTGCAGCATCAGGAAGGTCGACAGCGTCACCAGGAAGCTCGGCAGCCGGGTGCGTACGAAGAGATAGCCGTTCAGCGCCCCGATCGCGAGCGAGACGAAAAGCGCGAACACCACCCCCGCCCACATGTTGCCGGCGATCTCGGTCGCGAACATCGAAGCCGCCAGCGAGGAGGTGGTGACGGCGGTCCCGGCGCTGAGATCGAACTCGCCGCCGATCATCAGCAGCGATACCCCCACCGCCGGAATGCCGATGGTCGCCGACTGGTAGAGCACCGTCGCCAGCGCCTCCATGCCGCGAAACGGCGGAGCAACCACCGTGAAAAAGATATAGACCAGCACGGCACCAGCGAGAGCGCCCGCCTCCGGCCGCTTGAACAGCCGCTTCCAGCGCGACTGCGCCACCACCAGCCGCCGCACGCCAGGCTGCACCTCTCGTGTCGCCGTGCTCATCGTCCTCCCCCATTCCGTCCCCTGCCCGCGGCCGGTTCGATCCGGCCGCGGGCCCGGGGCCGTTATCCGGCCTGGTCGGCGGAGTTAGCGGGTGCCCCGCTTGGCAAATTTCGCGACCTGGGCGGCATTCGCCTTGGTCACGAAGGACGGCCCGGTCAGCACCGGCCCGCCACCACCCACCGTGTCCCCGTTGGTCAGATAGAGCCAGAGCAGATCGACCGCCTCATAGCCCTCGACATAGGGCTGCTGGTCCACCGCCCATTGCAGCTTGCCCTGCGCGATCAGGTTGATCGCCACCGGAGACATGTCGAACGTGCCCACCTTGGCGTGGCTGTGCGTCTGCGCCACCGCGTTCAGCGCCACCGGCGCAAACGGCGCCCCCAGCGTCACGATATAGTCGATCTTCGGGTCCTGCTGCAGCTTCGCCGTGATCCGCGCCTGCGCACCCGCCATGTCGTAGCCGTTGACATAGAGAACGTCGAGCTTGCCCTTGAAGGTCTTCTTGATCCCGTTGCAGCGCGCCTCGAGCTGCACCGCCCCCTGCTGCTGGTCGACGCAGACCGCGACCTTCGCCCCCGCCGCGTTCAGCCGCTCGCCCACCGCTTCGCCGGCGATGGTCTCGTCCTGCCCGACATACATCAAAAGACCGGCCTGCTTCCAGACATCACCGCCGGCATTGAAGCCCACGATCGGAATGCCCGCCTTCTTCGCCTGCGCCAGCGCCCCCTTCATCGCATCCGGAAACGCCAGCGTCAGCGCAATCCCGTTCACTTTCTGCTGCACCACGTTCGAGATCAGCTGCGCCTCCCCCGCCGCGTTGGGGTTGGCCAGATACACCAGCTGCACATTGTCCTTCTTCGCCGCCGCCTCCGCACCCTTGCGGATGATGTCCCAGAACGTGTCCCCCGGCTGCGCGTGCGTGATCATCGCAAACTTGAACCGCGGCCCCGCCGCCTCAGCACGCCCAGACCCAGCCACCACCAAACCCGCAACCAAAACCCCACCAAGGGCAAGGCTGCCCATCCATGCGGTGACTGACCTCTTC
>JBMFXF010000332.1:0-2956 GCA_049964515.1 Acetobacteraceae bacterium | reverse complement strand
GACCACGGCACGTTCCGCCTGATCGACCGCGACGGCAACGTGGTGACCGACCATAACGTAACCGATTTCCGCCGCCTGCCGCTGGTGGTGGGGCCGGGCGCGCCGGCGGCGGCGGCAAGGCTGATCGATGCGCTCAACGCGCAGCCGGAGCTGGCCTCGCGGGTCGCCGCCGCAGTGCGGGTCGGCGCGCGCCGATGGGATCTCGATATGAAATCGGGCATCACCGTGCGCCTGCCGGGCGGGCACGCGGTGCGCGCGATCGCCCGGCTGGCGCAGCTGGAAGCGCAGTTCTCGCTGCTCGACCGGCGGCTGCGCATCGTCGATCTGCGGCTGCCGTCGATGCTGGTGGTGCGCCCGGTCGCCACCGATGCCGACGCCCCCCCCAAGGCCGGAAAGAAACCGACATGAACCAGATGGCGCCGCGCCTGATCGCCTCCGAATCCGGCCCCGACGCCCCGCCCCGCGGGCGCGGACGCGCCGGCCCGTTCGGCGTGCTGGATATCGGCACCACCAAGATCGTGTGCATGATCGGCCGCCAGGAATCGGACGGCCAGCTGCGCGTGACCGGCTTCGGCTGGCATCGCGCCAAGGGCGTGCGCGGGGGCAACATCGTCGATCTCGAAGCCGCCGAGACGGCGATCCGCGCCGCCGTCGGCCAGGCCGAGGACCAGGCCGACACGCGACTGCGCGCGGTCACCGTCAACCTCAGCTGCGGCCAGCCGGAAAGCCGGCTGATGAACGTCCAGTGGCCGGTCGGCGGGCGCAGCGTCGAGGAATCCGACATCCGCCGCATCATGCACGAGGGCCGCAACCGCGCCGAGGCCGAGGGGCGCGAGACCATCCACGCCCTGCCGCTCGATTTCACCACCGACGAGACCGGCGGCGTCGGCGATCCGCGCGGGCTGCACTGCGACACGCTGACCGCGCGGCTGCACATCGTCGATGCCGCGCCCGGCGCGCTGCGCTCGCTCGGCGCCTGCATGGCGCGCTGCGATCTCGACGTGACCGAGCTGGTCTCGGCGCCGATGGCGGCGGGGCTGGCGGCGCTGGTGGAGGACGAGCGCGAGCTCGGCGCCACCGTCATCGACCTGGGCGGCGGCACCACCGGCATCGCCGTGTTCGCCGAGGGCCAGCTGCTGCACACCGCGCAGCTGGCGATGGGCGGCGTGCATGTCACCAGCGACATCGCGCGGATGCTGTCCACCCCGATCGCCCATGCCGAGCGGCTGAAGGTGCTCTACGGCAACGCCGCGCTCTGCCCCGACGACCGGCGCGAATTGTTGCAGGTGCCGCTGATCGGCGAGGAGGACCACCATCTGCTGCAGGTCCCGCGCAGCGACCTGGTGCAGGTGATCCGCTCGCGCATCGAGGAGATTTTCGAGCTGGTCCGCCAGGCGCTCGACCATTCCGGCGTCACCCGGGTCGCCGGCAACCGGGTGGTGCTGACCGGCGGCGCCAGCCAGCTCGGCGGGGTGCGCGAACTCGCCGCCGAGATGCTGGGCAAGCAGGTGCGGCTGGGCCGGCCGGCCGGGCTGCGCGGGCTGCCGGAACTCGCGCAAGGCCCGGGCTTCGCCACCAGCGCCGGGCTGCTCGGCTGGGCCGCGGGCTCCGGCCGGCGGCTCGCCGATATCGACCTCGATCCACCGCCGCGCCGGGGCCTCTGGTCCCGGCTCGCCGCTTTCGTGAGGGAACGACTGTGACAACCCGTCAAACCGCTTGCCCCGAATCGCGGGCATGGCGTTCTGTGCAACGAATCGTCGGAGGAGGCCGCGAGCCATGACCCTGAACATCACCTCGGTGCCGCAGCCGTTGCAGACCGACTTCACGCCCCGCATCGCCGTCATCGGCGTCGGCGGCGGCGGCACCAACGCGGTCAGCAACATGATCGCCGCCGATCTGCAAGGCGTCGAGTTCATCGTCGCCAACACCGATGCCCAGCAGCTCAGCGCCTCGCGCGCAACCCGGCGCATCCAGCTCGGCCCGCATATCACCCAGGGCCTCGGCGCCGGCGCCAAGCCCGAGGTCGGCCGCGCCGCCGCCGAGGAAGCCGCCGACGAGCTCTACCGCCATCTCGACGGCAGCCACATGGTGTTCATCACCGCCGGCATGGGCGGCGGCACCGGCACCGGCGCCGCCCCGGTGATCGCGCGCATGGCCCGCGAGCGCAACATCCTCACCATCGGCGTGGTCACCAAGCCGTTCGATTTCGAGGGCCGCAAGCGGATGCGCGCCGCCGAGGCCGGCATCGCCGAGCTGCAACAGCACGTCGATACCCTCATCATCATCCCCAACCAGAACCTGTTCCGAACCGCGAACGACCGCACCACCTTCGCCGCCGCCTTCAAGATGGCCGACCAGGTGCTGTTCGAGGGCGTGCGCAGCGTCACCGACCTGATGGTGGCACCCGGGCAGATCAACCTCGACTTCGCCGACATCCGCACCGTCATGCGCGCGATGGGCAAGGCGATGATGGGCACCGGCACCGCCGACGGCGACAACCGCGCCATCCTCGCCGCCGAGGCCGCCATCAACAACCCGCTGCTCGAAGACACCTCGATGGCCGGCGCGCAGGGGCTGCTCATCAACATCACCGGCGGCGACGACCTCACGCTGTTCGAGGTGGAGCAGGCCGCCAAGCGGGTCGGCCAGGAGGTCGATCCCGACGCCGAGATCATCTTCGGCTCCGCCTACGACCCCAGCCTCACCGGCACCATCCGCGTCTCGGTGATCGCCACCGGCATCGACGTGGCGGCACCCGCGGCGGTGGAACGGCCCCGGCTGGTGGCGGTGAACGGCGGCCTGCAAGCGGACCCGCCCGCCGCCGGGCCCGAACTGCCGGCCACCCCGGCGCCCGCCCCGGCCGCCGCCGAAACCGCCGCGCCCGCTGCCCCGCCGCCGCAGCTGCGCCCCTCCGCGCCGCCGCCGCCGCGCGGCGACGTCATCCCCCCCCCGCCCC
>JBMFXF010000331.1:0-2987 GCA_049964515.1 Acetobacteraceae bacterium | reverse complement strand
GTTGACCCGCCCGGGCCGCGTCGCCACATCCCGCGCATCCGGGAGACCGCCATGACCGAGCAGGAACGCGCCCTCATCACCGATCTGGTCACCCGGATCACCGCCGCCGACGCGCCCGGCCCGCTTGGCGCTAACCCTTGGTCCGCCCCGCCAGCCGCCGCCCCGATCGACCCGGAGGCCGACGCGCTGCTGGCCCAGCTCTTCGCCGCTCACCCGACCGCCCGCTATCGCTTGGCCCAGCTCGCCTTCGCCCAGGCCCAGGCGCTGCACGCCGCGGAGGCGCGGATCGCCGCGCTTCAGGCCGCCCCGCGCCCGGCGGCGGCCGGCGGAGGCGGCTTCCTCGGCGGGATTTTCGGCCACCGGCCGGCCGCCGCACCGGCGGCCCCCGCGTCGGTGGCCCCCGCGTCGGCGCCTTCCGGCGGCGGCTTTCTCGGCTCGGCGCTGAGCACCGCCGCCGGCGTGGCCGGGGGCATGATGCTGGGCAACGCCCTGACGGGCCTGTTCGCCCCCCACGAAACAGTGGTGCTGGCCGAACCCTCCGCGCCCTGGGGCGCCGACCCCGGCTACGGCACCGACCCCGGCCTGGACCCGGGCCTCGACCCCGCCTCCGACCCCGGCTCCGACCCGGGTGCCGACCCTGGCTCCGACCCCGGCTTGGACCCTGGCTCAGACCCTGGCGGCTGGGACAATTCCGGCGGCGACACGCTGGTCTGATCCGCCCCGTGCGCCGTCTCCCTTTCGCGCGGCTGGCCGCGCTGCTGGTCATCCTGCCCGTGGCCGCCCGCGCCGCCGACGGGTTCTGGTCGCAACCCAACCTGCTCGGCGATCCCGCCGGCCTGCGCCAGCGCGCCGCCGCCGTCGGCCTCAGCTTCGGCTGGCAGGATACGGATGAGGTGCTGGGCAACCTCACCGGCGGCACCCGGCGCGAGGCCGCCTATGACGGGCTGTCGGAGCTGAGCCTCGGCCTCGATGCCGCGCGCGCCTTTGGCCTGCCCGGCGGCACGTTCAACGTCAGCGCGCTGCAGATCCGCGGCCGCGACCTCAGCACCGACGCGCTGGATACGTTGCAGACCGCCAGCGGCATCGAGGCGAGCCCGGCCACCCGCCTGTGGGAACTCTGGTACCAGCAGAGCTTCTGGCACGGCAGGGCGGATGTGAAGCTGGGCCAGCAGAGCATCGACCAGGAGTTCATGGTCAGCAACGCCGCCGCGCTGTTCGTGAACACCATGATGGGCTGGCCGATGCTGCCCTCGGCCGATCTCTACGCCGGCGGGCCGGCCTATCCGCTGTCCGCGCTCGGCATCCGCCTGCGCCTGCGCCCAACCCCGGATGTCACCCTGCTGGCCGGGGTGTTCGACGACAACCCCCCGGGCGGCCCGTTCGCCAACGACCCGCAGACCCTGGGCGCGGAGGCATCGGGGACCCGATTCTCGCTCAGCACCGGCGCGCTCTGGATCGCCGAGCTGGACTGGCACCGGCCGGGTCGGTGGGAGGGCACCTGGAAGCTGGGTGGATGGTATGACTCCGGAACCTTCCCCGACCAGCGCCTGGACAACACCGGCCTCTCGCTCGCCAACCCGGCATCGACCGGTATTCCCCTCCAGCATCGGGGGGATTTCAGCGTCTATGCGGTGATCGACCAGACCCTCCTCAAGGCCGGCGACCGGCGGCTGACCGGCTTCCTGCGGCTGATGGCCGCCCCGCCGGACCGCAATCTGATCGCGTTTTCCGCCAATGGCGGGGTGACCCTGACCGCGCCCTTCGCGGCACGGCCGAACGACACCGCGGGCATCGGCTTCGGCGTGGCCAAGGTCAGCGCCGATACCGCGGCCCTCGATCGTGATACCGCGGCCTTCAATGCGGCGTTCCCTGGGGCCTTCACCCCGGTGCAGGGCACGGAAACCTTCTTCGAACTCACCTACCAGGCGCAGATCACGCCCTGGTGGGTCCTGCAACCCGATTTCCAATACGTGATCCACCCCGGCGGCGGCGTGGCGAACCCGAACGCGCCGGGCCAGGCGGTGGGGGACGAGGCCGTGATCGGCCTGCGCAGCGTCATCACGCTGTGGTGACGTCCCCCGCCGCCGCGCTCAGCCGGCGGCGGCGACCGCCCCGGCGGTGGCGCGGATTTCCTGCACCGTCGCCATCGCCGCCTTCATCATCAGCGAGGAATCGTTGCCGACGGTGACGAAGCGGAAGCCCATCTTGATCATCCGCGCGGCATAGGCGGCCGAGCCGTTGTGCAGCCCGGCGAACTGCCCGCGCTTGGAGGTTTCCTTCAGCAGCATCTCGTAGATTTCCAGGATGCGCGGCTCCTCCCGGTCCAGCTTCGGCACCATGCCGAGCGAGAAGCCGAGATCGGACGGGCCGATATAGATGCCGGAGATGCCGGGCACGTCGAGGATGGCGCCGATATTGTCGATCGCCTCCTGGGTCTCGATCATCGGCATCACCAGCACCTCGTCATTGGCGATGCTCTGGTAGCTGGTGGATTCGCCATAGGCGCCGGAGCGGATCGGGCCGTTGGAGCGCTTGCCGGCGGGCGGGTAGAGGCAGGCATCGACCAGCCGTTGCGCTTCCGCCTTGTTGTTGACCATCGGGCAGATCACGCCCCAGGCGCCGCCGTCCAGCACCTTGCCGATGATGCCCGGCTCGTTCCACGGCACCCGGACCAGCGGCGTCACCGGCTGCGCGCCCATGCCGTGGAAGCACTGGACCATGGACAGATAGTCCTGCACCCCGTGCTGCATATCGACGGTGACGCTGTCCCAGCCGGACTGCGCCATCACCTCGGCGGAGAATCCGGACGGGATGGCGAGCCACCCGTTCACCACCGCCTTGCCGGCCTTCAGCCGCGCCTTCGCCTTGTTGATCATCGTGCTGGCATCCCTTGCGATCAGACCGCGGACGCTAGGCGCGGGGGTGGGGGGCGTCAATTCGGGGCGGGCGGGTTTTCCCGCGCCGCAGGGCCGGCTTTGCGCCCGGCC
>JBMFXF010000330.1:0-3020 GCA_049964515.1 Acetobacteraceae bacterium | reverse complement strand
GAGCGCATAGCCGCTGCCCGGGGGGCGAGATCGGTCGGTATGACCGCCGCCGACGTCGTCTCGGTCATCGAAGCCGCATCGCGCGGACGGTGTTGCCGATCCCCTCGGCTCGGTTGGCAACGCACAGTCCTGGACCCGCGCCTGACGCCGAGCCGATATGTCCTGGGGTTGGGCCTGCCACGGGAGGCCAAGTTTTCCGGGCAGCCGCGAGGTATCGGTAAGATCTTCCCTTACAATGCCTCTGGTTCCCGATTCGTCGGGGCTTGATGGTGATCGCTTGGTGTTCTACCGTCCGCAAGTTCCTTTTATGTTCCCGCAGGAGGCGACATGCTCCTTATGAAGTGCGACATCCTGGCGAATGGCCCTGGCCCTTCCGAAAGGGTGGTCGGCATCAAGACAGCCGATGGCAGCGAGGAGATCGTCCTTCACACCTCGGCGCTGGTGAACCATGACCAGTTCGAGGTCGGCGTGCTGGGCTACGAAAAGGACCGCGCGCTGATCGAACTTCCAAGGGAGGCGGCATCGGGCCGTTGGCGGGTATGGGTGCCGGCGGCGGCCCTGCTGACCGCATGAGATACCGGGAGGCGCGGGCATGATCCTGACGGACCGGGAAATTCAGATCGCCCTGCAACAGAAGCTGGTCAGGATCGATCCATCCCCGCCCCCTGAGGCCTACGCCTCCACCAGCGTGGACCTGACCCTCGGGCGCACATTCGCGGTATGGGAGCCCCAGCAAGGCGGCCCCATCCGCCCCGGCGCTCCGGGGTTCAAGTATACAAGTTTTCTTAGAAATCAGAGAATCGAGGAAAAGGACCTGCACATCCTCAAGCACGGGGAGTTCGTTCTCGCGTGGACACAGGAGGTCGTAGCGCTACCCGTCCACTCTCGACTGGCTGCCCGGGTGGAAGGCAAGAGCTCTTTGGCGCGCCTGGGGATCGGCGTTCATCTGACTGCCCCAACGATCCATTGCGGATTCAGCGGCCCGATCCAGCTGGAAATCCTCAATTCCGGGCCTAATGAAATAATTCTGGACGCCGGGATGCCCATTTGCCAGCTGATTTTCGAACTCACGTCCGGAACTCCGGAAAAGGGGTATCAGGGCCTCTTCTTGAATCAAGCCCCACCGAAAACCGGCTGACCGAAGTTCTACCCGACCTACCGCCGCCCCGGGCGCCGCGCTTGACTTCACCCGCCGCGCCTGTCTGATCCGCCCCCGTCGCCGGAGAGTCTGGAATGCCCCGTACCGCCGCGCGGATCCGCGCCCTGCCCCGGATGGCCCTGCTCGCGGGGTCCGCCCTGCTCGCGGGCTGCGCGGTGGGGCCGAATTTCCACCCGGCGCACTGGGCCGCGCCCAGCTCCTGGTTCTCCCGCACGCCGAAGCCGGCGCCCGGGGTCACCTCGATGCCGGTTCTGGCGCCGGTCAACGTCGCCTGGTGGGGCCTGTTCGGCGACCCGATCCTGACCAGGCTGGAAGACCAGGTGGCCAAGGGCAATCTGGACGTCGCCCTGGCCACCGAGCGGCTGGTGGAATCGCGCGCCGAGCTCGGCGTGACCGGGGCCGGGCGCTACCCGGTGTTCAACGCCCAGGGCAGCTACCAGCGCACCAAGTCCAGCGATCTCGGCCAGTTGTCGCCGATCGGCCAGCTCGCCGCCGGCGGCTCGGGCGGCTACGCGCAGGTGGCCGGCGGGCCGAAGACGCCGGTCCATTTCAAGCCCTTCGACGTGTTCCAGGACGGGTTCGACGCGGTGTGGGAACCCGACATCTGGGGCCAGGTGGCGCGGCAGATGGAAGCGGCGCGGGCGGGTGTGCAGGCCTCGGCGGAGGCGCGGCGCGGGGTGCTGCTGATCGCGCTCGCCGAGGTGGCGCGCGATTACATCGACCTGCGCGGCACCCAGGCGCAGCTGCGCATCGCGCGGGAGAATCTGCGCACCGCCCGGCAAAGCCTGCAACTGACCCGCGACCAGGCGGCCGCCGGCGTCACCACCGATCTGGACGTCGCCAACGCCGCCGCCCAGGTCGCCACCACGGCGGCGGAAATCCCGGCGCTGCGCGCGCGCGAGCATCAGGAGATGAACGCGCTGGCGCTGCTGCTGGGCCGCCCGCCGGGGGCGCTGGCGGCGATGCTGGCGGTGCCGCGCCCGGTGCCGCCGGTGCCGCCCCAGGTGCCGGTGGGCTTCCCCTCGCAGCTGGCCGAACGCCGCCCCGACATCCGCGAGGCGGAGGCGAAGCTGCACGCCGCCACCGCCAATGTCGGCGTCGCGGTGGCCGCCTTCTATCCGTCCTTCACCCTGTCGGCGAGTTTCGGCTTCCAGGCGCTGGCGTTCCACAATCTGTGGTCGCTGAACGCGCGCCAGTACGACATGGGCCCCAGCTTCACGATCCCGATCTTCCAGGGCGGCCAGCTGGAATACACCTTGCGCCTGCGCAAGGCGCAGCAGCGCGAAGCCGCCATCGATTTCGAGAAAACCGCGCTCACCGCCTGGCACGAGGTGGCGAACGCGCTGATCGCCTATCGCGCCGAACAGCAGCGCCGCGCCGAGCTGGTGCAGGCGGCGGCGCAGAACCGCAAGGCGCTGGTGCTGTCGCAGAGCCGCTACAAGGAAGGGGTGGCCGATTTCCTGTCCGTGCTGGTGGCGGAACGCAACCTGCTGGCCTCCCAGCAGCAGCTGGCCACCAGCACCACCACCGTCTCCACCGATCTGGTGGCGCTGTACAAGGCGCTCGGCGGCGGCTGGCAGGCGAGCTACCCGGTCAGGTCCCGGCGCGTTGCAATGTCTCCGGCGGCACAAACGACCGCCAGCGCGCATTGAGCCCGGGCTGGTCGGCGTAGCTGGCGCGGGCATCCGCGGCGCGGCCGACCAGGGCGGAAAACTCGAGGTCCCGGCCGGCCAGGAACGCATCGAGCTCGGCCAGGATGCGCCCGAGCGCACCGAAGCCTTCCGCCATCACCACCGAGACCGCCTCGGCCGCCACCGCGCCGGCCAGCGCCAGCCGGGCGAGATCGGCCCCCGAGCGCACC
>JBMFXF010000329.1:0-3044 GCA_049964515.1 Acetobacteraceae bacterium | reverse complement strand
GGAAGGCGGCATCCGGCCGGTTCGCCTTCACCAGCGCGATCGCGGGGGTGACCAGCCGGTCCATCTCCTCCGGCGGCGGGGTCAGGCACTCCCAGCCGCGCGGCTCCAGCCGGTCCTGGTAGAGCCGCATCCGCAAGGTCGCCGCGGTGCCCATGAGGCCCACCGGACCGGGCGGGATGCCGGCGCGGACCATCGCTTCCATGGTCGCGTCCACGATGTGCAGCACCGGGCCGGGGGCGGCGGCCGCCATCTCCGGGTACCATTCATGGGCGGTGTTGCAGGCCACCGCGATCGCCCCGCAGCCGGCGGCGGCGAGCCCGGCGATGCCGCGCAGCAGCCAGGGCAGCGGGTCGGCCTCCGGCACGCCCCGCCCGCGCGTGCGGTCCGGCACCCGCGGGTCGGACCAGAGCACGGCGGGGATGTGGTCGGCGTCGCGCTCCGCCGGGGTCAGCAGGGTCAGCCGCAGCATGAACTGCGCCCCGGCCAGCGGCCCCATGCCGCCCAGCACGCCCAGGATACGATCGGTCATCGCTCAATCCGCCAGCAGCACCACGGCCTCGATCTCGACCGCGATGTTGCGCGGCAGGCTGCCCATGCCCACCGCCGAGCGGGCGGGCTTGCCCGCTTCGCCGAACACCGCCACGAACAGATCGGTGCAGCCGTCGATCACTTTCGGATGATCGCCGAAGCCGGGCACCGCGTTGACCATGCCGAACACCTTGAGCACGGTGTCCACCGCATCCAGGGTGCCGGCGCAGGCGCGGATGTTGGTGAGCAGGTTGAGGCCGCATTGCCGCGCCGCCTCGATCGCCTGGCCCAGCGAGAGCTCGGCGCCGACCTGGCCGGTGATGATCCCGCCGTCGGCCAGCCGCGGCCCGACGCCGGAGAGGAACAGCAGATTGCCGGCGCGGCGGAACGGCACATAGGTGCCGAGCGGGGCCGGCGGCGGCGGCAGGGTCAGGCCGAGGGCGCGGACGCGGGCTTCAGGCGTGGGCATCGGCGGGTCCTTTCCGGCGCGGAACGGTGACGCCGATCATGTCGCCCTCGCGCACCAGGGCGGCGAGTTCGGCTTCCGACCAGCCCTCGGTGCCGGCGGGGCGCAGCGGCAGCACCATCCAGCGATAATCGGCGGTGGAATCGACCACCCGGATGCGCGTGGTCTCCGGCAGCACGGTGCCCCATTCGGCGATCAGGCCGCGCGGGTCGCGCACCGCGCGGGCGCGGTAGCCGGCGGATTTGTACCAGAACGGCGGATAGCCGAGCACCGCGCGCGGGTAGCAGCTGCAGAGGGTGCAGACCACGAGGTGATGCCGCTCCGGCGTGTTCTCGAGCACACCGAGCGGCGGCAGGCCGCGCATCGGAATGCCGAGCGATTCCACCGTCGCGGTGCCGTCGGCCAGCAGCCGGGCGCGGAAGGCGGGATCGGTCCAGGCGCGGGCGACGATGGCGGCGCCGCGGGCGGGGCTGGCGCGCTCGGTCTCGGCGAGGCGGGCTTCGATCTCGGCGGCGCTGGCGAGGCCCTTGGCGGCCAGGATCGGGCGCAGCGCGGCCAGCAAGGTCGCACCGTCGGTACGCAGGAGGTCGCTCATGGCGCGGGTTCCAGCCAGTGTTCGAAGATCTCGACCATCACCTCGTCGCCGGGGCGGCCATCGGGCCACAGCGCGGGCTGGGGGAAGATCACGTGATAGAGGGCGCGGCGGGGGGCGGGGCGGGCGAAGGCCAGGTCTTCGGGGTTGGGAAACGCGCCGAGGGCGCGCACCACCCGGCCGGTCCGCCCGCGCAGGTAATGCGGGGTGCGGATGTGGCAGGGGCCGCGGGTTTCCGGCCAGTCGTCCTTCACCCGCACGCTGGCGCCGGGGGCGTGGATCATGCGCCCGGCTCCAGCGCCGCGCGGAGTTCGGCCTCGGTGATGAGGCCCTTGCGGAGCAGGGTATCGGTGATGGAACGGATCCAGCGCTGGTAGTAGCCGAGCCGGTGGTATTCCGCTTCCGGAATGGACTCGATGCCCCGGCGCAGCTCGTCCACCGTCATGATCCCCTTGAGGCCGAGCACCTGGCGCAGCGCGTCCACCTCCTTGTCGAAATCGGTCAGGCTGTGCGGGGCGGGATCGACCGGTTCGCAGGCGTAGCGGGGAATACCGCCCAGGTCGTGGTGCGCGCGGGGGGGATCGGGTTCCATGCGGGCAGGTTAGCAGCCCGGCGCGGCGGGCCCAAATCGGCCGCGCGGCAGACGCGCAGCCGGGCGGAGACGCCGCGCAGCACCGCCTCGGCCGGCAGGCGCAACCCGTGGAACAGGCTCACCACCACCGCCAGGGTCACCGCCAGCCAGCGCAGCCGCAGCCCGGGCGGGCGCGGTCCGGCGAGGCGGGCGAGCGCCAGGGCGCCGGCCAGCCCGGAAGCGGCGCCGGCGGCGACCTCGGCCGGGCTGTGCGCGCCGAGGGCGAGCCGGGTGGCGCCGATCAGCGCCGCGCCGGCCAGGGCAGCGGCGGCGACGCGCGCGCCGCGCCAGCCGGCCAGCACCGCCAGCCCGCCGCATACCACCCCGGCGGCGGCGGTGTGGCCGCTGGGGCTGCGCAACCCGGCCGGGCCGCAGGACAGCAGGAACAGCTTGGCCAGCCCCACCGCCAGCAGGGTGCCGCCCACCGCGGCCAGCCAGGCCAGCGCCCCGCGCCGCCAGCCCAGCGCGGCCAGCACCGCGCCCAGCGCCAGCCACAGCGGCAGCACCACCGCCTGGTCGGCGAAATCGGTCGTGAACATCATTTCGGCGGCGGGGCGGCGAGCAGGAGGCCGGGATATTGGCGCACGCTGTCGGTGACGGCGCGCAGGTTGCGCGCGGTGGCGGCCAGATCGCGCAAGATCGGGTCGAGCCGGGCGTTGAGGCCGGCGGTCTCCTCGGTGGTGGCCGATTGCACGCTGGCGGCCAGCCGCGAGAGCTGCCCGGCCAGCGCCACCAGCTGCGCCGAGGCCCGGGCGCCGTTGACGAGCGTCCGCCCCAGCGCCGGGGCGCGCGCGAGCGCGGTGAGTGCCGCCGCGGTGCCGCGCAGC
>JBMFXF010000328.1:0-3140 GCA_049964515.1 Acetobacteraceae bacterium | reverse complement strand
CGAGCCGCACCCGGGTCGCCGGGAACCCGGGCACCAGGGCGCCCGCGAGTGCCGCGTCCAGCCGTGCCACCAGCCCGGCGCGCGCGGCGGTGGCGGCGATCCCGTGCCGTGCCATCGCATCCTCGAGTGCGGCGAGCCAGTCGGGATCCGGCCGGCCGGAGGCGAGCAGGCGGTTGCGGCTGGACATGGCGGCATCGTGCGCGGCGACCTCGCGGGCATGGCCCGGCTCCAGCGCCCAGACCAGCCGGTCGAGAAAGCGGCGGCGGGTCGCCGCGCCGTCCTGGAACAGCTGGTCCATCCGCGGGGTGAGCCAGACCATGGCGATCCGCTCGCCGATCTCGGCCTGGGCCCGCGGGGCGGCTCCGTCGAGGCGAAAGATGCGCCGGTCGGGCGGACCGTCGGGGGGCGAACCGGTGCCGATATCGACCGTGCCCCGCGGGGTGGCGAACCGCCCGGCCACGGCCCAGGACCCGGCCGGCGCATCCGGCGCGGCGCGGTGGGCGAGTTCGCTCACCCGCGCCCCGCGCAGGCCGCGGCCCGGCGCCAGCAGCGAGATCGCCTCGAGCAGGTTGGTCTTGCCGCTGCCGTTGGGGCCGGCGACCACGGCGATGCGCCCGCAAGGCGACCAGACCAGCGCCGGATAGCTGCGGAACGCGGTCAGGCGCAGCCGCAGCAGAGTCAGGCTTGCGCCTGCTCCCGCCACGGGAGACGCTGCGGGATCAGAACCGGGAGGACCTGCCATGCCGCGACGCCTGATCGATATCTCCGTTCCGCTCAAGGCCGGAATCGCCAGCGACCCCCCGCATATGCTGCCCGAGATCACCTATCTGGACCACCATCAGACCGCTCCCGCAATGGCCGAGTATATGGGCGTGCCGGTGGCGGCGCTGCCCGGGGGCGAATACGCGGCGGTGGAGCAGGTGCGCATCTCCTCGCACAACGGGACGCATCTGGACGCGCCGTACCATTTCTTCTCCACCATGAACCACGCCCTGAAGCCCGGTGGCGAACCCTCGTGGCGGATCGACGAGGTGCCGCTGGAATGGTGCTACCAGCCGGCGGTGAAGCTGGATTTCCGGCATCTGCCCGATGGCTACGTGGCCACCCCGGGCGATGTCGAGGCCGAGTTGCGGCGCATCGGGCATCGGCTGGCGCCGCTCGAGATCGTGCTGGTGAACACCGCCGCCGGGGTCCGCTATGGCGAGGCGGATTTCATCCATCGTGGCTGCGGCATGGGCAAGGCCGCGACCTTGTGGCTGCTGGAACAGGGGGTGCGGTTGACCGGCACCGACGGCTGGAGCTGGGATGCGCCGTTCAGCCTGACCCGCGAGCAGGTGGCCTCCACCGGCGATGCCGGGCTGATCTGGGAGGGCCATCGCGCCGGGCGGGAGATCGGGTATTCGCACCTCGAAAAGCTGCACAACCTGGAATCCCTGCCCGGGGATGGGTTCGAGGTGGTGTGCTTCCCGGTCAAGCTGCACCGGGCCTCGGCAGGATGGACCCGGGCGGTGGCGATCCTGCCCGGGTAGCCGCACCCGTGGCCGCCGGGGCCGAAAAAAGCCGGATTGGGGGGTGCGAATCGGCAAATAGCGGATAACATACAGGATGGCCGGTCGGGATGCTCCCCGGCCGCGGCAGGGAGCGTGGTGACGATGGACTGGGACAAGCTGCGGGTGTTTCACGCGGTCGCGGAGGCGGGCAGCTTCACTCACGCCGGCGACACGCTGAACCTCAGCCAGTCGGCGGTGTCGCGGCAGATTTCCGCGCTCGAGGAAGCGCTGGCGGTGCCGCTGTTCCACCGCCACGCCCGCGGGCTGATCCTGACCGAGCAGGGAGAGACCCTCAACCGCACCGTCCGCGACGTGTTCGCCAAGCTGGCGATGACCGAGGCGCTGCTGACCGAAAGCAAGGACAAGCCGATCGGGCGGCTGAAGATCACCACCACGGTCGGCTTCGGCTCGACTTGGCTGGCGCCGCGGCTGGCGCAGTTCCTGGATCATTACCCCGATGTCTCGATCTCCCTGCTGCTGGACGACCGCGAGCTCGACCTGGCGATGCGGGAGGCGGATGTGGCGATCCGGATGCACCCGCCCAAGCAGCCGGACCTGGTGCAACGCCACCTGATGTCGATGCACTGGGTGGTGTGCGCCTCGCCCGACTACCTGAAACGCTACGGGGTGCCGCAGCGGGCCGAGGAGCTGGACGCGCACCGGCTGATCCTGTTCGGCGAACACCACCCGCCGCATCCGGACGTGAACTGGCTGGCGCAGGCCGGGCGCCGCCCGGGCAATCCGCGGCGGGCGCTGCTCGAGGTGAACTCGACCCAGGCGGTGCTGACGGCGATCCGCGCCGGCATCGGGCTGGGCGCGCTGCCCGACTACCTGATGACCGAAAGCCAGGATCTGGTGCGCGTGCTGCCGGAACTGCCGACGCCGCAGGTGGACGTGTATTTCGTCTATCCCGAGGAATTGCGCAATTCCAAGCGGGTCGCGGTGTTCCGCGACTTCCTGCTGGCCCGGCTGGCGGAGATGGGCTGAACCGGCGGCCGGTTCGCGCCCGTTCACCCCACCGCGTCCCGCCCGGGTTGCCGCGCCTCCGCGGTGGTCGGGTCGGTCGCGCACCAGCGCAGCCCGCCGCCGTACCGGGCCGCCGGGCGGCCCTCCTCGTCCAGCGCGAGCAGGCTCAGCCATCCGTTGTCGAACAGCGCGCGCAAATCCGGGTGACGCCGCAGGATGTCGGTGATCGCCGCGCATGGCGCCTCGACGAACACCGACAGACGGAGGGGTTCGTGCATCAGGCGCGCGCCGTCGTGCACCGACTGCCAGGGCAGCCCGGCCCGCAGCAGACCGCCGTTGCCCTCGATGACGCCGATCCCGCCGACGACATTGTGCAGCAGCTTGTTGCCGCCGCCGAACACGTCCGGTGCCACGCTGGAACCGTAATATTGCAGGCTGATCCAGCTCGCGACCACCACCGGCGCGGTCAGAATCTGTTCCAGGACCCGCCAGCCGTCGTCCCGCTTCCAATCGTAGTCGTGCAGGAACGCGCGGCCGGCCAGGTTGGCCCCGACGGTCCGGAAGCGGGGGGCGGCGATGAAGGCCATGCAGCCGGCCAGCCCCAACTCCGGGCGCGTCTCGGCC
>JBMFXF010000327.1:0-3166 GCA_049964515.1 Acetobacteraceae bacterium | reverse complement strand
AGGCCTTGAACGGACCCTTGCCGCCGGGTTCGTGATAGGAAATGCCGTCGAGCTCGACACGGCCCTTCTGGAACGGTTCCAGCGTCATCAGGATGCGCAGCACGGTGGATTTGCCGGAGCCGGACGGGCCGATCAGCGTCACCTTCTCGCCGGGGGCGACGTGGAAGTCGAAATCGTCGAGCACGGTCAGCGCGCCGAAGCGCTTCGTCACCTTCTCGAAACGGATGATCTCGTCCGGGGCCGTGCCGGGTTCGGCGGGCGGGCTCATCGCAATGGAACTCCTTCCTTGGGCAGCACCCGGTCGAGCCGGTTGACGGCGGTGCTGGCGATCACCGTCAGCAGCAGGAACAGGGCGCCGACGATGGTCAGCGGGATGAGGTAGCGGAACGTGCGGTCGCCGACGATCTGCGCGAGGTTGAGCATTTCCATCACCGTCACGGTCGAGAGGACCGGCGTGTCCTTGATCATCGAGACGAGGTAGTTGCCGAGTGCCGGGATGATGCGCGGGATCGCCTGCGGCAGGATGATGGTGCGGTAGAGCCGCGCGCGGGAGAGGTTGAGCGCCGTCGCCGCCTCGACCTGGCCGCGATCGATCGCATCGAGCCCGGCGCGGTAGACCTCGGACGTGTAGGCGCTGTACTGCACGCCGAGGGCGAGCACGCCGGTGAACAGGGCGGGCAGGGTGACGCCGTATTTCGGCAGCACGTAATAGAGGAAGAAGAGTTGCACGAGCAGCGGCGTGTCGCGGAGGAATTCGATGACCACCGCGGTGGGCCAGGCGATGATCCGCAGCGGCACCCGCCGCAGCAGGGCGAGGACGAGGCCGAGCAGCAGGGCGACGAGGAAGCCGAGGATGGTCGCCTCCACCGTGACCTTCATGCCGATCAGCAGGATCGGCAGGATCGAGATCGCGAAGGCGAGCGGGCTGTGGAGATCCCAGTGGATGCCGTAGATCATGCGTGCGCTCCCCGTGCCGGGGCGAGGTGGCGGCGGCTCCAGCGCTCGATCATGCGGATCAGCGCCGTCAGCACCAGCGCCATGCCGAAATACATCAGCAGGGTCAGCGTGTAGATCGGCGTGCTGGCGAGGGTGAGGTTGCGCAGCGCGTCGGCATGGAAGGTGAGGTCGCTGATGGTGATCAGCGAGACCAGCGAGGTGTCCTTCAGGTTCTGGATCGCGAGATTGCCGAAGGGCGGCATCATCTCGGCGAGGGCCTGGGGCATGATGATCCGCCAGAGCGCCTGGCGGCGGGTGAAGTTGAGCGCGGTCGAGGCTTCCCACTGCTCGCGCGGGACGGCGTTGATCGCGCCGCGCACGACCTCGGCGCCATAGGCGCCGATGTTGAGCGAGAGGGCGAGCACGCCGCTGGCCATCGGCGGCAGCGAGGGGCCGAGCAGGGGCAGCGCGTAGTAGAGCCAGAACATCTGCACCAGCAGGGAGGTGCCGCGGAAGATCTCGATGTAGACGGTGGCGGTGACGCGGACGGCGCGGCTGCGCGAGACGCGGCCGAGACCGGCGAGGAAGGACAGGGCCGCGCCCATCACCGTCGAATACGCCGTGATCTCGGCCGTGATCCACGCGCCGCGCGCGAGCGGGGCGATGAAGCCGGTCCAGTGCATCAGGTCCGCTCCGCCGCGCCGGTCGTCACGCCTTGCAGCGATCCGCCGTGGACATCTTGCGGGCGGCTTCGACGTCCTGCTTCGTCAGGCCGTATTTCATCAGCGTGTGGGCCCAGGCGTCGGTTTTCTTGTAGGCGTCGAGCGCCTTGTCGAAGGCGGTGAGGAGGGAGGTCTCGTTCTTGCGGAAGCTGAAGGCGCCGTAGCTGCGGACCGAGTGGCCGTCGACCATCGGCTGGGTGAAGGGGGCGGCGGGCTCGACGGCCTTGCTGTGGCGGGCGAGGCGGGCGACGGTGAGGCCGGTCGCGGCATAGGCGGCGACGCGGCCATCGGCCACGGCGGAGAGCGCGTCGGCATTGGCGCTGAGATTGACGATCTGGCTGTCATGGATGCCGACGGCGTGGGCGAAGCGGAGTTCGTCGGCGCCGGCGACGATCGCGAATTTCTTGTCTCGGTGCTTGAGGAACCAGTCATAGCCGTGGATGCCGAGCGGGTTGCCGGCCTTGACCAGCAGGCCCTCGCCATAGCTCGAATTGATCACCGAGAAGGCGACCTGGGTGCAGCGCGCCGGCAGGACGTTCTGGCTGGCGGCGACCATGTCGAAGCGGCGGGCCTTGAGGCCGGGGATCAGCGAGCCGAAGGGGGTGACGACCCATTGCTGGCGGTGGATGCCGATTTCGCCGAGGACGTGTTTCGCGACGTCGGGGGCGATGCCGTGGGCCTGGCCGTCGGCGTTCATGAAGCCGTAAGGCACCTCGTTGGCGATGGCGATGCGGATGAAGCCGCGGCGGCGGATGCCCTCGAGCACGGTTGCCGCCTCGGCCTCGCCGCCGAGGGTTGCGGCGGTCATGCCGGCGCCGAACAGGGTGAGCGCGCCGCGCCGCGTCGTTGAAAATGTCATGTTTCCCTCCTCTTCCTCTCGCTCTCGAACAATCAATCCGGGTCCGCCACGTGTTTGCGGGTGGTAAAGAGTAGTGGTTCAAATCTGGTAATGAAACCCGCTTTGGGCAGATTTTGCCGAGAGGGCTGCAGAGATCATGAAAATCCTCATGAAAAATCAGGGGAAATTCGTAAAATCCAATTTTTGAATGAATCCGGACAAGGTGAACGGATGAGGTCGTGGTGATTGGCGGAGGCTTTTGGGGTTGGCATCGTGATCTGCCTGATTTATGGTCAGACAGGTATTTTGCTTGCGTCAATCTGGGAAGCGGTGTCGGATTATCTAGCCGCACGTTTGTAGTGATTGTTTCATTTCGAAATCGTAACGAAAAGGGCGCGATCGTGCTGCGCGCGTCAGGCGCCGTTTCGGCGGTTCCTGCGGGCGGGGGGAGGATGCGCGGGCCGCGCGGCGGCATCGGGACCGGAGGCGGGAACGGGTTGTGCGGCGTATGGTGACGGCACGGCGGCTTGTGCCGGTACGGGATCGGGCGCGGGATCTGGGCGTTCGGGGCGGCGCAGCGCCGGCGGCGGGCGCAGGCCGAGGGCGTGGCAGAGCGGGCGCAGGGCGCGGCCGGCGGCCGGGATGGATGCGGCGAGGGCGGCGATCTCGG
>JBMFXF010000326.1:0-3171 GCA_049964515.1 Acetobacteraceae bacterium | reverse complement strand
GGGGCTGGCCGATGCGCTGGCCTCGGATTACGTGCCGGTCAGCCTGTTGGAGGCGACCTTCCACTCCGCGGCGGGGCCGCTGCCGGCGGCGGTGGCGCGGGTGGCCGCGGTGCCGGCGGCGCTGCTGGGGCTGACCGATCGCGGCCGGCTCGCGCCCGGGCTGCGCGCGGATCTGGTGCGGGTGCGCCTGTTCGAGGGCCAGCCGGTGGTGCGCGCCGTGTTCGTGGCCGGGGAACGGGTGGCTTAGCTCACGCCCGGCCCGCCAGCAGCCCCGGCGCCGCCGCCGCCAGCCGGGCGATCAGCCCCGCCATTTCCCCCCGCACCGCCTCGAAGCGCGGCAGCGGCTCGATCCGCGCCTCGTTCATGTAGAGCCCGCGGGCGAGTTCCAGCTGCAGCACATGCACGCCCTGGCGCGGCCGGCCGTAGTGGCGGGTGACGAAACCGCCGGAGTAGGGGTCGTTGCGGCGCACCACATGGCCCTGGGCGCGCAGCGTCTGCTCGACGAAGCGGGTGATCGCAGGGGCGCAGGCGCTGCCGTGGGCATCGCCCAGCACCATGTCGGGGCCGGCGGACAGGCCCGAGGGCATCGAGTGGCAGTCGATCAGCAGGCAGGCGCCGAACTGCGCCTGGGTGGCGGCGATCAGCGCGGCCAGCGTGTCGTGATAGGGCTGCCAGCAGGCGCGGATGCGGGCTTCGGCGTCGGCGAAGCGCAGGCGGCCGGCGTAGATCGGTTCGCCGGAGGCGACCAGGCGCGGGATGGTGCCGAGTCCGGCGCCGACGCGGGGGCTTGCGGTGTTGACGAAGGCGGGCAGCGGCTCCTCGAACATGCCGGGGTCCAGCTCCCAGGCCTCGCGGTTGGCGTCGCACCAGGCGCGGGGGAAGCCGGCGGTGAGCAGCGGCGCGCCATGGGCGGGGGCGTCGGCGAACAGCAGATCGACGAAGCTGTCTTCCGACCGGCGCAGGCCGAGCGGGTCGAGGCGGGAGGCGGCGAGGAAATCGGGCGGGTAGTCGCGCCCTGAGTGCGGCGAGGCGAACACCAGGGGCACGGTCTGGCGCGGCGGGTGCGCGACGCTGACCGGCGGCGCAAGGCAGGCGGTTCCATCCATGCGGCTATTCAACAGGGTGCGGGGGCCGGTGTCACGCCTGCCGGAGGAAATTACCTGTCCGGCACTTTCTCCCCCGGGAACGTACCCCAGAAATCTCGCCGCCGGATCCACCCGCGCCGCCCGCCCGCCTCCACCCGGCACCACTTGCTGCCCGCGCCGCAGCGCAACAGGCGCAGGATCACGCCGGGATCGACGATTGCCACGGTGCGGGCGTTCGCCTCCGGCCCGGCGCGCAGCCGGTGGCGGGTGCCGGTCACGATCCCGTCGCGCCGGCCCTTCAGGGTCGCCTCGTGCATCCAGCCGCGCGCGCCGTCCGGGGTCAGCACCAGCCGCCAGAGCTGGAACTCGCGCTCGATCTCCACCGGCATCCCGCGCCGGCGATAGACCCAGCGCACCGGGTAGCGGAACCCGGGGCCGGCACGCAGATACACCTCGTCGCTGCGCAGGCTGGCGAACCGAGGCAGCGGCAGGCCGGTCACGGTGCCGATATCGGGGCGGTGGGGCTTGGCTTGCGGCGGCGGCGCGGCGCGGCGCGCTTGGGGCGGCGGTGCCACCACCGGCCCGGGTGGGGTCGGTGGCAGCGGCAGCCGCACCACCGGGTGGACCATCGGCCGCACCCGCTGCCCGATCTGTCGCACCGGCGTCCGCGGCGCGGTCCGCACCCGCACCGGCTGGGGCGGCGGCGGCGCGGCATCTTTTGGTGGCAGGCGCAGCACCTGCGCCGCCGCCGGGGTCGCCCCCAGGGACAGCGTCGGCAGGGCCGCCAGCAGCAGTGCGACGCAGGCGGATCGGATCATGCCGCTGCGTGCCCCCTCCCGCCGCGCCGCGTCAAGCGCGGTGACCCGGTGCGGCGGATCGTGTATGGACGTTGCTCGCCCGGCCCGGGCACCCCGCCGCCAGGAGATGCCCGCATGAAGCCGCTGCGCAAAGCTGTGTTCCCGGTCGCCGGCCTCGGCACCCGCTTCCTGCCCGCCACCAAGGCGATGGCCAAGGAGATGCTGCCGGTGGTGGACAAGCCGCTGATCCAATACGCGGTGGAGGAGGCGCGCGCCGCCGGGATCGAGCAGTTCTGCATGGTCACCGGCCGCGGCAAGACCGCGCTGGTGGAGCATTTCGACATCGCCTTCGAGCTGGAGGCCACGTTGCGCGAACGCGACAAGCGCGACGCGCTGGGCCATCTCGAGGGCACGCTGGTGGAACCGGGCTCGATGGTGACGGTGCGCCAGCAGGTGCCGCTGGGCCTGGGCCATGCCATCTGGTGCGCGCGCGCCTTCATCGGCGACGACCCGTTCGCGGTGCTGCTGCCCGACGATCTGGTGCTGGCCGACACCCCCTGCCTGGTGCAGCTGGCCGAGGCGTATCGGCGCACCGGCGGCAACGTGGTGGCGGTGACCGAGGTGCCGCGCGCGCACACCAGCCGCTACGGCATTCTGAAGACCGGCGCCGATGACGGGCGGCTGGTGGAGGTGACCGGGCTGGTGGAGAAGCCGAAGCCGGAGGAGGCCCCCTCCACGCTTTCGATCATCGGCCGCTACGTGCTGATGCCGGAGGTGATCGGCGAACTCGCGCGCATGGACCGCGGCGCCGGGGGCGAGGTGCAGCTGACCGACGGGATGGCGCGGCTGATCGGGCGCCAGCCGTTCCACGGGCTGCGTTACGACGGGCGGCGGTTCGACTGTGGGGACAAGGCGGGGTTTCTGGAGGCGCAGATTGCCTTCGCGCTGAAGCACCCGGAGCTGGCGCCGGCGGTGCGGGCGTTCCTGCGGCGGTATGTGGAGGGGTAGGGGAGATTTCCCCCCTCACCCCACGTGCAGCTCCACCCCCGCCTGGCGCTGCAGATACCCGATCACCCCAAGCAGGTTGCGCGCCTGCGGGTTTCCCCGCGGCCCGAACATCCGGATCAGGCTTTTCGGCGGCATGGCGGTCGCCGCCGCCAGCCGCTCGAACCCCACGGTCGCCTTGATGTAGTCGCGCAGCACCGCCTTGCCGGTCTCGATATCGCCGGCCAGCATCCGGTCGATGCCCTCGCGCAGCAGCGCCACCGCGAAGGCGGGATCGCCCGCCA
>JBMFXF010000325.1:0-3184 GCA_049964515.1 Acetobacteraceae bacterium | reverse complement strand
CGTGCTCGCGGGCCTCGCCTACCACGGCTACGCGCGCCGCTGGCGGGTGCTGCTGGGCTTCGCGCTAATGATCGCCTGGCACGTGCTCGACGGCGCGGACGGTCAGCTGGCGCGGCTCACCGGCAAGCAATCGCCTTCCGGCAAGGTGCTCGACGGCATCTGCGACTACGTCACCTTCATCGCCGTCTATGCGGGCCTGGCAGCGGCGTTGCAGGCGCGTCTCGGCGCCTGGGTCTGGCCGCTCGCCGTCCTGGCCGGGATCTGCCACGCCGTGCAGTCGGCGGCCTACGAGGTGCAGCGGCAGGAATACGGCTTCTGGGGGCTTGGCCGCGCCTCCGCCGCGTTCCGCCAGCCGGGCATGGCCGGGGGCGGCATCCCGGCCCGTCTCTACGACGCCTATCTGCGGCTGCAATACGCGGCCTCCGGCGCCAGCCCCGCCTTCCACGCGCGCCTTGCCGCGGTGCTGGCCGCCGGCGGCGCCGCGCGGCGCCAGCACTACCGCGAGACCTTCGCGCCGGCGGTGCGGCGCTGGGCGGTGCTGTCGGCGAATTATCGCACGCTGGCGATCTTTCTGTTCGCCTGGGTCGGCGCGCCGCAATACTATTTCGTTTTCGACATCGTTGGCTTCAACGCCATCCTGTTGCTGCTGCTGCGCGCCCGACGGCGGCGCTGCGCGCGGTTTCTCGCCGCGCCGGACCCGGCCTGAGACTTTGTGAAGGAATGCCCGTCGGCCGCCAAAACCGCCCGAGAACCCGAGCCATGACAACGGGCGTTCATTCGCAAGCTTGATGGCTTTTCACACTCTGAGCGCGGCCCTACTCCTCGACGCGGCGCAGCAGCAAGGTCAGGGCGATCAGGGCCAGCGGCGGGGCCAGCGCGGCGGCCGGGGCGTCGAGGCCGAGCAGCAGGGCGAGGTGGGCGGTGATCTGCTGCACCAGGGTGAAGACGATGCCGATCACCGCGCCGGCGGTCAGCAGCCGGCCGAGCTGCAGCATGCGCGGCGGCGCGAACAGGAACGGGGCGGCTGCCAGGATCATCGCGATCATCGTCAGCGGGATGGCGATCCGCCGCCACAGCTCGAGCGCATAGCGCAGCCCCTGCCGGTGCTCGCGGCGCAGCGCCAGCACCTCGCGCAGCAGCCCTGCCGGCGGCATCGCCCCGAGCGGCAGGGCGAGCATGCGCAGCCGCGCGGTCGAGGCGAAGGCGTGCCAGTGCAGCACCGCCAGCGCGCGCGTCCGCAGCCGGTCCCCCGCGACGGTGCGCTCGCGCACGCCACGCAGCGTCCAGTCCCGGCCGGGGCCGATCTCGGCGTCCCGCGCGGTGATCGCCTGGGCGAGCTGGCCGTTGGCGGCGAAGGCATAGATCGCAATGCCCTCGGCCGCGGCGGCGCCGCGCCAGCGCCGCACGTGCAGGTAGGCGTGCGGCCCGCTGGCCCAGAACCCGTGCGCCCCCGGCGCGTCCGCGGCCGGGCCCAGCGCCGCCGCGCGCAGCGCCTCGGCCCGGCTGCGCGCCGACGGCACGACGAACTGGGTAAGCAGGAACAGCGTCAGCGTGATCGGTGCGACGAGCCGGAGCACCGCACCGACCACGCGCTGCTCGGAGAGGCCGAGGCTCTGCATCGCCACCAGCTCGCTGTTGCGCCCGAGCGCGCCGAGCGCCAGCAGGCTGCCGAGGAGCAGGGCGACCGGCGCGGTGCGGACCAGCCGCAGCGGCGCGGTCAGCAGCACATAGGCCAGCGCGCCGCCGAGCCCGTAACCGCCCTGGCCGACCAGCCGCAGCTCCTCGACCAGGGCGAGCAGGCTGAACAGCGCGGTCAGGCCGAAGGCGACGAGGAGGGTGGCGCGCAGCACCGCGCGCGCGATGTAGCGGTCGAGCGCCGGGCCGGGGCCGCACACCGCCCCGGCGGCGGCGAGCGCGCGGGCGAGCCGGCCGCGTCTCATGCCCCCCGCCGGCGGCGGCGGCCGGGGCCGGCGCTCGCCGCGAGCACCACCAGCGCCAGCAGCGCCGGCGCCCACCACAGGCCGGGAAAGGCGGGCACGACCCCGCGCTGGACCCAGGTGCGCGCCGCCGAAACAACTACATAGTAGCCGGCGTAGACCAGCACCGCGACGCCGAGCTTCTCCTGCTTGCCCTGGCGCGGCTTCACCTGACCGAGCGGGATGCCGAGCAGCGCCAGCAGCAGGGCCGACAGCCCGGTCGAGAGACGCCATTGCCGCTCGGCAACGTCGGCGGGGGCGGTGGAACGGGCCAGATGCCAGGTGCTGGCGGCGAGCGGGCTGTAGGGCGGCGGCCCGTGCAGGTGCCGGTCGGGATCGACGATCAAACTGCCGGCGGTGACCAGGTCGCCGTTGCCGCCGAGGTCGATGACATGGGCGTCGCGCAGCAGGATGCGCGGATCGCCGCCCGGGCGCGCGGGCGGCAGCCGGTAGGCGGCGGCGGCGTGGATGATCTGGTCGTGCCCGTCGTGGCGGCGGCGGATGAAGACGCCGTGCGCCGGGGCGTACGGCCCCGCGCGTTGCGCCAGGTAGATGACCAGCCGGCCTTGCCGCGCCGCGTAGAAGCTGCCGGCCTGAATTGCATCGACGTTGAGCGTGCCCTCCGCATGGCGGGAAATCGCATGCATCCGCGCGTAGGCCAGCGGCCGCGCGAACAGCGACAGCGCCGCCACCAGCGCCGCGACCGTGCCCGCCAGCGCCAGCACCGCGGCCCGCACCCGCCACGGCGTCACCCGCAGGGCTTGCATCGCCACCATCTCGGAATCGCTGCTGAGCCGGCCGACGGTCAGCACCACGGCGAGGAACAGGGCGATCGGGGTCAGCACTTCCAGGGCGATCACCAGTTGCAGGCCGATCATCTGCGCGGCGATGGCGAGCGGCAGCAGCCCCTGCGCGGCGTCGCCGAAGAAGCGGTCGGTGCTGTAGCCCACGAACAGGGCGGCGAGGATGGCGAGGATCGCCAGCGCGGCCTTGCCGATCTGCCCGATCAGGTAGCGCGCGAGAATCACGGCCGGCGCCTGCCTTCCTGGCTCGGTGCCCGGACGCAGGACGGGCGGGGCGGCGAGCCGGGCATCATGCCGGATCGGGCAGGCGGTCGAGGCTGGCCGCGACCAGCGCGCTGTAGAGCTGGTGCTCGCGGTTGGCGCGCACGAAGGCGGGGTCGATCCGCGCCACCCGGGCCCTTGTGT
>JBMFXF010000324.1:0-3194 GCA_049964515.1 Acetobacteraceae bacterium | reverse complement strand
CCGGCGCCGACTTGCTTTTCAAACTGAGACACGGCCCAACCGGCCGGCCGCGTCCTTCCGTCCCCGGCACGGAGCGGGTAGGATGCGGCCATGTCAGCGTCTGCACCATTCTGGCGGGTCAAGCGGCTGGAAGCGATGTCCCCGGAGGAATGGGAATCGCTGTGCGACGGCTGCGGGCGCTGCTGCCTGCACAAGCTGCGCGACGAGGAGACCGGCCGGCTCGGCTTCACCACCGTGGCGTGCTTCCTGCTGGATCACCACAGCTGCCGCTGCAAGGACTACCCCAACCGCCGCCGGCGGGTGGCCGATTGCGTCAGCCTGACCCCTGACGAAGTGCGGACCGTGGACTGGTTGCCGCCGTCCTGTGCCTATCGGCGCGTGGCCGAAGGAAGGGACCTTGCCTGGTGGCATCCGCTGGTGTCCGGCGATCCGGACAGCGTGCACCGGGCCGGGGTCTCGGTGCGGGGGCGCGTCATCGATGAGCGGCAGGCAGGGCCGTTCGAGCAGCATCTGGCCGAATGGCCGGGACGCGCGCCGCGCCCGCGGCGGGCGGAACCGAAGGAACGGGACGCATGAAGGATGCCTTGTTCGGTGGCGTCAACGCCGCCGTGCTGACGGCGATGAACGCCGATCTCTCGGTCAGCCTCGAGCGGATGGTCGCGCATTGTCGCTGGCTGCAAGCCAACGGCTGCAACAACCTGGCGATCCTCGGCACCACCGGGGAGGCCAACAGCCTCGGGATTTCCGAACGGATCGCGGTGATGGAGGGGCTGGTGGCGCGAGGCATCGCTCCCGCCCGGCTGCTGCCCGGGACCGGCACCACCGCACTGACCGACACCGTGCTGCTGACCCGGCGGGCGGCCGAACTCGGCTGCCGGGGGGCGCTGCTGCTGCCGCCGTTCTACTACAAGAACCCCTCCGACGACGGGCTGTTCGCCTATTTCTCGGAAGTGATCCAGCGGACGGGGGGCGATATCAAGATCTATCTTTATCATTTCCCGCAGCAGGCGGTGGTGGGCTTCTCGGTGGCGCTGGTCGGGCGGCTGCTCGCGGCCTTCCCCGGGGTGGTGAAGGGGATCAAGGACAGCAGCGGGGACTACGCCAACAGCAAGGCCTATGCCGATCATTTCGCCGCCGACGGGTTCGAGGTTTACGCCGGCGACGACAGCCTGCTGCGGCCGATGCTGCAGGCGGGCGGGGCCGGCTGCATCACCGCGGCGGCGAATGTGAACTGCGCGATCGGCGCCCGCGTCTATGCGCACTGGAACGCCCCGGAAGGGGAGGCCGCGCAGCAAACCCTGACCGCGACCCGCAAGGCGGTGACATCGGTGCCGCTGATCCCGGGGTTGAAAGCCCTGGTCGCGCGGCTGACCGGCGATGCCGGCTGGACCGCGATCCGCCCGCCGCATCGGCCGCTTTCGCGTGAGCAGCAGGCGAGCCTGTTCGCCGCGTTCGACGCCTGCGGCGTGCCGCTGGCGCGCGCCGCCTGATGGAGGTTGTGCTCGTCACCGGCGTCGCCGGCTTCATCGGCTCGCACGTCGCCGAGGCGCTGCTCCGCCGGGGCAGCCGCGTCATCGGCGTGGACAGCGTCAACGACTATTACGATGTCACGCTGAAGGAGGCGCGGCTGGCGCGGCTCGCCCGCCATGGCGGGTTCGCGTTCCACCGCGCGGATGTATCGGACCGGGAACGGATGGCGGCCCTCGCGGCGGCGCTTGCGGATTGTGAGGCGATCGTCCACCTCGCCGCGCAGGCCGGGGTGCGGTTTTCGATGCGCGATCCGTTCGCCTATGTGCAGGCCAACGTGATGGGCCAGGTGGTCATGCTCGAACTGGCGCGCGCGCTGCCCCGGCTGCGGCACCTGGTCTATGCCAGCTCGTCCTCGGTTTACGGGGCGAACACGCGGCTGCCGTTCGCCGAGACCGATCGGGTCGATACCCCGCTCTCGGTCTATGCGGCGACCAAGCGGGCCGACGAGTTGCTTGCGTATGCCTATGGGCATCTGTATGGCCTGCCGCAGACCGGGCTGCGCTTCTTCACCGTGTATGGCCCCTGGGGCCGGCCGGACATGGCGTATTATTCCTTCGCCCGCGCGATCATGCGCGGCGAGCCGATCACGCTTTATGACGGCGGGCGGCTCAAGCGCGATTTCACCTATATCGACGACATCGTGGCCGGCGTGCTGGGCTGCCTGGACCGTCCGCCCGAAGGCGCGCCGCGGGTGCTGAACATCGGCAACCACCGCGCCGAGACGGTGCTGACCCTGGTCGGGTTGCTGGAAGCGGGGCTGGAACGCAAGGCGATTCTGCGCGAGGCGCCGCGGCCGGAGGCGGATGTGGAGGAGACGTTCGCCGCGGTGGACGCGATCGGGGCGTTGTGCGGGTTCGCGCCGCGGGTGAGCCTGGCCGAGGGGATCGGGCGGTTCGTCGGGTGGTTTCGGGACCATCACCGGGAGCCGCCGGATTTCGCCTTCGCCGCCGCGGGGGGGTGAACGGGGGCTGGTGCTGGGGCGTGGCACCCGGATCGGTCCCGCCGTCGGAACCGAGTGCATCCGGTCCCGCGCCATGCTGTTCAGGTTCTGCATTGGAGGAGATTCGGAACCGACGGCCACCAATCTTTCCATCAGGAACACCCCGGACGAGGTGGCCCACCGGTTGCGCCAGCGCGCGGAGCGACACCATCGATCGCTGCAAGGCGAGTTGCTGGCAGAGATCCGCCGCCTCGGGCTTGGCACGCCGGGCGAGTCCGTTGCCATCATCCGCGCCGACCGTGACCCGATGAGCGATCATATCGTTGGCCTCTGATTGGGTACCGGTGATCCCGGGAGGCGCCACCCCCGTGAACGGCCATCCATGGCAGATCAGGCGGCGACTATGCGGTTTTCAGATCGAGACGGGTACGCACCGCTCAGGTCCCGGCTGCAAGTGACGTCAACGGATGAACCCTTACGGAACGGCTTTTGGAACGCTCGCTGTGCTGGTGTCCTGCCACTGAAAACAACGGGCTGGTGTGCCGATCCTGACCACTGCCGACGGCAACATACGTCAGGATCGGCACACTAATACCGCCCGAACGGGGACGGAGTGCCCCCGCTACCCCGCGAAATACGCCATCGCCGCCTCCACGCCCCCCTTGCCATGCGGCACCCGCTCGATCCGCAGCGCCATCTCCACCGCGCCCAGCACCCCCAGCAG
>JBMFXF010000323.1:0-3205 GCA_049964515.1 Acetobacteraceae bacterium | reverse complement strand
CGGCGACCGCCGCGCCGCCATCGCCGCCGGACTCGCCGCGCTCGGCCCGGGCGATGTTCTGGTGGTGGCGGGCAAGGGCCACGAGACCGGCCAGATCATCGGCACCGAGGTGATCCCGTTCGACGACGCCGCGGTCATCCGCGAACTGGCCGGAGGCGCGGCATGAGCGCGCTCTGGACCGAGGCCGCGCTGGCCGCGGCCACCGGCGGCCGTTTCACGCGCGGCTTCGCCGCCGGCGATGTCGCCATCGACACCCGCGGCATCGCCCCGGGCGCGCTGTTCGTGGCGCTGCGCGGGGAGCACCGGGACGGGCATCTGTTCGTCTCCGACGCCATCGCCCGCGGCGCCGCCGGCGCGCTCACCACCCATCCGGTGGGCGAGGCGCCCTGCCTGATCGTGCCCGACACCCTGGCCGGCCTCACCGCCCTCGGCGCGGCCGGGCGGGCCCGCTTCACCGGCCAGCTCGCGGCCATCACCGGCAGCGTCGGCAAGACCACCACCAAGGAGATGCTGCGGCGGATCCTGCACGCGCAGGGACCCACCCCAGGGGCCACCCATGCCGCGATGGCCTCGCACAACAACCATTGGGGGGTGCCGCTCACCCTGGCCCGGCTGCCTCCCGAGGCCGCGTTCTGCATGGCCGAGCTCGGCATGAACCACGCCGGCGAGATCGCCCCGCTCGCCCGCCTCGCCCGCCCGCACGTGGCCGTCATCACCGCGATCGCCCCGGCGCATATCGGCCTGCTCGGCTCGCTCGCCGCCATCGCCGCCGAGAAGGCCAGCATCTTCCAGGGGCTCGAACCCGGCGGGACGGCGGTGCTGCCGGCCGAGGTGCCGCACGCGGCGCTGCTGCGCGAAGCCGCCGGCGGCGCGCGCATCCTGAGCTTCGGCGCCACCGCCGATGCCGCGTTCCGGCTGGAGGGCTACCGCGCCGAGCCGGGCGGGGCCGCCGTTAGCGCCCGTTGCGAGGGCGTGCGGATAGAGTTCCGGCTCGCCGCCCCCGGCCGGCACATGGCCGACAACGCGCTGGCCGCACTCGCCGCCGCCGCCGCCCTCGGCGTGCCGCCCGAAGCCGCCGCCGCCGCGCTCGACGGTTTCGCCCCGCTCGCCGGCCGCGGCGCCCGCCGCAGCCTGGCGCTGCCGGACGGACCGGCGCTGCTGCTGGACGAAAGCTACAACGCCAACCCGGCCTCCATGCGCGCCGCGCTGGCGGTGCTGGCGGGCGAGTCCGGCCGGCGCATCGCCGTGCTGGGCGACATGCTGGAACTGGGCGCGCACGCGCCGGACGCGCACGCCGCCCTGGCCGCCGATCTGGTGGCCGATCACATCTTCCTGTGCGGAGCCGAGATGCGCCACCTGCGCAACGCCCTGCCCGGCTTCCCGCCGGTGGTCTATGCGCCCGATGCCGCGGCCCTCGCCCCGCTGGTCGCGGCCGAGCTGCGCGCCGGCGACACCGTCCTGGTCAAGGGCAGCCTGGGCAGCCGGATGCAGAGCGTGATCGCCGCCCTGGCGGCGCGGGCGGAGGGCGGCTGATGCTGTTCGCGCTGGCCCGCCCGCTGACCCGGGATTTCTCCGCCTTCAACGTGCTGCACTACATCACGTTCCGCTCCGGCGCGGCCTGCCTGACCGCGCTGGTGATGAGCTTCCTGATCGGTCCCGGGCTGATCCGCTGGCTGCGCCGCACCCAGGGCCAGGGCCAGCCGATCCGCGCCGACGGGCCGGAGCGGCACCTGATCGAGAAAGCCGGCACCCCCACCATGGGCGGGGTGCTGATCCTGCTCGCCACCCTCGGCTCCACCCTGCTCTGGGTCGATCTGCGCAACCGCTACATCTGGGCGGTGCTGGGGGTGACCTTCGGCTACGGGCTGCTCGGCTTCGCCGACGACTATCTGAAGCTCGCCCGGCGCAGCCATCGCGGCCTGCCGGGGCGGGCCAAGCTGGTCGGCCAGGCGGTGATCGGCCTCGCCGCCGCCACCTGGATCATGCACACCACCGCCGGCACCCTGGGCGACGCGCTGGCGGTGCCGGTGTTCAAGAACCTGCTGATCCCGCTCGGCTGGGGGTTCCCCCTGTTCGGCGCGCTGGTGATGATGGGCAGCTCGAACGCGGTGAACCTGACCGACGGGCTGGACGGGCTCGCCATCGTGCCCTCCATCATCGCCGCCGGGGTGTTCGCGCTGATTGCCTATCTGGTCGGCAACCGCATCTTCGCCGATTATTTGCAGCTGCACCCGATTCCCGGGGCGGGCGAGCTCGCGGTGTTCTGCTCGGCGTTGATCGGCGCCGGGCTCGGCTTCCTCTGGTTCAACGCCCCGCCGGCGGCGGTGTTCATGGGCGATACCGGCAGCCTCGCCCTCGGCGGCGCGCTCGGCGCGGTCGCGGTGGTGACCAAGAACGAGATCGTGCTGGCGATCGTGGGCGGTTTGTTCGTGGTGGAAACCGTCTCGGTGATGATCCAGGTGTTCTGGTACAAGCGCACCGGCACGCGGGTGTTCCTGATGGCGCCGCTGCACCATCATTTCGAGAAGAAGGGCTGGGCCGAACCCACCATCGTGATCCGGTTCTGGATCATCTCCATGATCCTGGCCCTGGTCGGGCTGGCGACGTTGAAAATCCGATGAGCGGCTTCGCCCCCGACCTGTTCGCCGGCGCCCGCATCGGGGTGCTCGGGCTCGGCCGCAACGGTGCCGCCGCCGCCGCGGCACTCGCCGCGATGGGCGCCGAGGTGCCGGCCTGGGACGACGATCCCGCCCGCCGCGCCGCCCTCGCCAACCCGGTCGATCCCGCCGCCTGGGGGCGGCTCGACGCACTGGTGCTCTCCCCGGGCATCCCGCACCGGCTGCCGGCGCCGCACCCGGTGGCGGCGCGGGCGCTGGCCGCCGGCGTGCCCGTGCTGTCGGATGCCGAGCTGCTGTTCCAGGCGGTGCGCCGCTCCGGCTCGGCGGCACGCTTCGTCGGCATCACCGGCACCAACGGCAAATCCACCACCACCGCGCTGCTCGCGCATGTGCTGGCCGGGGCGGGACTATCCGTCGCCGCCGGCGGCAATCTCGGCCCCGCCGCGCTGGCGCTGCCGCTGCTCGGCGCGGGCGGCGTCTATGTGCTCGAAATGTCGAGCTACATGTTGGAGCGACTCGAAACCATGCGCTTCGATGCGGCGGCGATGCTCAATCTCTCGCCCGATCATCTGGACCGGCATGGCGAC
>JBMFXF010000322.1:0-3260 GCA_049964515.1 Acetobacteraceae bacterium | reverse complement strand
CCCGCGGGTCGGGCGCGGCCAGCAGCCCCAGGATTTCATAGCGCACCCGCTCCGCCGAAAGCCCGGCCAGCCCCGGCACGCCCGCTTGCAACGCCGCCTCGGTGGCCGCATCCGGCGCCTGCCGCCCGAACCGCGCGAAGAAGCGGAAGAACCGCAGCACCCGCAGATAATCCTCGGCGATCCGCGCCGCCGGATCGCCCACGAAGCGCACCCGCCCGGCGCGCAGATCCGCGATCCCGCCCCAGTAGTCGTACACCCCCCCCGCGCGGTCCCACGACAGCGCGTTGAAGGTGAAATCCCGCCGCGCCGCGTCGGCCCGCCAGTCATCGGTGAAGGCCACCACCGCGCGCCGCCCGTCGGTTGCCACATCGCGGCGCAGAGTGGTGATCTGATAGCCGCGCCCCGCGGCCACCGCGGTCACCGTGCCATGCGCCAGCCCGGTCGGCTTCGCCCCCAGCCCGGCCGCGACCAGCGCCGCCGTCACCGCCGCCGGCGGCAGCGGCGTGGCCAGGTCGATATCCGCCACCGCCGCCCCCAGCAGCGAATCCCGCACCGCGCCCCCCACCACCCGCGCCGAGGGCACCGCCGCCCACACCGCCGCCAGCCCGGGCGCGCACCCCAGCAGCGGCGCCGGGTCCAGCCACCGCGCCGGCGCCTCCGCGCTCACGGGCGCGGCGGCGAGACCACCCGCCCCCCGACCACGCGGGCCGGCTGATACGCCTCTCCCGCGGGCAGCCGCCGCAACGTCACCAGCCACACCGCCGCCGCCACCAGCAGCAGGAACACCACCGCCCCCGCCACCGTGCCCCAGCCGCGGGTGGCGCCCAGCCACAGCAGGCCGAAGATCACGAACGGCGCCAGGAACAGCGCCAGATCGCTCAGCCCGTCCAGCATCGGTCCCGCGGCCTCATGCCGCCCGCAGCCGCTCGGCCAGATGCACCAGGATGGCGGCGGTGGCGCCCCAGATGACGTGATCCGGATGCGGCCAGACCCAGGTGTCGCGCAGCTGCCCGTTGCGCCACTGCCGCTCCTGCCACGGCGCCGCCGGGTCCAGCAGCCGGGCCAGCGGGTAGTGGAACACCGCCGCCACCTCGGCCGGCTGCGGCCGGTACTCGGCCCGCTCCGGCAGCAGCGCCAGGATGGGGGTGATGCGGAAGCCGGTGCCGGTCAGGAAATCCTCGAGCGGGCCGAAGGTAACGATGCGGTCCGCCGCCAGCCCCACCTCCTCCTCGGTCTCGCGCAGCGCCGCCGCGGTCGGGCCGGCATCGCCAGGGTCGATGCGCCCGCCGGGGAAACTCACCTGCCCGGCGTGATGCGCCAGTCGCTCGGTGCGCCGGGTCAGCAGCACGCCCGGCTCGGCGCCCGGGCGCAGCCCCACCAGCACCGCCGCCGGCACCGGCGGGGTGGCGGTGGCGGGCAGCGGCCAGGTACCGCGGATAACCGCCCCGGGCCGGGCGGAGGCGGCAACCCGGTGCAGGCGCCGGCGCAGCTCCTCGGGCGCCATTCAGTCGTTGCCGTCGGGCATCTCGCCCAGCGCGAAGAACCGCCCGCAGCTCCACACCCCCAGCATCCGCGTGCCGGCCACCTCATGCGGCACCGCCAGCGCCACCAGCTCGTAATAGACCGCGCGGTTGATCCGCGCCTCGATCGGCGCCGCCCCCGCGCCCGGCCGCACCCGCAGATACGGCGTCGGCTCGCAGGTGACGATGTCGTGCGACATGCGGATCGGATGCTCGGGACCGGCGGTGACGATCTGATCGATATTGGTACGGAACGAGAGCACCTGCTTGCACCCCTCGCCCGTCCAGTCCAGCTCGACGGCGACGAAGGGGGCGTCCTCGACGATGATGCGGCCGCGCTCGGCCGGCGTCTCGAGCCAGAACCCGCCCTCGGCGTCGCGCTTCAGGACCGAGGCGAACAGGCACACCAGCTCCTTCCGCCCGATCGGGCTGCCCCGATAGAGCCAGGTGCCGTCGCGGCGGATCAGGAACGGCAGGTCCCCGCACTCCACCGGGGCCCGGCGGGGCCGCGGCGTGGGGCCTGATGTGACGGCGGCGGTGATGGTCATCCCAGACGATACTCCCCGGATGCGCCCGCGCACCCGTCTTCGAGCCCCGCGGCGCGCCACGCGGCTCATCCCCCGATCCCGGCGGAAGCGGCCCGGCCCGTCGGGGCGCAAGCATTCTTCCACCGAGCGTCATATAGGAAGCCTACCCCCGCTTCGGAAAGAACCAATATGACGAACATGGCAGCAACCACGCAATCCGTCGCCGCGTTCGCCGCCGCGGACCCGTTGGCGGACCCGCCGGACCCGGAAGCGTTCGCGGCGCTGGCCGCCCGCCTGGCCGCGGTGCGCGCCGCCGTGGGCCGGGTGATCCTGGGGCAGGAGGCGGTGGTGGAGCAGGCGCTCATCACCCTGCTCGCCGGCGGGCACGCGCTGCTGGTGGGGCTGCCGGGCCTGGGCAAGAGCAAGCTGGTGGAGACCCTGGCCATCGTGCTGGGGCTCGATCAGCGGCGGGTGCAGTTCACCCCCGACCTGATGCCGCCCGACATCACCGGCTCGGAAGTGCTCGACGATGCCGACGGCACGCGGCGCTTCCGCTTCCTGCCCGGCCCGGTGTTCTGCCAGCTGCTGATGGCCGACGAGATCAACCGCGCCAGCCCGCGCACCCAGTCGGCGCTGCTGCAGGCGATGCAGGAACGCCGGGTCAGCGCCGGCGGCGCCGAGCATCCGCTGCCGGTGCCGTTCCATGTGCTGGCCACGCAGAACCCGCTGGAACAGGAAGGCACCTATCCGCTGCCGGAGGCCCAGCTCGACCGCTTCCTGCTGCAGATCGACGTCGGCTACCCCGCCCTGGCGGCCGAGCGCGCGCTGCTGCTGGCCACCACCGGCCCGGGAGAAACCCCGCCCGCCCCGGTGCTGGACGCGCCCGGGCTGCTCGCCGCGCAGCGGCTGCTGCGCGCGGTCCCGGTGGCGGAGCGGGTGGTGGCGGCGATCCTGGCGCTGGTGCGCGGCGCCCGCCCGACCCCGGAGGCCGACCCGCTGATCGCCCGCCACGTCGCCTGGGGACCGGGGCCGCGCGGGGCGCAGGCGCTGCTGCTGGCGGCGCGGGCGCGCGCGGTGCTGGACGGGCGGCTCTCGCCCAGCCTCGATGACGTGGCCGCACTGGCGCTGCCGGCGCTGCGCCACCGCATGGCGGTGGGCTTCGCCGCCCGCGCCGAGGGGGTGACGGTGGAGAGCCTGCTCACCCGGCTGATCG
>JBMFXF010000321.1:0-3263 GCA_049964515.1 Acetobacteraceae bacterium | reverse complement strand
CCCGTTCCGAGACGTCGATGAAGCGCGACAGCGCGTTGAGCAGGGTGGTCTTGCCCGACCCGGTGCCGCCCGAGATGATGATGTTGAGCCGCGCCCGCCCGGCCACCTGCAACGCGCGCGCCATCGGCGCGGTGAGCGCGCCGAACTCCACCAGCCGGTTGAGGTCGATCGCGCGGCGGGAGAACTTGCGGATCGAGACGTAGGGCCCGTCCAGCGCCAGCGGCGGGAACACGATGTTGACGCGCGAGCCGTCCTTGAGCCGCGCATCGACCATCGGGCTCGATTCGTCGATCCGCCGCCCCACCCCGGCGGCGATGCGCTGGCAGATGCCGATCAGATGCGACGCGTCGCGGAATTTCACGTCCGACAGCATCGCCTTGCCGGCGCGCTCGATGAAGGTCCGCTGCGGGCCGTTGACCATGATGTCGGTGACGGCATCGTCCGCCAGCAGCGTCTCGAGCGGGCCGAGGCCGAGGATGTCGTGCACCAGCTCGGTCGCCAGTCCGCGCTGCTCGCGGGCATTGATCTGGAACCGGTTGAGCGAGGCGAGTTCGGAGATCAGCCGCTCGATATCGGTGCGCAGCTGCTCGGCCGGCATGTTGGAGACCACGGTGGGGTCGAGCCGGGCCAGGCAGAGGGTGCGCAGCTCGGCGATGGCATCGGGCGGCGGCGCCCCGGTCGCCGCCGGGGCCAGGGGCGCGGGCTCGGGCGGTGGCGCCGCGGCGGCCGGCGGGCGCGGGTCCAGCAGCTCCTGCCGGCGGCCGAACCGCGCAACGGGGACGACCGCGCTCATGCCGCCTTGCGCCGCGGCCAGGAGAACAGCGGCCGGCGCACGCGCCGGCGTGGCGCGGCGGCATCGGTCGCCGCCGCATCCACCAGCGCCAGCGCCGCCACCTGCCGGGCCAGATCGCCGATCAGCCGCGCCAGCGCGGTCGAGGTGACGATCGCCGGCTCGCCGAGATTGGCCGCCTGGCGCAGCGGCTTCGGCATGTCGGGGATGACGATGTCGATCTTGGTCTTGAGCCCGTCCTCGATCTGCCGCCGGCTGAGGCCGCCGGGCAGGCCGAGCCGGTTGAGCACCAGCACCGCCCCCTGGGTCTGGTTGGGGCCGGCCGGCAGGCCGAGCAGGCGCAACGTGTCGCGCATCGCCGCCAGCGTGGGTTCCAGCACCAGGATGCGCTGATGGGCGAGATCGAGCAGATCGCGATGCAGCGGCACCGGGGCGAACGGCACGTCGGCGATGACGAAATTATACCGCCGCCGCAGCGCCTCCACCAGCCGCTCCCCTGCGCCGGAGGCATAGGCGAGCGGCATCCCGAGCGGCTCCTCGCCCGAGAGCACATGGACCCGGTCGGCCGCCGGCACCGCGGCGCGCTCGGCCAGCAGGCTGTCGATGCGGTCGGGATATTCGAGCGCGGTGCGCAGCCCCGCCCCCGGTTGCAGGTTGAACAGGAACGCCGCCGTACCGCGATAGAGATCGGGATCGAACAGCACGGTGTGGTGGCGCAGGTTGGCGCCGAGATGCCAGGCGAGGTTGGCGGCGACGGTACTGGCCCCGGTGCCGCCGCGCACCCCGGTGACCGTCAGCACCCGCCCGCCCAGCACCGCGTCCGTCGACGGCGCGCGGCCCATCACCAGCGATCCGAAATGGCGGGCGACGTTCTCGCGGGTGAGCGGCTTGGCGAGGTAGTCGGCGGCGCCGAGGCCACGCGTCACCTCGCGGTAGAAATCGGTGCTGTCGTGCTCGCCCACCACCAGCACGCAGACATCGGGCTCCACCACCGCAGCGAGGTCGCCGAGCGCCTTGAGCGGCTGGTCCTCGCCGCTGATATCGACGATCAGGATGCGCGGGGTGGCGATCTTCTGCATCGCCGCCTGCGCGGTGCGGATATTGCCGCGGCGGAAATCCGGCGCCTCGGGCAGCAGGGCGGCGAGCCCGGCCTGCAACGCGGCCTCGGTCTCGGCGTCGGCGACGAAGCCGATCAGGTTGAGACGGTCGTGGCGGACGGGACTGGCGTCGATGCCGGTGACCGCTCGGCCCTGGGACATGGTTCCGTCGGGCATTACTTGCTTGCTCCGCTGCTTCCGGCGGCGGCGGCGAGCGCGCCGAGGCCACCGGTCGTGCCGCTGGTGCCGCCGCCGGTGGCGGCCGAGCCGGTCATGGCCGTGATGGGCGGCACCACCATCGCCGCCGGCACGCTGTCCGAACCGCGACCGACCACGAGGTCGCTCGGGTCGGCCACCTCGGCGGCGATGTTGGCGTCGTTGGCGTGGGTCGGGTGCCAGGTGTAGGGACGGGAGTAGGTGTCATCGCGGTTGCAGGCGGTCAGGCTGAGCGAGAACCCGACCAGCAGGACCAGCGGCGGCAGGATGCGGCGCATCGGCGACCTCATTGCACCATGAACCCGGCGTGGCCCGGCACCTTCACCCGCTGCCAGCGCCGCGGGGTGCCGACCTGGCGCATGAACAGCAGGCGCTGCACGTCGGTGGGGGCGGTATAGTTCTCGTCCGGGGTCTGCAGCTGGTGGATGCTGTTCACCGGGCGGACGATGTAGGGGGTGACGATGATCACCAGCTCGGTCTGCTGGCGCTGGAAATTGTCGTTGTGGAACAGCGCGCCGAGGATCGGGATGTTGCTGATGCCCGGCACGCCGCTGCCCTGGTCGCTGATGGTGTCCTGTAACAGCCCGCCGATGGCGAAGCTCTGTCCGGAGCCCAGATTGACCGTGGTCTCGGCGCTGGTTTCCGTGAACGTGGGTACTTGGAGGCTCTGGTTGGCCGCGGTGATCGACACCGCGTTCTCATAGTTCGGCTGGCTGACCTCCGGATGGACCTTGATGCTGATCTGGCCGTTGGAAAACACCACCGGACTGAAGCTCAGCGACACGCCGAACTTCTTGAACCCGATCGTCACCTGCCCGTTCTGGCCCGGCACCGGCACCGGCACCTCGCCGCCGACCAGGAAATTGGCCTTCTGGCCGCTGATGACGGTGAGGTTCGGCTCGGCCAGGATCCGCGCCAGATTGTCCTGAGCGAGCGCATTGACCGCCGCGGTCAGGTTGAACCCGGTCAGCGCCCCGGCAACAGCAGGCAACGCCCCCGCCGTCAATGCCTCCGGCGACAATGGGGTAGGTGACACACCTGGAGGTGCAAAGGTCGTTGAAGCCAATCCACTTGATACCCCCCCCAGCATTCCACCGGTGGACGAGATACCGATACCGGCCACGCCAATTCGTCCAACGCCCCCGAGCGCGCTCCAGTTG
>JBMFXF010000320.1:0-3286 GCA_049964515.1 Acetobacteraceae bacterium | reverse complement strand
CCCAACGTCAGTATAGTGGCATTGGGTGGCCGGGCGGGGGTGCGGGCCGGCGCCGACTTTCAAACTGAGACACTATCGCCGGTTGGGCCAGGTTGGAAAACCGTGTAACCTTAGCCGGTTCCGCGCTATCGTCGATCCTGCGCCTGAACGCAGCAAGAGAGAAGGCTTCCCGCATGGCGTCTGCCCGCACCGTCCCGGCCGACCCCCACCGCATCATCTCCGCCGCGCTGCGCGAGCAGCTGCGCCGCCGTGCCGGCGATCTCGGGGCCCTGGTGCTGGCCGGCCTCGGCCTCGCCCTGCTGCTGGCGCTGACCACCTATCATCCCTCCGATCCTTCGTTCGACACCGCGGGCGCCGTACCCAGTCATAATCTCGCGGGCCCGGTGGGCGCGATGGTCTCCGACCTGCTGTTGCAGGGCTTCGGCGTCGCCGGCGCGATTCCGGTGCTGGCGCTGCTGGCCTGGGCGGTGCGCCTGTCGTCGCATCGCGGCCTGGGCAGCCCGACGGCGCGGCTGGCCGCCATGCTGCTGGCGATGCCGACGGTGGCGGCCACGCTGCAAAGCCTGCGGCAGATCGCCGCCCAACCCTGGCCCACCGCCGCCGGGCCGGGCGGCGCGGTGGGGCGGTTGCTGGCGCCGGCCTCCTGGCTGGTCGGAGCGCATGGCGCCGCCGGCAACCTGATCGCGCTGCTGGTGGTGCCGCTCGGCGTCGCCCTGTCGCTCACCCTGCTGCTGCTCGCCCTGGGCCTCTCCGGGGGGGAATGGCGCCTGGCCTGGCGCGGCTTGCATCGGCTGGCCCGGTTCCTGTTCACCGCCGGTCGGGTGCCGCTGTTCGAGCGGGCGGCGACGCTGGTTGCGGCCCCGGTCGGGCCGGCCTGGACCGGCTGGTTCCGCCGGTCCGGGCGGGCGGAACCCGCCGCCGCCGAGCCGCTTTCCCGCCAGGAACCCTCGCTGACCCCGCTGGCGCCGGCGCCCATGGGCCAGGGGCCCCTGGCCCCGCCGGCCCCGCTGCCGGGCCGCCCGGCCGTGCCGCCGCCGCCGGCCGCGACCGCCGCCGCCCCGGCCGGCCGCACCATCCGTCCCATCGGCAGCGTGCGCAAGGCGCAGCAGCCGAGCCTCGCCCTGGCCGAACCGGGCTGGCGCTACCCGCCGCTCGAGCTGCTGACGCCCGCCCCCGCGCGCGCCGCCACCGCGCCCTCGGCGGAGGCGCTGGACGCGAATGCCCGCCTGCTCGAAACCGTGCTGTCGGACTACGGGGTGCAGGGCAGCATCGTCGAGATCCGCCCCGGCCCGGTGGTGACGCTCTACGAGCTGGAACCCGCGCCGGGTATCCGCAGCGCCCGGGTGATCGGGCTCGCCGACGACATCGCGCGCAGCCTTTCGGTGACCGCGGTGCGGATCGCCACCGTTCCCGGCCGCAACGTGATCGGCATCGAGGTCCCGAACGCGCGCCGCGAGACGGTGTATCTGTCCGAGATTCTGGGCGCGGAGGCGGTGCAGAAGAGCCCGGGACGGCTGGCGCTGGCGCTGGGCAAGGACATCTCGGGCGCCGCGATCGTCGCCGATTTGCAACGGATGCCGCATCTGATGATCGCCGGCACCACCGGGTCGGGCAAGTCGGTCGGCGTCAACGCGATGATCCTGAGCCTGCTCTACCGGCTGCCGCCCGATCAGTGCCGGCTGATCCTGATCGACCCGAAGATGCTGGAACTGTCGATGTACGAGGGGATCCCGCATCTGATGGCCCCGGTGGTCACCGAGCCGGCCAAGGCGGTGACGGCGCTGAAATGGACGGTGCGGGAGATGGAACGCCGCTACCGCGCGATGAGCCAGCTCAACGTGCGCAACATCGGCGGGTTCAACGACCGCATCGCCGAGGCCCGCGCCCGCGGCGAGGTGCTGACGCGGCGCGTGCAGACCGGCTTCGACCCCGAGACCGGTCGCCCCACCTTCGAGGAACAGCCGCTGGCGCTGGAGCCGATGCCGTTCATCGTGGTGGTGGTGGACGAGATGGCCGACCTGATGATGGTGGCCGGCAAGGATATCGAGGCGGCGGTGCAGCGGCTGGCGCAGATGGCGCGCGCCGCGGGCATCCATGTCATCATGGCCACGCAACGGCCCTCGGTGGATGTGATCACCGGCACCATCAAGGCCAATTTCCCGACCCGGATCAGCTTCCAGGTGATCTCCAAATTCGACAGCCGCACCATCCTGGGCGAGATGGGCGCCGAGCAGCTGCTCGGCCAGGGCGACATGCTGTACATGGCCGGCGGCGGGCGGATCACCCGCGTGCATGGCCCGTTCGTGTCCGACGAGGAGGTGGAGAAGGTGGTGGCGTTCCTGCGCGAGCAGGGCGAGCCCGCCTATCTGGACGCGGTGACCGAGCCGGACGCCGACGAGGGATCGCCCTCGATCCTGCCCGGCAACGAAGGCGGCGAGGATGCGGGGCTCTATCCGCAGGCGGTCGCGATCGTGACGCGGGAAGGCAAGGCGAGCACGTCGTTCCTCCAGCGGCATCTCAACATCGGCTACAACCGCGCCGCCAAGCTGATCGAGCAGATGGAGAAGGAGGGCGTCATCAGCCCGGCCAATCACGCCAACAAGCGCGAGGTGCTGATCCGCCGCGGCGAGGACGACCGCTGACCGCGCTTGGGTGCCGGTGTCTTCCGCCCCCGGTCTTGTGCCCCCTTGGCACCACCCGGGTCTGTGCTAAAGCCGCCGGCCATGCGCCAGTACCTGGATTTCGAGAAATCGCTCGCCGAGCTTGAAAGCAAGATCGACGAGCTGCGGCGGATGACCGAGCCAGGCGGGATCAACATCGCCGACGAGGTCGCGCGGCTGCGCGACAAGGCGGAAAAGCAGCTGCGCGCCACCTATGCGCGGCTGACCCCGTGGCAGCAGGTCCAGGTGGCCCGCCACCCCGACCGGCCGAAGGCGGCGGCCTATCTGTCGGGATTGCTGACCGAGTTCACCCCGCTCGGCGGCGATCGCGGCTTCGCCGATGACGCGGCGCTGATCGGCGGGCTCGGCCGGTTCCGCGGCCAGGCGGTGGTGGCGATGGGGACCGAACGCGGCTCCGACACCGAATCCCGCGTCCGGCACAATTTCGGCATGGCCCGGCCGGAAGGGTACCGGAAGGCGCGGCGGCTGGTGGAACTCGCCGGCCGGTTCGGCCTGCCGGTGCTGAGCTTCGTCGATACCGCCGGTGCCTTCCCCGGGATCGATGCCGAGGCCCGCGGCCAGGCCGAGGCGATCGCCCGCGCCATCGAGGCGTTCCTGGCGGCCCC
>JBMFXF010000319.1:0-3306 GCA_049964515.1 Acetobacteraceae bacterium | reverse complement strand
GTCCCGCCGGTGCCGTTCTCGCGGGCGGTGCGCGCGAACTCGGTCATGGTCAGCACCACCGTCTGCCGCCAGGCGGGGCCCAGCGCGGCGCGCAGCGCCGCGAGGCCGCGGTCCAGCTCGCCCAGCATGAAATGCAGCCGCGGCACCTGGGCCACATGCGTATCCCACCCGTCCACCGAGATCGCCGCCAGCCGCGGCCCGCCCGCGGCCGCCAGCAGCCGCCCGGCGGCGCCCGCGAGGGCGACGAACCCGTGCGCCGCCCGGCCGCGCCGTTTCGCCGTGGCGCCGAGGGCGGCATCGGTGAAGCCCTGCTCGCGCAGCCCCTCGGCCAGCGCCGGGCCGATCACGCGATCGGCGGCGGCCAGCGCCCGCGCGCGGGCGTAAAGGTCGGGTGCGACCGGTCCGAACCCGGCCGGCGCCCAGGAGCCGACGCGCGCCGGGCCGCGCAGCAGCAGCGGCATGTCCACCCCCACCGCCATCGCCTGGCCGGCCGCGCCGGGCGGGGGATGTTGCCGGCGACGCGGTTGAGCCAGCCGCTGTCGATGCGCTGGTCGCCGTTGCCCATCTCCATGTAATCCTGGGCCTCGAAATGGCTGCGTACCCGCCACGGCCCGGCCACCGCGTGGACCGGCAGCAGCTGGCCGGCGCGGTACATCGCCAGCATGTTGGGCATTGCCGGGTGCAGGCCGAAGAAGCCGCCCAGATCGCCCATCCCGCCCGGCGTGCCGGGCGCGGGCGGGATCAGCCGCGCCCGCAGCGCGGCCAGGCCCGGGTCGCCATAGGGGACGACGGCGGACATCCCGTCCATCGCCCCGCGCTGGATCACCACCACCAGCCGCCGCTCGCCGCCGGCGGCCATCGCCAACGCCGAGCCGGGGGCCGCGGCGCTGACGCCGAGGCCGAGCAAGGTTGCGCGTCGTGTCAGCATGGGGATCACCGCCGCTGGAACTCGGGGGAGGAAAGCAGCAGGGCCAGCGCGTCCCGCCGCGACCCGGCGCGGGCCAGCGCGGTCCGTGTGGTCGGGCGCAGCCGGGGGCCGAGGGCGGCGTGGCCCACCGCCTCGGCCGGGCGGGGGAAGCGTCCGGCCATGGCATAGCCGAAATCGACCCGGCGCAGCATCGCCTCCGGCGCCGCCCAGTCGGCCGCCTTGTCGCCCCAGCCGTTCGGCTGCGGGGCGGCCCAGAGCGGCTGGCCCAGCAGATGCAGCGCCCACAGCATCGGCCGCCCCGCCTGGTGCAGCCCCAGCGCGCGGCCGGCGCCGATCAGCAGCTCCTGTGGGGTGCGCAGCTTGGTCTCCTCCCGCCAGGCGCCGGGCAGGTGGGGCAGCGCGGCGGCGGCGGCGCCGAGATGGCCGCCGGTCCGTTGCAGCGTGTCGAACAGCCGCGAGACCGCCGCCGAGGGCGGATCGTCGGCGACGAACTGCACCGCGAGTTGGGTGGCGAGATGGCGGTAGGTGGAAGGATGGGTGCCGAGGAAATGCAGCGCCTCCACCCCGCCCGCCTCGCCCGGTGGAAAGCGGTGGCCGAGCAGCGTCTGCCAGCCCGGTTCATGGGCGAAGCGGCGGAACAGGAAGCCCGGCGGGTCGGCCTTCAGGTTGATCGACCAGCCGGTCAGGATTTTCGCGTAGGCGGTGACGTCGGCCTGGGTGAAGCCGGAGGCGAGGCCCACCGTGTGCAGCTCGAGGCTCTCGCGGGCCAGGTTCTCGTTCAGCCCGCGCCCGGTGCGGCGCCCGGCCGGGCTGTCGGGGCCGAAGGAGAAGGCGTTGTTGAGGTAGAGCAGCATCGCCGGATGGCGCATCACCGCGAGCAGCATGTCGGTGAAGCGGCCGGTGACGTGCGGGCGGATCGCCTCGGCGATGAACGGGCCGATCAGCCCGGCGACCGGTCCCTGGCGGATCGAGACCGAGAAATGATTGGCCCAGAACCACACCAGCCGTTCGCGGAAATCCTGCTCGGTGGTCAGGCCCTGGGTCAGATGCGCCAGGGCATCGCGCAGGAACAGCGCATGGGTGCGCGAGCGCATGGGCTTCGGCTTGTCGCGGCGGTCGGCGCGCAGGGCCACGAGCGCGGCGGCGGTCTCCGGCGCGGGGGCGGGGCCGGCTTCGCGCAGCTGGGAGGCGAGCCAGCCGCGTGGGTCGGCCGGGGGTGGCCGGTCCGGGCGCGGGCCGAGGCCGAAGCGGATCAAGGCTTGTGCGGCGTTGCTGTCCATGGGCAAGGTCCCGCGATGACTTTCGCAGCCTACGCCGGAGGGGGGTAACAATGGGTGACGAAGCGCAACCCCAACGGAGGACCCCGCGATGAAGATCACCCGTCTGCGCACCGAGGTGGTGCATCTGCCGATCGATCCGCCGATTCCGACCGTGATCCTGGGCAGCATCCGGAGCGCCGATTGCGTGCTGACCTGGCTCGAGACCGATCAGGGGCTGGTGGGCGAGGGTCTGGTGTTCGCGGTGAACAACCGGCGGCTGGGGACCATCCTGCAGATGATCCGCGATCTCGAGGACCTGGTGGTGGGGCTCGACCCGCGCCAGGGCGGGGCGCTCAACGCGCGGGCATGGAAGGAGCTGAATTTCCTTGGCTACGAGGGGGTCTCGGTGATCGGGCTGGCGGCGATCGACATGGCGCTGTGGGATCTGCGCGGCAAGGCGGCGGGGTTGAACGTGGCGCATCTGCTGGGCGCCTGCCGCGACGCGCAGCCGGTCTATGCCTCGGGCGGGCTGTGGCTGGGGTCGTCGATCGATGCGTTGCAGAAGGAGGCGGCGGGGTTCGTCGCGCGCGGGTTCCGCGCCATGAAGACGCGGGTCGGCCCGACCGAGCCGGAGCGGATGGTGGCCCGGGTGCGCGCGGTGCGCGAGGCGGTGGGGCCGGAGGTGGCGCTGATGGTGGATGCCAACCAGCAGATGACCGCCAAGCAGGCGATCCGCATCGGCCGGATGCTGGAGGAGCTCGACCTGACCTGGTTCGAGGAGCCGGTGATCTGCCACGATCATGAGGCCGAGGCGGCGGTGGCGGCGGCGCTGGACACGCCGCTGGCCTCGGGGGAGACGCTTTATACGCACCGCGGGATTCTGGGGCTGTTGCAGGCGGGGGCGGCGGATGTGGCGATGCCGGATCTGCAACGGATGGGCGGGCCTTCGGAGTTCCTCAAGGCGGGGCATCTGTGCGAGGCGTTCCATACGCCATGTGCCTCGCATCTGTTCCCGGAGATGTCGCTGGCGCTGCTGGCGGCGATCATCGCGGGCGATGCGGCGCTGTCGCGCACGCCGGTGCTGGGCGTGTGCCTGGGCCACCAGGCCATCGGCCAGGC
>JBMFXF010000318.1:0-3314 GCA_049964515.1 Acetobacteraceae bacterium | reverse complement strand
CTTCACCGCCTATTCCGGCCCCAGCCTGGCGATGGCGCCGCTGGCCACCCGCAAGCATGTTCTGATGCTGAACGCCGGCGCGCAATCCGACGCGCTGGGCAAGGCCTCGCCCTACCTGTTCAACACCCTGCCGACCACCGCCGATGAAGTGAGCGGCATGGTCCGCTACCTGCGCGCGCACGGCAAATCCACCGCCGCCGTGTTGTATGAAAACGACGCCGCCGGCATCGGCGGACGCGATGATTTCGTGCGCGAGTTCAAGGCCGCCGGCGGCAAGATCCTGGCGCAGGAACCCTCCCAGTTCGGCCAGACCGATTTCCGCGCCGCGCTGCTGAAGCTGGCCGCGGCCAAGCCGCAGGTGCTGTTCGTGGTCACCACCGCCGGCCAGAAGCCGCTGGCCGATCAGCTGCACCAGATGAAGGCCGGCTGGCTGGTGGCCGGCACCACCTTCATGGAGGACCCGCCGACCATCGCCGATCCGAACTCGGCCGGGATCATCCACACCCAGGTGGTGGCCGACGCCAGCCCCGCGCTGATGGCCGCCTTCAAGAAGGAAATGGGCGCGGACATGGGGTTCTTCTCCCGCCAGTACTACAACGCGACCCAGATCATGTTCACGCTGATCGGCTATCTCGAGCAGCATCACCAGCCGATCACCGGCACCAACCTGCGCACCGCCCTGCTGCACATCAAGACCTTCCACGGGCTGGTGCCGATGACCTTCACCTCCAACACCGCGGTGGTGCCGATCGACATCAAGGAGATGATGGGCGGGTCCGAGAAGACGATCGCCGTCGCCACCGCCCACTGAGCCGACCCGCCGAGAGGGGCTCCCGAGCCGCCGCCCGATCATGCTGCTGCTGCAACTTCTTGCCAACGGCATCGTGACGGGCAGCGCGCTCGGCATCGTCGCCGTCAGCTTTGCCCTGATCTATTCCACCACCCGGGTCTTCCACGTCGCCCATGCCGGGGTCTTCACCCTGGGCGGCTACCTGGCCTGGAGCCTGGTCCGCGCCGGCGTGCCGGACCTGCTGGCGCTGGGCGGCGCGATGGCGGGCTGCGTCGTGCTCGGGGCGGCGATCCAGCAGTTTCTCTACGCCCCGCTGGAACGGCGCGGCGCGGCGCAGCTGGTGGTGCTGATCGCCTCGCTCGGCACGCTGGCGGTGATCCAGAACCTGCTGGCTTCCGTCTATTCACCCGATATCCTGCAATTCCCGTCCGCCTGGGCCGGGCGTGTCTTCGGCCTGGGCGGGCTGCGGCTGACCGGGGCGCAGCTCGCCACCGTCGGGGTGGATTTCGCCGCCTTCGGCTGGGTGATGTGGTTCGCCCACGGCACCCTGCTCGGCAAGCGCATCCGCGCGGTGGCCGCCAACCCGTTCCTGGCCGAGATCACCCGGCTCGAGCCCCGGCGGGTGCATGTGCTGGTGATGGCGATCGCCTCCGCCCTGGTCTGCCTGCCCGGGGTGCTGGGGCCGCTGGATTACGGGCTGCAACCCTATGGCGGGGTGACCCCGCTGCTGACCGCCACCATCGCCATGATCGCCGGCGGCATCGGCAGCCTGGCCGGCGCCTTCTTCCTCGCCATCGCCATCGTGGTGCTGCAGAACCTCTCGCTGCTGGTGATGCCGGGCGAATGGAGCATCGGCGTCACCTTCGCCATCTTCATCGTGTTCATGCTCTTCCGCCCGCGCGGGCTGTTCGCTTCCGGCTGAGGGACCAGGATGGACTATCTCTACAGCTACCTGATCCTGTCCGAGATCTACGTGCTGCTCGGCCTGTCCACCAACCTGCTGGTGGGGGTGGTCGGCATCTTCTCGGTCTCGCAGGCCGCGGTGTTCGGGGTCGGCGCCTATATCGTCGGCGATTTCCTGCTGTCGGGCACGCTGTCCTTCCTGCCGGCGGTGGCGGTGGCGGCGGTCGCCTGCATCGCGCTCAACGTCCTCATCACCCTGCCCAGCCTGCGGGTGGCGGGGGATTATTTCGTGGTCACCTCGTTCGGCATCCAGCTGCTGGCCAGTGCGACCTTCACCAACTGGACCTGGGGCACCGGCGGCGCCAACGGGATGCCGGGGGTGCCGCCGCCGGACCTGTTCGGGGTGCAGATCTCCTCCACCCGCGGCATCCTGGCGGTCTCGACGGTCGCCGCGGTGCTGGGCTGCCTCGCCTTCTGGCTGATCCTGCGCGCTCCGTTCGGGCGGCTGCTGAAAGCCATCCGGGAGGACGAGCTGGCGGTGGCCGCCGCCGGCAAGGGGGTGCTGCGCGCCAAGGTCTCGGCCGCCGCGCTGGCCGGCGCCTTCGCCGGCGTGGCCGGCGGGGTCTATGCCACCTATCTCAGCTTCATCGATCCCACCTCCTTCGATCTCGATGCCTCGATCCTGCTGCTGACCATGGTGGTGGTGGGGGGCGCGCGGACCCTCTGGGGTTCCGTGCTGGGGCCGTTCCTGCTGCTGGCGCTGCCGCAGCTGTTGACCCTGATCGCCATCCCCACCACCTATGCCGCGACCATGCAGCAGCTGGTCTATGGCGCGCTGCTGATCGCCTTCGCCCTTTTTCGCCCGCAGGGGCTGTTGGGGGAGCGGCTGTGACGGACTACCTCCGCGTCGAGGCGGTCAACCACAGCTTCGGCGGGCTGCAAGCCCTGAACGATTGCGCCTTCACCATCCCCGCGGGACGGATCACCTGCCTGGTCGGACCGAACGGGGCCGGCAAGACCACCATCTTCAACGTCATCACCGGCTTCCTGCGCCCCGATACCGGCGAGGTCCGATTTCGCGGCCGGCTCCTGACCGGCCTCTCCCCGCAGACCATCGTCCACGCCGGCGTCGCCTGCAGCTTCCAGAACCTGCGCCTGTTCCTCGACCTCACCGCCCTCGACAACGTCATGGTCGCGCTGCCGGGCGGGTTCGGGGAGGAACCGCTCGGGGCCCTGTTCCGCCCGTTCCACGCGGCGCGGACCGACCGCCGGCGCCGCGAAACGGCCCGCGAGCGGCTTGCCCATGTGGGCCTGGCCGACCGCGCGGGGGAACGGGTCCGCAACATGTCCTATGGCGAGCAGAAGCTGCTGACCATCGCCCGGCTGCTGGCCACCGGAGCCGAATTGCTGCTGCTGGACGAACCCGCCTCCGGCCTCGCCGCCGGGGCGCTGGATCAGGTGATGGCGTTGCTGCGGCGGCTTCAGGACGAGGGCAAGACCCTGCTGGTGGTGGAGCACAACACGCGGGTGGTGCAGCAGATCGCCGATCACGTGCTGTTCTTGCACCAGGGGCATCTGATGGCCGAGGGCACGCCGGCGGCGATCATCGCCGACCCCGCCC
>JBMFXF010000317.1:0-3323 GCA_049964515.1 Acetobacteraceae bacterium | reverse complement strand
GTCCGGCCAGGCTCGAGAGCAGCGTGGTGAGGAACGCGAGCAGCATGGGTGGGGGCGGGTCCTTTCGGGGTTGGGGTTACGGAGACGGGAACATAGGGGGAATTACCCTCGGTTGTCAAGGGGAAAAATGCGAGGGAGAGGAAAAATGTTCCTGCCCGCCCCGCCCGCCTCAGCCCCCCGGCGCCAGCCCCAGCTGCCTCCGCGCCGCCTCCCAGCACGCCCGGTCCGGCGCGCAGAGCAGCCCGCCGCCGGTCTCGGCCGGCGTGTACTCCGAGCCGTCATAGCGCGCGGAACGGCCGCCGGCCTCGCGGTGCAGCAGCCATCCCGGCGCATGGTCCCATGGCAGCAGCCGGTGGTAGCTCAAAACATGGCAGCCGCCGCTCGCCGCCAGCCGGTATTCATGCCCCGCGCAGCGGTAGCTCCAGGTCGCGGCGAAGCCCGACAGTCCGGACAGCATCCGCCCGCGCAGCGGCTCGGGCACGAATTGCCAGGAAACCACCCCGGTCATCGCCGCCACCGGCGCCGGCGCGGCCACCCGCAGCGGACGGCGCGCGCCGCCGGGGGTTTCCACCCAGGCCCCGCCGCCGGCAAGCGCCAGCGCGGTGTCGTCGCCCAACGGGTCGTGGATCGCCGCCATCACCACCCGCCCCGCCACGATCGCCGCCGCCATCACCGCGAACAGCGGCACCCCGGCGGCGAAGTTGAAGGTGCCGTCCACCGGGTCCACCACGAAGGCGAGCGGGGCGCCGGCCAGCCGCGCCAGCAGCGCGGGATCGGCGCTGGCCGCTTCCTCCCCCACCACCAGCGCGCCGGGGTAGCGGGCGGTCAGGCCGGCGGCGATCACGGCTTCCGCCGCGGTATCGGCTTCGGTCACCACGTCGAGCGGGCCGGATTTGGCGCGGATCTGCCCGGGCGCCAGGTGGCGGAAGCGCGGCATCACCTCGGCCCGCGCCGCGGCGCGCAGCAGCGCGGCCAGCGCCGTGGCATCGGCGGCGGCGAACATCAACGCATCCGCTCGAACCGGGCGCGGTCGGCCGGCAGCAGGCGGACCTCCATATGCACCGTCTCCGGCCCGTCGCGTCGGGTCAGCACTTCGCCGTGTTCGTGCAGCCAGGCGATGCGCGCGCCGTCATCGGGCGGCAGCTCGTAGCAGGCGCGTTCCATCCCGCCGGCGATGCGGGCGTCGATCGCTCCGGCCAGCGCCTCCAGCCCCTCTCCGATGATGGCGGAGACCGCCACCGTGCCTTCCCGCACCGGCACCGAGGCCACGCCGCCCAGCAGATCCGCCTTGTTCAGCACCTCGATCGTGCGCTGCGGCCAGGCCGGATCGAGGGTGCCGTCCGCGGCCATGCCTTCCAGCACCGCGATCACATCGGCCCGCTGCGCCGCGCTGTCCGGGTGGGCGGCGTCGCGGACGTGCAGGATCACGTCGGCCTCGGCCACTTCTTCCAAGGTGGCGCGGAACGCGGCGACCAGCTCGGTCGGCAGTTCGGAGATGAAGCCCACGGTGTCGGACAGGATCGCGCGCCGGCCGGAGGGCAGCCGCAGCCCGCGCATGGTCGGATCGAGCGTGGCGAAGAGCTGGTCGCGCGCGGTGACCTCGGCCCCGGTCAGGGCGTTGAACAGGGTCGATTTGCCGGCGTTGGTGTAGCCCACCAGCGCGATCATCGGGAACGGCACGCGCCGGCGCGCCGCCCGGTGCAGGCCGCGGGTGCGGCGGACCTGTTCGAGCTCGCGCTTGAGCCTGACGATCCGCTCGCCGATCAGGCGGCGGTCGGCCTCGATCTGGGTCTCCCCGGGGCCGCCGAGAAAGCCGAAGCCGCCGCGCTGGCGTTCGAGATGGGTCCAGGACCGCACCAGCCGGGAGCGTTGGTATTCCAGATGCGCCAGTTCGACCTGCAACGTGCCCTCGGCGGTGCGGGCGCGTTCGCCGAAGATATCCAGGATCAGCCCGGTGCGGTCGATCACCTTGCAGCCCCAGGCGCGTTCGAGATTGCGCTGCTGCACCGGCGACAGCGCGGCGTCGATGATCGCCACCGTGACCTCGTGGGTGGCGAGCGCCTCCCCCTGGGCGGCGATCTGGCCTTCCCCGAGCAGGCTGGCCGGGCGATGCGCGCGCAGCGGCAGGATGGCCTGATGGACCACCACCAGGCCGATCGAGGCGGCCAGCCCCACCGCCTCCGCCAGCCGCGCCTCGGCGGCGCGTGCTTCCGCGCCGTCGCGGGATTTCTCCCAGGGCAGGATGACGGCGGCGCGGGTCGGGTCGGCCATCCGCTCAGTCGCCGCCGGCGGGAGCGAGCTCGCGCGGCGGCATGGTGAGGGTGTTGCCGCCGGCCTCGGCCGCCTTGGCGGCGTCGAACAGCTGGATCGGCGCGCCCGGCATGACGGTGCTGATGGCGTGCTTGTACACCAGCTGGGTATGCCCGTCCCGGCGCAGCAGCACCGAGAAATTGTCAAACCAAGTGATGATGCCCTGCAGCTTCACGCCGTTGACCAGGAACACGGTCACCGGGGTCTTGCTTTTGCGGACGTGGTTGAGGAACACGTCCTGCACGTTCTGGGATTTCTCGTTGGCCACGGGGAGGTTCCTTCTTGTTGGTTGAAGCGGAGGACCCGTGCGCGTGGCGTTTCGCGCGGACCCGGCGAAAGTCTATCAGCCTGTCCGGCCGGGGCAAGCGCCACCCCGGGCGCCCGTCAGAACCCGCAGCAGGAACGCGGCATCGGGAAAGTGGCGGTCCGGGGCGGCGTGGTCAACCCCTCCGTCATGCGCGGCATCGCCGAGCAGCACCGCGGTGACGCCGGCGGCGCGGGCGGCCTGCATGTCGAGCGCGGTATCGCCCACGTACCAGACATCCGGCCCGGGGGTGGCGCCGAGGCGGGCGAGCGCGAGCTGGATCGGCGCCGGGTCGGGCTTGTCGGCGGCGGCGTCGCCGGATGCTCTGTCGCCTACCACCTCACCAAGCTCGGTGTGAAGGACGTCGTGCTGCTCGAGCGCAAACAGCTGACCTGTGGCACCACCTGGCACGCCGCCGGACTGGTGGGCCAGCTGCGCGCAACGCGCAATCTGACTGAGCTCGCCAAGTACACCGCGGACCTCTTCCACTCACTCGAATCCGAAACTGGACAGGCGACGGGCTTCAAGCAGAACGGTTCAATCAGTGTCGCCAAGACGGCCGAACGCTTCGAGGAGCTGAAGCGCGGTGCTTCGATGGGCAAGACCTTCGGACTCTCGATCGACGTGCTCTCGCCCGCGGAGATCCATGCACGCTGGCCACTGCTTGAAGTCGGCGACATCGTCGGCGGTGTGTTCCTCCCAAAGGACG
>JBMFXF010000316.1:0-3325 GCA_049964515.1 Acetobacteraceae bacterium | reverse complement strand
CGCGCGCCTTGCTGGACAGCCGACAGCGCTGGCGGGACCTGGTCGGCATGGCGGCGGATCTGGTGTTCGAGACCGATGCCACCGGCCGGTTTTCCTTCGTGACGCCGGATCCGGCGCTGGGCTGGCCGGCGGCGGCGCTGCTGGCGCAGGAGCCCCGCAGCTTGCTGGCCAACCCGGACGGGTTCGACCCGTTCCATCCGGAGGCCCCGCGCCGGGGCCGGCAGGCCTGGCTGCGGCGGGCGGACGGGGCGCTGGCCTGCCTGGTGTTCTCGGCCGCCCCGCTGCTGGACGCGGCAGGAAGGATCATCGGCGCGCGCGGCCTCGGCATCGACGTGACGGCGGAGCAGGAAGCGACCGTCTCCGCCGCCAGCGCGCTGCGCCGCGGGGCGATGATCGACCACATCCTGTCGCGGATGCGCCAGGAGGTGCTGGCGCCGCGGATGATGCGCGCGGTGCTGGATTCGGTGCGCAATGCGCTGGGCGCGGACGGGGTAGCGGTGCTGAGCCATGCCGCCGAGGGGCCGGTGGTGCAGCACCAGACCGGCGACGGCGCGCTGGGCATGCTGGATGCGATCATGGCGCTGATCGAGCGGGAAGGTGCCGAACAGGCCGCGGCCGCGGCCCCCGCCACGCAGCGCCCGCTGCTGGTTTCGGTCTGCCGCACCCGCTTCGGCGAGCGCGCCGGTCTGGCCGCCTGGCGGGACCCGGGCGGGCGCAGTTGGGACGGCGAGGACCGGCTGCTGCTGGACGCGGCGGGGGGAATCGTGCGGGTGGTGCTGGAGCATCAGGCGATCCAGCGGGAGATGGCCCGTCAGGCCCGCACCGACGCGCTGACCGGGCTGCTCAACCGCCGTGCCTTCATGGAGGAGCTGCCCCGCCATCTCGACCGGCTGGACCGCGAACATCTGCCGGGCACCCTGATGTTCGTCGATCTGGACAATTTCAAGCAGGCCAACGACCGGTTCGGCCACGAGGTAGGCGATCAGGTGCTGATCCGGGCGGCGCGGCTGCTGCGCGGCACGGTGCGCCCGACCGACCTGGTGGCGCGGCTCGGCGGGGACGAGTTCGCGTTATGGCTGAACGGGGCCGACCAGTTCACCGCCGCCGAGCGCGCGGAGGCGATGCGCGCCAACGCCGCGGAGGCCTTCGCCGCCGTCACCGGCACCACGCGCCCGGAGATCACCCTCTCGATCGGCATCGCCACCCGCCGCGCCGGCGGCGGGGAGGAGATCGACAGCGTCATGCGCCGCGCCGATCAGGCGATGTTCGCGGTCAAGCGCGGCGGGCGCGCGCATTGGCGGGTGGCGCCGGAGGCGGAGGAATGAGCGATCTGGCCGAACCGCCGGGGGAGGCGCTGCGGGTGCGCCGCTCCTCCTCGCGCGCCACCGCGCCCGAGGAGCTGGAGCGGCTGGCGGCCGATCCGGCGGTGCTGGTGCGCGCGGCGCTGGCGATCAACCCGGCCGCCCCGCCGGCGGCGCACGCCAGGCTGGCCCAGGACCCCGACCCGAGGGTCCGCACCCTGCTGGCGCGCAAGCTGGCGGCCCTGGCGCCGGCGCTGTCGGAGGACGAACAGGGGCGGCTGCAACGCCAGACCTGGGCGACGTTGAGCCTGTTGGTGGAGGACACCGCCGAGCAGGTGCGCGCCGCCATCGCCGAGGTGGTGCGGGCGATGCCGGACGCGCCGCGCCGGCTGATCCTGCGGCTGGCGCGCGATACCGCGATCGCGGTGAGCGAGCCGGTGCTGCGGCTGTCGCCGATCCTGACCGAGGCGGATCTGATGGCGCTGCTGCAAACCCCGCCCTGCCCGGCGGCGGCGGCGGCGATCGCCCGCCGCCCCGGGCTCGCCGCATCGCTGGCCGATGCGATCGCCGGGAGCGAGGACGATGCGGCGATCCGCGCCCTGCTCGCCAATCCGTCGGCGCAGCTGCGGGAGGCGGCGCTGGACGGGCTGATCGCGCGGGCCGCCGACCACGTGGCCTGGCACGCGCCGCTGGTGCGTCGCCCGGCGCTGCCGCCGCGGGCGGCCCGCGCGCTGGCCGGAATCGTCGCCACCCAGCTGCTGGACGAGCTCGCCCATCGCGCCGACCTCGATGCCGCGCTGGCGGCGGAGCTGCGGGCCCGGCTCGCCGAGCGCATCGCCGCCGACCCCGCCGGCGGTCCTGCCGCCGCCGCAACCGCCGCGGCGGAGGCCGAAGCGCGCCGGGTCGCCCGTGCCGGGCGGCTGACCGAGGCCTCGATCGTCGGCGCGCTGAAGCAGGGGGAGCCGCGGCTGGCGGCGGCGTTGCTGGCGATGGCGGCGGCGCTGCCGCTGACCGCGATCGACCGCGCGGTGAGCCTGCGCAACGCCAAGGCGCTGACCGCGCTGGTGTGGAAGGCCGGATTCTCGATGGCGCTGGCGGCGCGGCTGCAGGCCGACCTCGCCCGGCTCGGCCCGGCGGAATGTCTGGCCCCCAGCCCGCGCGGGGCGTTTCCGCTCACCGCCGAGGAGATGCGCTGGCAGCTCGAGCTGTTGCGGACGGCGCCGTGAGGGGGCGCGATTTTTCCGCCCGCGCACGCAATGGCGCGGCGGTCTTCGCGGTTGGTTAGGGAAACGGTGCTTGACTGGGTCCGTTCCGATGGGGGTATCCGTGTCCGCCAGTCGTCTTGTCAATCGTAACGTGATCGCCGGGTCGGGGCGCACCTCGATGCGCCTCGAACCCGAACTGTGGGACGCGCTGATCGAGATCTGCCGCCGCGAGGGCCGCGACGTCCACGCCCTGATCCGCGAGGTGGATGCCCAGCGTGCCGCCGGCGGGCGCACCAGCGCGGTGCGGGTGTTCGTGCTGGATTATTTCCGCGCCGCCGCCACTGAATCGGGCCACGCCGCCGCCGGGCACGGCCCGCACATCAGCCGCCGCGCCGCCTAGTACTGCGATTCGGAATTGGTGATCGAAGCCTGGAGCGGGCAGGAGCGGCTGGCAGCGGGTAGGAAGGGCGGGGTAGAAGAACCGGGTCAAGTTCTCGGGGCGGCGGTGGCGAAGCGGGTCTGGATGTATGTCGGTGGGCGGGCTGGGAACAAACCGTCGCCGGCCGAAAAGGCAGCAATCACGGCAGCCTGCGAGAGGCTGATTGCCGAGCAGCTGCGGCCGCGCTTTCTCCCTGAGATACGCCCCTCGACCATGATCAACTACCCGGTTGCCATCGAGGGCAAATGGCTCGGCAACAAGTACCGGTTCTTCACGCGCTACCGCTCGGACGATCCGGCATCGCTGAAGGCTGAGTTCGATGCCCCGTTTGCCCGTTTGGACTATGCCAGCCGGGACTGCTTCGATCTCATGTGGCACCG
>JBMFXF010000315.1:0-3344 GCA_049964515.1 Acetobacteraceae bacterium | reverse complement strand
GAAGATCATCGAGGACCTGGCGGGGCTCGGCGGCACGGTGCTGCGCACGAGCTTCGATCGCACGCGCGAAGCGGCGCTGCGCGAGGCGCTGCACCGGCGGTTCAACATGGACTGGACCTATCGCCGCGGCTCGGTGCTGATCCGGGTGCAGGCGGCGGACGGGGTGATCGACATCATCGCCCCGCGCAAGCGGGTGGATCTGGGCACCATCTGGCTGTTCGTGGCCTGGATGGTGGGGACCACGGCGCTGGTGTTCGCCATCGCGGCGCTGTTCATGCGCAACCAGGTGCGCGGCATCCGCCGGCTGGCCGACGCGGTGGAGGCATTCGGCATCGGCCGCGACCCCGGGCCGATCCGCCCCGAGGGCGCGGTGGAGGTGCGCCGCGCCGCCACCGCCTTCAACCGCATGGCCGAGCGCATCCGCCGCTTCCTGACCCAGCGCACCGAGATGCTGGCCGGGGTCTCGCACGATCTGCGCACGCCGCTCACGCGGATGCGCCTCGCGCTGGCGATGCTGCCGCCGCTGCCGGAGCAGGCGGCCGATCTGGCCGAGATCGGCGCCGATATCGCCGAGATGGAGCGCATGATCGAGGCCTATCTGGCGTTCGCCCGCGGCGAGGGCGGCGAGCCGGCGGAACCGGCCGATCTGGCCGCCATTCTGGGCGAGATCGCGGCCCATGCGCGCCGTGCCGGGACGGTGGTGGAGCTTGATGTGCCGGGTAGCCTGCCGCTGCGGCTGCGGGTGGACGCGGTGCGGCGGGCGGTGACCAATCTGGTGGACAACGCCGCCCGCCACGCCGGGCGGGTGGTGCTGGCGGCGACGCCGCTGGGCGCGCGCGGGGTGCAGGTGACGGTCGATGACGACGGGCCGGGGATTCCGGCCGAGAAGCGGGAGGCGGCGTTCCGCCCGTTCGAGTCCGGCGCCGACGGCGGGACCGGGCTGGGGCTGACCATCGCGCGCGACATCGTGCGCGCCCATGGCGGGGAGATCGTGCTGGAGGACAGCCGGCTGGGGGGGCTGCGGGCGCGGATACGGCTGCCGGTGTGATCCCTTGCAGTCACAGGATGCTCACGAAATCGTGATCGTCCGCATACTGATAATCCCTATACGGATCATCCTCCCGACGCTACACCCCGCCCCAACAACACCCGGAGGATACGCGCCATGGCCCCCCCCATCCTCATCGCTGGCGGCGGCATCGGCGGCCTCGCCGCCGCCCTCGGCCTCGCCCGCGCCGGCCAGCGGGTCCTGGTGCTGGAAAAATCTCCCACCCTCGGCGAAATCGGCGCCGGCATCCAACTCGGCCCCAACGCCTTCCACGCCTTCGATGCCCTGGGCGTGGGCGACGCCGCCCGCGCCATGGCCGTCTATATCGACAGTCTGCGCCTGATGGACGCGCTCACCGCCGAGGAAATCACCCATATCGACCTCGGCCCCGCCTTCCGCGCCCGCTTCGGCAACCCCTACGCGGTGATCCATCGCGGCGACTTGTATGGGGTGTTCCTTCGCGCCTGCCGGGACAACCCGGCGATCGAACTGCGCACCGCCGCCGAAGTCGCCGGCTACCGGCAGGACGGCGCCGGCGTCATCGCGGCGCTCGCCGACGGCACCAGCATCGCCGGCGCGGCGCTGATCGGCGCCGACGGGCTCTGGAGCCGCGTGCGCCGCCAGCTGGTGGGCGACGGCGCGCCCCGGGTCTCCGGCCATACCACCTATCGCTCGGTCATCCCCACCGCGCAGATGCCCGAGCATTTGCGCTGGAACGCCGCCACCCTGTGGGCCGGCCCGAAATGCCACCTGGTCCATTACCCGCTGCACGGGTGGAAGCTGTTCAACCTGGTGGTCACCTACCACAACGACGCCCCCGAGCCGGTCGCCGGCAAGCCGGTCTCCGCGGACGAAGTGATGGCCGGCTTCACCCATATCCACCCCGCCGCCCAGGCGATCATCCGCCACGGCCAGGACTGGAAGCTCTGGGTGCTGTGCGACCGCGACCCGGTGGGGAGCTGGACCGACGGGCGCGTCGCCTTGCTGGGCGACGCCGCGCATCCGATGCTGCAATACATGGCCCAGGGTGCCTGCATGGCGATGGAGGACGCGGTGGCGCTGGCGCACGAGGTCGCGGCGCGTCCCGACGACCTGCCGGCGGCGCTGTCCGCCTATCAGCACCGCCGCCTGCTGCGCACCGCGCGGGTGCAGCTGCAATCGCGCGCGGTGGGGGAACACATCTACCACCCCGCCGGCGTCCACGCCGCGTTGCGCAACGCGCTGATGACGGCCAAATCCTCGGCCGACTGGTATGATGCCCTGGCTTGGCTGTACGGCGGCAACGGGCTCGACGCCTGAACCGAAAACCCAAGGGAGATCCAGGATGAACGACGCCCCCACCCTCGGCACGCTGGACGAGCTGCCGCGCGACTATCTGGACGCCATGGCCGCGCGCAACCTGGTGCCGCTGTGGCCCAGCCTGCGCGGGTTCATGCCGGTCGGCGCCCCACGCCCGCGCAGCCTGCCCTGCCTGTGGCGCTACGCGGAGGTGCGCCCGCTGCTGATGCGGGCCGGCGAACTCACCCCGATCGAGAAGGCCGAGCGGCGGGTGCTGGTCTATTGCAACCCCGGCCACGGGCTCGACGGGCTGCACAGCTCCGGCACCATCTATGTGGGGATGCAGCTGATCCTGCCGGGGGAGAACGCGCCCGCCCATCGCCACCCGCCGGTCGCGGTGCGGCTGGTGGTGGAAGGCGAGGGCGCGGTCACCATCGTCAACGGCGAGCGCCTGCCGATGCAGCGCGGCGACCTGATCCTGACCCCCTCGCTCAACTGGCACGAGCATGTCCATGCCGGCACCGGCCCGGTGGTGTGGATGGACGCGCTCGACCTGCCGCTGCTGGTGGCGATGGAGGCGGCCTATGTGGTCGAGGGCGCGAGCCAGCCCCCCCGCAACGCCCCGGATGCCTCCGCCACTCGTTACCGGCGCGCCGGGCTGGTGCCCTACGCCTCGCTGGCCGCGCCGCGCGCCCCTTACCCGCTGCTGCGCTGGCCCTGGGCGGAGGTGCGGGAGGCGCTGCTGGCGCTGGCCTCCGACACGCCCTCCGGCCAGCCGGTGCAGCTCGCCTATGTGAACCCGGAGACCGGCGGGGAATGCCTGCCCACGCTGGGGTTCTCGGCGCTGATGCTGCGCCCGGGCGAGGCGGTCAGCCTGGTGCGCGACAGCGCGAGCAAGGTGTTCCACGTGGTCGCCGGCGCGGTGGATGCCGAGGTCGGCGGCACCGACCTGGGGGCGGCCGAGGATGCCGACGTGTTCGCCGCGCCGCCGCACGCGCGGGTGCGGCTCGCCAACCGC
>JBMFXF010000314.1:0-3344 GCA_049964515.1 Acetobacteraceae bacterium | reverse complement strand
CTTCTTGACGAGGACCGGCAGGAAATGGATCGGCCCGGTGGCGAGCTTCGCCAGCCTGGCGCGATCGGCCGGCGCCAGCGACACGATCCGTTCGAGCCGCGCCATCGTGGCAGCCGGGTCCGGCGCCGCCGTCATCAGGAACAGGGCCTGCCATTGCTGGCGGTTGCCGGCCAGAACGGCGCCGTTGCGGTCGGTGATCAGTCCGCGTTCCGGCGCGATCAGCCGTTCGCTCACCGCGTTCTTGCGGGCGAGCCGGCTGTAGCGGCTGTGATCGACGATCTCCATCTCGTAGAGTCGCGCGGTCAGCGCCGAGAACAGCGCGAACTGGCTGCCTCCGATGATCATGGCGCGCCGGGTGAAGACGGCACGCTGCTTCTTGTCGCGTTGCGCGTTCATGCGGGCGGTCTGCCTCGCGCCGCGGCCGGTGCCAAGACACGGTTCGATGATCGTTGCCGGTCTCACGCGCCTTTGACTCCCCGCCGCGTGAAACGGGGCGGTTCGCCATATGTGGCATGGCAGGGTTTCGCACCGGGCGGCCGGCGTGCAAGGGCATGTGACTTGGCGGGGGTCGTTCTGGCGGAAAGCCGCGGCGCTGCGTCCTGGCCACCGGGTCGTTGCCCGGATGGGGGCGCGCGACTGGCCAGATGGCGTCCTTGACGGCACGGCGGCTTGTCACTCTATGTTGACCGAGGCCCGGCGCGGGCGAACCGCACCGTCCCGCCCGCATTCACCGAGGAGACCCGTCATGAAGCCGAAGCACAGTGCCCTGTCGATGCTCACCCTGGCCGCCGCGCTCGCGCCGGCGCTGCCGCATGCGACGGCGGCGAAGGCGGCGAGCGGGATCGTTCTCGCCGCGGCCAATCCCTGCGCACCGCAGAATCCGTGCGCGCCGCAATCCGGCGCGACGAACGGGCAGACGAATTCGGGCAACCCTTGCGCTCCGCAGAACCCCTGCGCGCCGCAGAAATAGGCGTTTCGCCGCGGCGGCGGGCGCGCGCCGGATACGCCGCGGCAGCCCAGATCGCCGCCTGGGCGCGGGCCGGAACCAGCGCGCCCGCGCGGTTGCCCGGCACTGCCGAGGGGTTCGCCGAATGGGCGCAATATCCGCAGCCAGAGGCGTTGGATCCGGTGTCAGGCTGGCGGTTCTTCTACCATGCCCATGCGGTGCGTGAGCGGTTGCGCGCCGAGCATGGGCATTTCCACATCTTCACGCCGGGGCCGGCGGGCGGGATGGGCTTCACGCATCTGATCGGCATTTCGGTTGACGTGCAGGGCCTGCCGATCCGGCTGTTCACAACCAATCGCTGGGTGACTGACGAAGCCTGGCAACCAGCGGCGGCGATCGGACGACGCGTCTTGCGGCCGCGCCTGGCGGGGGCGTCGCCCGGCGATGTGGCGTGCTGGCTGGAAAATCTCGTTGTCCTGTTTGCACCGGACATCGTCGCGCTGCTGTACGCCCGGGATGCGCGGATGGGATCGGGGATCGGCCCTGGCGACCGGCGGTTCGAGGACCGCAGGCTACGGATACCGAGCCAGACGCGGGTTTCCCTCGCCGCCGCCCTGCGGCGTCTCGCCGCGGCATAGAAAACATTCATTTCCGCTACCGTGTTTTGCAGGACAATCGTTCTGCCCAAGGAGGCCTTGCCGACATCCCCATTTTCATTTTTCCGGAACTATTGACCGGCCTTTGGTAGGTCACAAAAATCGTCTCGAAAGTTTCAATTCGAACGATCACGCGGCCGGCGAGTCCGGCGCGCAATCCGGGCAAGATGGACCTCGAAGGAGGAAGGATGAAGGCGGGCGGTTTCGGAATGGCCGGCGCGATCGCTGCTGGCCGCAATGCCGGGAATGGCGCCTCGCCGGCGGTTGTCACACGGGGTGGGGCATGAGCCAGATTGCCGCGACCGGGCCGCGTCCGCCGCGAGCTCTGCTGGCCGCAGCGAGCGTCGTCATCGTCGGGCTTCTCGCGATGACCATGCCGGCTACCGGCGGCAGGCTGCCGGCGCTGGTTCTGATCGGTGCGGCAATGGGCATGACGCTGGCCCACGGCGGCTACGGTTTCGCCTATGGCTGGCGCGCGCTGGTCCTGCGCCGTGACGGCAGCGGAGCGATGGCCAATCTTCTCATGCTCGCGGCGGCGACGGTGCTGTTCGCCCCCATTCTGGCGCGGGGAGCGGTGTTCGGCCACGGCGTGGCCGGTGCGATCGCGCCAGCGGGCGTGCCGGTCGCGGTCGGTTCGTTTTTGTTCGGGGTGGGGATGCAGATGTCCGGCGCCTGTGCCTCGGGCTGCCTGTATGCGTCGGGCGGCGGCAATCTGCGCACGTTGCTCGCGTTGCTGTTCTTTTGCGCGGGAGCCTTCATCGCAACATTCCAGCTGCCCTGGTGGCTTTCCCTGCCTTCGCTTGGCGCGGTCTCGTTCGGTGGCATGATCGGCTGGGGCCCGGGCGCGGCCCTGCAGATCGTTGCGCTCGGCGGCCTTGCGCTGATACTGCGGCGGTTCGCGCCGCCGGCCTCGCCGATGATGCGCGCCTGGCTGCCGAAGGGGAGTGCCTGGTTCCGTGGCCCCTGGCCGCTCCCTTTCGCCGCGCTGATGCTGGCCGGGCTGAACTGGTTGACCCTCCTGATCGCCGGGCATCCCTGGTCGATCGTCTGGGGGTTCACGCTCTGGGGCGCGAAGGGGGCGAGCCTGCTCGGCTGGGTGCCGCCCGCGCACGGCTTCTGGAGCTGGCCGTTCCCGCACGCGGCGCTTTCCCACGGCATTCTGGCCGACGAGACGTCGGTGATGAATATCAGCATCGTTCTCGGTGCGCTGCTTGCAAGCGCGATCGGCGGACGGTTCAGCCTGACCGCGAAATTCGAGCCGCTGCCGTTGCTTTCCGCGGCGCTGGGCGGTCTTGCCATGGGTTATGGCGCGCGGCTCGCCTTCGGCTGCAATATCGGCAGCCTGTTCAGCGGCATCGCCTCGACCAGCCTGCACGGCTGGGAGTGGCTGGTTTTCGCGCTGCTCGGCACGCCCGTGGGCATCGCGCTCAGAAGACGGTTCGGACTGCCGGACTGAATGGACATGCGGGCGGCCGGCGCAGGCCGGCGCCTCGCCAGGGATCAGGGAGATCATCATGAAACTGTCAGTCATTCCGGCATTCGGTCTTGCCGCGGCCGTTCTCGGCGGCACGGCCTTCGCCGCGAAGCCGGTGCCGCCGCTGGTGAGCGCGGATTGGGTCGCGGCCCATGCGTGCAAGCCAGGCGTCGTCATGCTCGACGTCCGCAATCCGATCGGCGGCGGCAACGTGCAGACCTATATGCACGGGCATGTGCCGTGCGCGGTCTACAGCAATTATGCGCAG
>JBMFXF010000313.1:0-3346 GCA_049964515.1 Acetobacteraceae bacterium | reverse complement strand
GGGGCGAGGGCAATTTGGTGGGGTGGCGGTTACCCCCTCACCCCGTCACCCGCGCGCGGACCGGGATCACCCACGGCTCCGGCCCGCCCATCCGCACCGCGAACCGGTCCCGCCCGGCGAAGCCTGGGGAAGGCCGATAGGCGATCCGCATCGCCCCATCCAGATTGCCCAGCACCACCCGTCCATGCGCCGGTGCCTGCGCGAGGTGCAGGGGCGCGATCACCGGGATCTGCCCGCGCACGGCGAAGTAGAAGCGGATGGCGCACCAGCGGCCGTCATTGTCCATCGCAATCCGCCCATGCGGGGGCATCACGATGTCGAACTGTGGCCTCCGGGAAAGCGCCCGAAGGTGGGCAGACTGGCGTGGCACGCCCGCGCCATGGGCAGCGCCGCCAACCTGGCGGCGTTCTGCGGCGGCGTGGCGGCGCAGCCGCTCAGGCCCAGGGCCAGCCCCGCGATCAGGGCGAAACGCGCGCGTGGCATCGCAGCCTCCCTCGCACCGATGGGGGGCATAAGGGACGCCGGCCCGCCCCGACAATGCCCGCCTTTTTCGCCGCGCCTCTTTCGCCGCGCCCCTTTCGCCCTGCCCCGCGCCGCCGGTAGCATCAGCGCCGCATCACCCGGGGGGAACCGCGATGAAATTCGGCCTGCGCTACTGCAACACCGGCCGCTACACCGACCCGGCCGAGGCGGTCGCCCTGCTGCAAGCCGCCGAGGCGGCGGGCTTCGAATCCGCCTGGACGGTAGAGCACGTGGTGGTACCGCGCGATTACCGCTCGGCCTACCCGTATTCCCCGGATGGGCGGATGCCAGGACGCGAGCCGGCGTTCTCGATCCCCGATCCGTTGATCTGGATGGCCTATGTCGCCGCCGCCACCCGCCGCATCCGGCTGGCCACCGGCATCCTGATCCTGCCGGAACACAACCCGGTGCTGTGCGCCAAGCAGGTGGCGACGCTGGATCACCTGTCCGGCGGGCGGGTGATCCTGGGCATCGGCGTCGGCTGGCTGCGCGAGGAGTTCGACGCGCTGGGCGTGCCGTTCGCCCGCCGCGGCGCGCGGACCGAGGAGTATATCGGCGCCATGCGCGCGCTGTGGCAGCAGGACACCCCCAGCTATCGGGGCGAGTTCGTGTCCTTCGAGGGGGCCTATATGCGCCCCAAGCCGGTGCGCGGCACGGTGCCGATCGTGATCGGCGGCCATTCCGAAGCCGCGGCGCGGCGGGCGGGACGGCTGGCGGACGGGTTCTTTCCCGCCCGCGGCGCCCCGCCCGAGCTGATGGCAGCACTCCGCGCCGGCGCCGCCGAGGCCGGGCGCGATCCCGCCGCGATCGAGATCACGGTGAGCGCGCCCGAGGACCTGGCCGAGATACCCCGGCTGGAAGCGGCCGGGATCAGCCGCGTGCTGGTGCCGGTGATGGCCAATACCGGCGTCACGCGCCCGATCGCCGGCCCGGGGGACCTCGACGCCTGGGCCGAGGTGATCGCCCGATACGGCTGAGCTGGTGGCGGCCCGCCGCGTTCAGGCGGTGAGGTTCACCCCACCCGGCCTGGCGGAGGCAGCCGCCTGCGCCTGCTGCGCGGCGGGTTCGACCCCGTGATCGCCATCGCCATCCGCCTTGCCCGATTTGGGCCTGGCCTGGGCGGCGGCATGCAGGGGCGGGGCGGCGGAGACGGCGCTGATCGCGCTCATGCGAGAGAATCCTGTGCTGGGCGGCATCCTGCCGCGAGAGGCCCGACCGGATCGGCCGCCGGCGCCTTCATGCTCGCGCGGAATGGTTACCGATCCGCTAACCGCCCGCCTTCGCCTCCGCCGCCTCCACCGCGCGCAGGGCAGCGGGCGCGGTCTGCAGGAAGCGGGCGAACTCGTATACCGCCGGATCCTGCTGTTCCCAGCAGTAATAGCCACGGCAATCGCGCGGCCGGGCGGGGTACACGGTACACATGCGGTCCTCGCCCAGGAACTGGCAGGTCTCGTAGCCGGCCTTGATCCGCCCGCGGCCCTTGCGCGGGCGCGCCACGATATGCGCCCGCTCGAAGGCGGGCACGCTGAGGCCGAGGAACTTGGCCAGCCGGCGGATGTCGGCGCGCGAGACTTCGACATACCCCGCCTGCCGGCAGCACAGGCTTGGGCAGCGCAGGCAGTCCAGCTTGGCATCGGTCATGCGGCATTTCTGCCACGGCGCGCGCGTTCCCGACAGACCCGCCCGGCGCGACGCGCAAGGCCGGCCCCCGGAATTGCCTTTCCTTCGCCACCATGCGGGTGGGTAATAAGCTCCGTCACAAGCGATCCTGCCCCGATATGATGATGCGCAAGGCTCCGGCCTTCCCCGCCGCGCCGGAATCCGCCTCGCTGGCGCTCGACACCCCGCTCGCGATTCCCCGGCTGGCCCGCCAGCGGGCGATGTTCGCGGTGCTGTGCTTCGTCTGGGGCACCACCTGGCTGGCGATGAAGATCGGCATCGCCACCGTGCCGCCGGGGCTGTTCGCCGGCACCCGCTGGGTGGTGGCGGGACTCGCGCTGTTGGCCTGGCGGCGCGCGCAGGGCCATCACATCGGCATCCCGCGCCGGCTGTTCCCCCGCCTGCTGGTGGCCTCGGTGCTGCTGATCTCCTGCAACCAGGTGATCCAGCTCTACGGGCTGCGCTACGTGCCGGCCGGGCTCGCCACCGTCATCTCCTCGGCGCTGACGCCGATTTCCCTGCTGGGGTTCGGGGTGATGGCGGGGCAGGAGCGCTTCTCCGCCCGGCAGGGTTGGGCGCTGGCGCTGGGGGTTGCCGGTATCCTGATGCTGTTCGGTCCCAAGGCGCTGGCCGGCCGGCTGGGCTGGCCGGAGGTCGCGGGCGCCGGCGGGGTCATCATCGGCACCCTCTGCTACTCGGCCGGGTCGATCCTGGCGCGGCCGATGATGCGCACCATCCCGGCCGCCGACGTGGCGGCGCTGACCAACCTGCTGGGCGGCGGGCTGCTGCTGGCCGGGTCGCTGGCGTTCGAGCCGGGGTCCTGGACGGCGGCCACCGGGCTGGCCTGGGGCTGGCCGGCCTTCGGGGCGTGGCTCTATCTGCTGCTGCCCGGCTCGCTGGGAGCGACCATGATCTACTGGCTGCTGGTGCGCGACTGGGGCGCGAGCCGGACCGGCACCTATGCCTTCGTCTCCCCGGTGGTGGGGGTGCTGGCGGCGATGGCGCTGTTCGGCGAGCATGTGGGGCTGGCCGATGTCGCCGGCATGAGCCTGATGCTGGGCGCGGCAGGGCTGGTGCTGCGGCGCTGACCACCGCCCTCGGCGCGTCCCGCCGGCTCTGCTACAGCCCGCCCATGGACCTCGTGCCGCCGTTGCCCGAACCCTCC
>JBMFXF010000312.1:0-3429 GCA_049964515.1 Acetobacteraceae bacterium | reverse complement strand
CCGACCGGCCGGCCACCGCCACCCACGCCACGCAATGCTCCCGCCGCCGCGGCGCCGCGCTGTCCAGCACCACGCGCCAGCTTGCCCCCGCCGCCGGCTCCGGCAGCCGCACCCGGACCGGGGCGGCATCCCCATGCACCACCAGCACCGCGCGCTGCGCCAGCGCGCCCACCTCGGCCGGAGCGAACAGCGCCGCGACCAGGGTGCGCCGCTCCGGGTCCTGCCAATCCGCCACCTGCATCGGCGCGCCTTCCGGTGTCCGCCAGACCACGTCCGGCGGCTGGCCGGGGGCGGCGGGCGCGCCGCGCAATGGCGCTTCGCCCTGCGACAGCCGGCAACGGGACCGCAGCCGCACCAGCCGGGCGGTGAAGCGCAGCAGCGCGCGGTCCATCTCCTCCCAGTCGAACCAGGACACGGCGTTGTCCTGCGCGTAGGCGTTGTTGTTGCCTCCCTGACTGCGCCCGCATTCGTCGCCCATGCCCAGCAGCGGCGTGCCGCGCGCCAGCAGCAGGCAGGCCAGCAGCGCGCGCACATCGCCGGCGCGGGCCACGCGTACCGCCGGCTCCTCGCTCGGCCCCTCGGTGCCGTGGTTCCACGACCAGTTCGTATCGGTGCCATCACGTCCGCCCTCGCCGTTCGCGGCATTGTGCTTGCACGCGTAGGAAACCAGGTCGGCCAGGGTGAAGCCGTCATGCGCGGCGACGAAATTCACCGAACGGCTCAGCGGCCGGTGCCGGGGCGCGAACAGATCGGCGGAGCCGGCAAGCCGGGTCGCCAATGCGCCGAGTTGGCCGGGATCGCCGCGCCAGAACCGGCGCAGCGTGTCGCGGAAGCGATCGTTCCACTCCCCCCAAGCGGTGGGGAACTCGCCCAGCCGGTAACCGCCCGGGCCGAGGTCCCACGGCTCGGCGATGCGGGCCCGGCCGCGCAGCACCGGGTCCTGCTCGATCGCGCTCAGCAACGGCGCCCCCGGGTCGAACCCGTCCGTGCGCCGTCCCAGGACTGTAGCCAGGTCAAACCGGAATCCGTCGATCCCGCCGCGCAGCACCCAGCTCCGCAGCGCCTCCATCGCCAGCCGCACCCCGGGCGGCCGATCGAGCGCGAGCGTGTTGCGACATCCGGTATCGTCGCGGTAGCGCGACGGATCGGCAGGATCCAGCCGGTAGTAGCTGACGTTGTCGAGCCCGCGCAGCGACAGCACCGGCCCTTCCGGGTCATACTCCCCGGTGTGGTTCAGCACGATATCCACCAGCACGGCAATGCCGGCTGCCTGCAACGCCGCCACCGCGGACCGCACCTCGGCAAATCCGCCTGGGGCGAGGCGGGGGTCCGGCGCGCAGAACGCAGCCGGATTGTAGCCCCAGGCATCGGAAAGCCCCAGCGGCGGCAGATGCGGTGCCTCGATCCGCGGCGTCGGTGGCATCAATTCCACCGCGGTGACGCCGAGCCGCCGCAGGTAGGCCACCGCCGCAGGATGGCCGAGCCCGGCGAAGGTGCCACGTAATGCGGGCGGGATCGCCGGGTGGCGGCGTGTAAAACCATCCACGTTGATCTCGTAGATCACCTGCCCCGCCCAACGAAAATCCGGCCGCGGCGGCAGCATCACCGCCGGCTCGACGATCGCCTTGGGCAGCACTGCGCCGCTGTCCTCGGTGCTGGTCGGAAACAGCGCCGGATGCAGCCGGAACGGACGGTCGAAGCGGGTAGCGAACGGATCGCACAGCAGCTTGGACGGGTCGAACCGATGTCCGCGCGCGGGATCCTGCGGGCCGATGGCGCGCAGCCCGTAGCGGGTGCCGGGACCGAGCCCCGGCAGGTAGCCGTGAAACACGTCCCCGCTGCGGCAGGGAAGCGCGATCCGGTCCAGTTCCTCCGCTCCGGCGGCATCGAAGCGGCAGAACAGGATCGCCTCGGCATGGGCCGAGAACACCGCCACGTTGAGCCCCTGCCCGTCGGCGGTGACGCCGAGCGGCTCCGGCTGCCCGGGTGCCACCCTGGTCGAGCTCATGCCGGCTCGTACGCCAGCCAGAGGGTGGCGAGCGGCGGGATCAGCAGCTGTGCCGAGGCCGGGAAATCCCGGTGCGGCGCCGGGGTGGCGAGCACGGCGCCCTGGTTGCCGAGATTGCCTCCGCCAAAGCAGCCGGCATCGGTATTGAGAACCTCCCGCCACCGTCCCGCGTGCGGCAGCCCGATCCGGTAGTCCGCCCGCGGCACCGGAGTGAAGTTGCAGATCACGGCGACCGGCGCGGCATCGGGCGCCAGGCGCAGCCAGGCATAGACCGAGGCGGCGCGGTCGTCGGGTTCGATCCAGCGGAAGCCCTCGGGCTCGCAATCACGCGCGTGCAGCGCGGGAAAGGCGCGATAGAGCCGGTTGAGCGCCCCGATCAGCGCCTGCACCGCCCGATGCGCCGGCTCGGCGCAGAGATGCCAGTCCAGGCTGCGGTCGTGGTTCCACTCCCCGCGCTGCGCGAACTCCCCCCCCATGAACAGCAGCTTCTTGCCCGGATAGCCCCACATGAATCCGTAATAGGCGCGCAGCGTGGCAAAGCGCTGCCAGTCATCGCCGGGGATGCGGCCGAGCAACGAGTTTTTGCCATGGACAACCTCGTCATGCGACAGCGGCAGCACGAAATTTTCAGACCATGCATAGAGCAGGCCGAAGGTCAGCCGCTCGTGATGCCAGCGCCGATGCACCGAATCGGTGCCGAGATAGGCCAGCGTGTCGTGCATCCAGCCCATGTTCCACTTGAAACCGAAGCCGAGACCGCCGCTGTCGGTGAGGCGGGAGACGCCGGCCCAGGCGGTGGATTCCTCGGCGATGGTCATCGCGGCCGGGTGCAGCGCGTAGATCTGTTCGTTGGCGTGGCGCAGGAACGCGACTGCGTCGCGGTTGTCGTTGGAGCCGTCGGGATTGGGCAGCCATTGCCCCGGGCCGCGGGAATAATCCAGATACAGCATCGAGGCGACGGCATCGACCCGCAGCCCGTCGATATGGAACCGGTCGAGCCAGTAGAGCGCGCTGGCCAGCAGCACGTTGGCCACCTCGCGGCGACCGAAATCATAGACCGCGGTGTTCCAGTCGGCCTGAAAGCCGCGGCGTGGGTCGGCGTGCTCATAGAGCGCCGCGCCGTCGAAACGGGCCAGGCCGTGGACGTCAGTGGGGAAATGCGCCGGCACCCAGTCGAGGATCACGCCCAGCCCGGCCTGATGGGCGCGATCGACCAGACGGGCGAAGCCGGCCGGGTCACCGAACCGGCTGGTCGGGGCGAACAGGCCGATCGGCTGATAGCCCCAGGAGGCGTCGAGCGGATGTTCGCTCACCGGCATGAGTTCGAGATGGGTGAAGCCGAGCCCTGCGGCATAGGGAACCAGGGTCTCGGCCAGCTCCTCATAGGTCAGGAAGCGATCGCCCTCGCCGCGGCGCCAGGA
>JBMFXF010000311.1:0-3444 GCA_049964515.1 Acetobacteraceae bacterium | reverse complement strand
CGAGACCCGAGCGCTACTTTCGTGGCCGCTCTCCCAGGATATAAACAAAAGACGTGCAATTGCCTTTATTATAGGCGCAAATCCCTGGAAACACATGCAATGCGAACAGGAAGAGCCTGAATACTGTCCATCGGCCTTATGGACAGCCCGATCCATCCCCCCGGACCGGTCGAGCCTCCTCGGTCTTTCGAGGAATGACGCGGCCGGCGTGGTCCTGGCCGAGACGCCGCACATCGGTACGTCGAACACGCATGTCGGGAGTTATGCACCTGGGTCATGGGCCCGGCCCATCCCGACAATGGCGGCATCCCGGATGCGCGGAACCGATCGTCGGATCGCCCGGGTGCTCCGCTGCCTCGGCATGGCCAGGCAGGGCTGGGCAGCCGGGGCAAATCGTGATTCGCCAGGGCTGCAACGTACCAGCCTGCGATGTGGCCCCGGCCCCTTCGCAGGCTGGCACGTTGACGACCTCAAATAGAGGCGTCAGCGCAATCGCATGTCAGCGCCCACCCGACCCCCGCACCTCACTCCGCGGCACCCACCGCCGCCAGCGCGCCATCCCCATCCGCGTTGATCGCTTCCAGCGACCGGCGCGCCGTCTCCGGGATCACCGCCATGGTCACGATCGCGCCCACCACCGAAGTCGCCGCCAGCAACCATATCACCCCCTGCTCGCCGATCACGCCGAACAGCACGGGGAACAGGAACGCGCTGGTGGACGCGCCGATGCGCCCGCCCACCACCGTCACCGCCTGGCCGATGGAGCGCACCCGGGTCGGGCTCACCTCCACCCCCAGCAACCCGGCGCCGGCCACGGTGCCGGGCCCCACCACGATCATCACGTTGTAGAGTCCGAACAACGCGAACCCGAACACCGGCGCGGCCATCGCCGCGTCGTGGAACCAAGCGAACAGGCCCAGCGACACCGCCGATCCCGCAAACCCCAGCATCGTCAGAGGTTTGCGCCCAACTCGGTCCACCAGCAACGCACCCGCCACCGCCGCCGGAAGAATGAACAGCACCGGCACCAGCAGCCCGAACACGCCCGCGCTCATGCCCAGCCCCTTGGCGATCAGCGACGGACCGAACAGGATGCCGGAGTAGATCACGATGTCGAACAGCATCCAGATCAACGCCGCGCCGAAGATCGGCCCGGCATGGGCGGCGAACACCTCGCCCAGGCTGCGCCGGTCGCGCGGCGGCGGGGCGGTGGGGCGTTCGCCGGAAATCTCGGCGATCACCGCCACCGCCGCGTCCGGATCTCCGGCCAGCCGGGCCAGGAAGCGCGCGGTCTCCGGCATCATGCGCCGCAGATACAGCACCGACAGCGCCGGCACCGCGCCGAACGCCAGCACGATCCGCCAGCGCAGATCGGGCGACACGCCGAGCCCCAGCAGCAGCAGCGACATCAGCGCCGCCGCCAGCGCACCCGCCTGCCACATCACCCCGAAGCCCAGCGCGATCTTCTTGCCGCGATCGCGCCGGTTGGCGTGCTCGGCCATGATGGTCGGCGAAAGCACATAGTCCGCGCCGATGCCAATCCCCAGAATGAAGCGGATGCCGATCAGCGCCCACAGGCTGGGTGCGAACACCTGGGCGAACGACATGATGGCCATCAGCAGCACGTCGAGGCCGTAGAACTTCTTGCGCCCCCGCTGCGCCAGCGGCCCGAAGATCAGCGCCCCCACCGCCGCGCCGACCAGCGCCGAGCCGGCCAGTGACCCGCTTTCCAGCCCGGTCAGCTTGCTCACCCCGAAACTCGCCAGCACCAGCGGCAGCACGATGGCGATGGAGGCGAGATCGTAGCCGTCGGTGAACACCCCCATGCCGGTGGTGAACAAGGTGAGCCAATGAAAACGCTTGAACCGCTGCTCATCGAGCGCGGCAAAACTGTCGGCGGGCATCGCTGGTCTCCTGTCTGTCCCGAACAGGCAGGGTGTAGCCCGCGGCCGTGGCAGCGCCGTTGCGCCGCGATGAAGCTTCGATGAAGCCGGTTACGCCGCCCGCGCCACCTCCGGGCGCCGGCGCAGCACCAGCTTCTCCGCCGACCGGCCGAAGAAATGATAACCCGAGCCGCCCTCGGCCAGGCAGTCCAGGAACCGGGCCGGGTCGGTCACCCGGATGCTGCCCAGAATATCCGCCCCGCGCGCCAGCAGCACATCCGGCAGCAGCCCCACCGTGGGCCCCACCACCACCACGCGCGCGCCGGGCCGAACCAGCCCCAGCAGCCCGGCCAGCGTATCGTTGAGCAGGGTGGTGCCGGTGATCAGCACCACATCCGCACCGGGCAGCACCGCGGCGGCCTCGTCGGCGGGGCGGAAATGCGCGCGCTCGTCCGGCTTCAGGGTCGCCTGGTCCTGTTCCAGCACCGTCCAGTCCTGGCCGGCGGCCTTCAGCGCCTTCAGGAACGGCACGAAGGCGCCAACCACCACCACCCGCTCGCCGGGCCGGATCCGCGCCGCGTCATAGGCGTCCACCCCGGGTTCCAGCGTGACCTCGGGGCTGGGCCGGCGCGCCCAGGCGGCGGCGGCGAGCGCGTTCATCGTCGCCACCCCGACCACGCGGCGGATCGGGTCCGGCGAATCGAGATGGCGCAGCAGATCCCCGGCCGGTCGGCCGACGAGCTTGCCGGGCAAGGGCATCGCCTCGGCCGAGCTCGGGCAGCACACCGCCTCCCGCAACGCACGCAGCGGCGTGGCCGCGGCACCGGTCGCGCCGTCGGACAGCATCACCCCGGTGAAGAACAGCCCCACCACCACCCGGGATACGTGCAGCCCGGCCAGGTCCGGGCCGAGGATGGCGTGCAGCCGGTCGGTGGTTTCCGTAAGCAACGCGGGTCGCGGCATCTCCGGGTCCTCCTTCAACCGGGGCGGGGCTCGCCCCGGTTGAAATTGGACCTGGAAATGCCGCTTTGCAACCCCGCGATCAGCTCCCCTTCGGCATCCGGAAATAGCGGAACGGGAAGGAGTTATCGGCCGGCTGCACGACATGGTAGCCGTCCCGCACGCCCCAGACGATCACCTGCTGGTGCAGCGGAATGACCGGGATATCGTGCTGGATGATCCGGGCCGCCTGATCGATCTCGGCGTCGCGCTTCGCCTGGTTGGTCTGGGTGCCGATATCGGCGATCAGCGCGTCGAGCTTCGGGTTGGAATACCCGCCGACATTCACCGCCCCGCGCTGTCCGTTGCGGGTGCCGAGCAGGGTGTAGAGCACGTTCTCGGCATCATAGGTGGAAGGCGTCCACCCCAGCAGATAGAAATCGGTATCGTATTTCGGCGGCAGGATCTTGGCGAAGAACTTGGCCTTGGTCTGGGCGTCCAGATTGACCTTCACCCCGATGCGCCCGAGCATCGAGGCGACCGCGGTGCAGATCTGCGCGTCCATCACATAGCGGTCGTCGGGGCAATCGAGGCCGATGGTGAAGCCGTGCGGATAGCCAGC
>JBMFXF010000310.1:0-3445 GCA_049964515.1 Acetobacteraceae bacterium | reverse complement strand
CCGTCCGGGCGAGGATGCGTTCCGCCCCGGGTGGCAGGAGATCGGTGGCGCCCTCGAAGCCGCCGTCACGGCGGAGGAATACGCCGCCCTGCAACGCGCCACCCAGTATGCTCACTACACGCCGGAGACGATCATCCGCGCGCTGTGGCGCGCCGCGCAGCGGCTGGGGTTCACCGGCGGGCGGGTCCTGGAACCCGGCATGGGCACCGGCCTGTTCTTCGCCCTGCTGCCGGCCGCGCTGCGCGAGGCCTGCCAGCTTACCGGCATCGAATACGACCTGGTCACCGCCCGCATCGCGCGCCTCGTGCATCCCGCGGCGCGGGTGCGGTGCGAGGACTACACCCGCAGCACCGTGGCCGGACGCTTCGACCTCGTGATCGGCAACCCGCCGTTCTCCGACCGCGTGGTGCGGGCTGATCCCGCCACCCGATCGCTCGGGCTCCGGCTCCACGACTACTTCATCGCCCGCTCGATCGCGCGGCTGCGCCCCGGCGGCCTCGCGCTGTTCGTCACCAGCACCGGCACGATGGACAAGGTCGGCACCGGGGCACGGGAGCACATCGCCGCCATGGCCGACCTGGTGGGCGCGGTGCGCCTGCCCGAGGGCAGCCTGCGCGCCAGCGCGGGCACCGACGTGGTGATCGACGTGCTGGTGTTTCAGCGCCGAGGATCCGGCCAGTCCCCGGCGGGCGCGCCCTGGATCAACCTCGCCCAGGTCGAGGCAGCGGCCGATGATGACGGAGACGAGGCCGGCTCGCCCGGCATCCAGGTGAACCGCTACTTCGCCGAGCATCCGGAGATGATGCTGGGCGATCACGCGCTGCGGCGCGGCATCTACGGCCTTGCCCCGACCTATACCTGCCGCCCGCGCCAGGACGGCACGACCCTTGAGGTCTTGCTGACCACGGCACTCGATCGCTTGCCCGCCGGCATCTTCGTCGCGGCAGCAGAGTCCGCGGCCGACGGTGACCTTGATCCGGAAACCGCACGGCGCGTCGGCACCGCCGCCGACGGCGCCAGGGGCAAGGAAGGGTCCTACCTCCTCGGCCAGGACGGCCGGCTGATGCAGGTCGTGGACGGCGAAGCCCGCGCCATGGCGATCAAGGCGGGCAAGGGCACCAACGGCATCCTGGCCCGCGACGCGAAGGTCATCCGCGGCCTGGTGCCGATCCGCGACGCGGTGCGAGAGGTGCTGCGCGCCCAGGCGGCCGACCAGCCCTGGGCCGAGGCGCAAATCCGGCTGCGCATCGCCTATAGCACCTTCGTCCGCGGCTTCGGCCCGATCAACCGCACTGTCGTTTCGGTCACGACCGACCCGGACAACGGCGAGGAGCGGGAAACCCATCGCCGTCCCAATCTGGCGCCCTTCGCCGACGATCCAGATTGCTGGCTGGTCGCCAGCATCGAGGACTACGACCTCGAAAGCGGCATCGCGCGCATGGGGCCGATCTTTCGCGAGCGGGTGATCGCGCCGCCGGCGCCGCCGCTGATCGCGACCGCAGCCGACGCGCTCGCCGTCACCCTCAACGAGACCGGCCGCGTCGATCTCGACCATCTGGCCGAGCTGCTGGACCGGGATCCCGAAACCGCCCTCGCGCAGCTCGGCGAGGCCGTGTTCCGCAATCCGGAGACGGAGGCCTGGGAGACGGACGACGCCTACCTGTCGGGGTCCGTCCGCACCAAGCTGGCGACCGCCGAGGCGGCGGCGGAACGCGACCCGCAGTATGCGCGAAACGTCGCTGCCTTGCGGCGGGTGCAGCCCGAGGACCTGCGGCCCTCGGACATCACCGCGCGGCTCGGCGCACCGTGGATTCCCGTGGCGGACATCGAGGCGTTCGCGGCCGAGGTGATGGGCACCGCGACGACGGTGCGGCACACCGTCGAGATCGCCGCCTGGTCGGTGGACGCCACGCCATTCGCCTGGACCGCCGCCGGCACCTCCGAATGGGGCACCACGCGGCGCAACGCCGGCTGGCTGCTGCATGATGCGCTGAACAGCGCGACACCGCAGATCTTCGACACCGTGGTCGAGGACGGGGTGGAGAAGCGCATCCTCAACAGCGAGGCAACCGAGGCCGCCAAGGAGAAGTTGGCCAGGATCAAGGCCGCCTTCAGCGACTGGGTCTGGACCGATCCCGACCGCACCGATCGGCTGGCGCGGCTCTACAACGACCGCTTCAACAACCTGGTGCCGCGCCGCTTCGACGGGCGGCACCTGACGCTGCCCGGCGCCAGCGGCATCATCCGGCTCTATGAGCACCAGAAGCGGGTGATCTGGCGTATCATCGCCGCCGGCTCGACCTACATCGCCCACTCGGTCGGCGCCGGCAAATCCTACGCCATCGCCGGCGCCATCATGGAGCAGAAGCGGCTCGGCCTGATCGGCAAGGCCATGCTGGTGGTGCCCGGGCACTGCCTGGCGCAGGTGTCGCGCGAGTTCCTGCTGCTCTATCCGACCGCCCGCATCCTGGTCGCCGACGAGACCAACTTCGTGAAGGCGAAGCGGTCCCGCTTCCTGGCGCGCGCGGCGACGGCGAACTGGGACGCGGTGATCATCACCCACGCGGCGTTCCGCTTCATCCCGGTGCCCGCCGACTTCGAGCGCGAGATGATCGCGGAGCAGATTTCCGCGTGCGAGGCCATCGCTCTCGGCCCCAATGGCGACGACCGCATCACCCGCAAGCGCCTGGAGAACATGAAAGAAAAACTGGCCGAGAAGCTGGCGGCGCTCCAGGGACGCCGCGACGACATGGTGACCTTGGAGGAAATCGGCATCGACCAGATCATCGTCGACGAGGCGCAGGAGTTCCGGAAGCTCAGCTTCGCCACCAACCAGGCGAACCTGAAGGGGGTCGATCCCGACGGTTCGCAGCGGGCCTGGGACCTGTTCGTCAAGACGCGCTACCTCGACCGCAAGCGGCCCGGCCGCGCGCTGATCCAGGCCTCGGGGACGCCGATCACCAACACGCTGGGCGAGATGTACACCTTGCTGCGGTTCCAGGCGCCGGAAGCGCTGCGGGAGCGGGGCGTGCATGAGTTCGACGCCTGGGCGTCGGCCTTCGGCGACACCAGCACCGAACTGGAGTTGCAGCCGAGCGGCACCTACAAGCCGGTGACCCGCTTCGCCGCGTTCATCAACGTCGCCGACCTGATGATGATGTTCCGCTCGGTCGCGGACGTGGTGCAGAAGACCGACCTGCGCGGCTACCTCACCCTGCCCCGCATCCGCACCGGCCAGCGCCAGCTGGTCACGGCGGAGGCGAGCCCGGCCTTCAAGGACTATCAGCGGCACCTCGCGCGGCGGATCGAGGCGATCGAGGCCCGCACCGGCCGGGTGCAGAAGGGCGACGACATCCTGCTTTCCGTCATCACGGACGGGCGCCATGCCGCGATCGACATGCGGCTGGTCTGGCCGGCGAGCGGGGACGAACCGGTGAACAAGCTC
>JBMFXF010000309.1:0-3490 GCA_049964515.1 Acetobacteraceae bacterium | reverse complement strand
ATCGGTGAGGCTGTCGGCCGGATCGCGTTCAGAAGGCATGGCGGCGATCGCGTTCGATGGCGCGCCGCAATCGCGGGGCCTCCACCGGCTCGGCCAGCAGGTCCACCTCGCGCCCGATCAGCACGGCCAAGCGATGTTCCAGGGCGCCGAGGGCAAACAGTCCGACCCGCGCGTTCGGGTCCAGCTCGGCCACAAGGTCGATATCGCTGTCCGCGGTGGCTTGGTCGCGGGCTGCCGAGCCGAACAGCGAAAGGTGGCGGACGCCGGCCGCGCGCAGCTCTTCCGCGTGTGCCCGCAAGGTGGCGATCACCTGGGTGGCGAGATCGGTCGTCATCGAGCGGACACCGGTGGCGAACAATGCGGACGCCCTCAAGGTGGGCACTCCGGCTTCCCCGGTCAAGCGGGTGGGATCGTTCGCGAGGAACGCCCCTTCACCCCATCCCCCTGTTCGACTCCTCGAACAACCGCCGCGCCTTTTCCGTGTCATACGGCCGTTCGGTCAGCGTCTCCGGATCCCATTCGCTGCGCTCCTGCTTGAAGAAATCGCCCCCATAGACATGCAGCGCCCCGGTCAGCCGCGGGATCGGATTGAGCACCGAATGGACGATGTCGGGACCCATCGGCAGGGTATCGCCCGCCGAGCATGACCGCGCGCCCGCCGCCTCCACCCGCCCATCCGGACGGCGGCGCCAGAAGATATTGTCCTCCCGCCCGGTGTAGATGCCGATCACCGCCCACATGCGATGGTCATGCGGCATGAGCGACATCGAGGGTCCCCAGACCAGGTTGAGGATCGTGAGTTTCTCGTCGCGGAACAGCGGGTAGATGCCGGCGCGGGTGGGTTCGCCCAGCCCGGCCAGCACCGAGCCGGGATCGGCGACCGCGCGCGCCACCAGCTCCCGTACCACCGGAAGACCCTCGGCGACGGCGGTTTTGCATTCCGCGACGAAACGATCCTGATCGAACATCGGCCTTCCTCCGCAAGCCCGCGAAGGGTGAACGGTTTCTCCGCAACCGTCAAACCGGAGGCCGTTCTCGCCCGATCCGCTCCGCGCGCAGCAGATTATGCCGCGCCGCCGCGCGGCGCTGCCCGTCCGCGGGGCCGGTCAGCCGGGCCAGCGCGGCCCGATACAGCGTCATCGCCTCGGCATGATGGGCGGGACCGAGGGCGAGCAGCGCGTTGGCCAGATTGGTCTCGGCGCTGGCGCGGCGGCGGCCCGGGGGGACATGCTCCAGCGCGGCGCGGCCGGCGCTCACCGCCTCGGCCAGCAGCGCCTTGTCATCGCCCGGCTCGCCCAGCAGGCGCAGCGTGTGGCAGAGATTTTCCGCCGCCAGGGCGGCATCCTCGGCCGCGCCGAGGGCGGCAAAGCGCGCCCGCGCCTCGCGCAACGCGCCGGCGGCCTCGATCAGCAGGCCGCGCTCGTTCATCGCCTTCCCCAGCAAGGTCAGCACCGCGCCCTGGTTGCGCCGCATCCGGGTCTGGAACAGCGGGTCGGGGAAGGCGGCGGTCTCATAGGTCTCCAGCGCCGCGCCCAGCGCCTCGACATCGCCGGTGCGTTCGCCCAGCACCGCCAGCGCCGCGCCCAACGCCGCCTGGGCGGCGGGACCGGGACTCGCCTCCCGCGCCAGCACCACCGCGGCATCCAGCGCGTCGAGATCGTCCGTCAGCGCGCCCAGCGTGCGCAGCGCGGCCGAAAGCGGCAGCGCCACCGTCGCCTGCCGGGCGCGCGGGACAGCGCGCAGCAGGGCGATCGCCGCCTCCGCCTGCGCCGGGTCGCCGCTGCTCTCGGCGGCGAGGCGCAGGCGTTCGGCGGCGGCGGCAGGGTCTTCCATCCCGGGTTACTGGTTGGCCTGTTCCAGCGCGGTCGCGGGAATACCGAGCTTGCCGGCGGCTTCCACGATCTGCGCCCAGCTGCGGTCGTCGATCGGGATCCCCTCGGCGCGGCGGGTCGCCGCCGACCGGCGCTCGGGCTCGCCCGGCAGCAGGATCGCCTCGAAGCCGGGGGCCAGGCGGGAGGAGCGGATATGCGCCTTGGTGGCCTCCACCCCGGCGCGGACGTCGCCGCCGAACCGGGCGAGATCGACCACCACCGCGAACATCGAATTGAGGATACCGCCCTTGTTCGGCTCGCCGGCGCGCTGACCGCCCGCGACCGCCCCGGCCATGATCTCGCACATCACCGCGAGACCGGATCCCTTGTGCCGGCCGAAGGCGGTCAGCGCGCCGATATGCTCGTCGATAAAGGGAACCGGGTCGTTGGTAGGGTGACCCTCGGCGTCCAGCAGGCAGCCGTCGGGAACCGGCACGCCCTTGTTGCGCGCCACCCGGGCCTTGCCGGCGGCGATGGTGGTGGTGGCCATATCCAGCAGCACCGGCCCTTCCGCGCCGGGGACGGCGGTGACGAACGGGTTGGTACCCAGCCGTGGCTCCGCGCAACCCCAGGGGGCGGCGATGTCGTGATGATCGGCGACGTTCACATAGCCGATGAACGCCATGCCGGCGGCCACCGCCTGTTCCCCGTAGGTGCCAACCCGGCCGATATGCGCGGAGTTACGCATCCCCAGCACGCAGGCGCCGGTCACGCGCGCACGCTCGATGGCGCGGCGGACGGCTTCATGCGCCATGTGCTGCCCGTAGCCGCGGCGGGCGTCCAGCACCAGCAGGGCGCCGAAATCGAGCACCGTCTCCGGCGTCTGGTTGGGCACCAGCAATCCGTCCTGCAGCAGCCGGACATAGGCGGGGAGCATCCCGACGCCATGGCTGTCATGGCCGGCTAGGTTGGCGCGGACCAAGTGGTCGGCGACCAGCTCGGTCTCGGCCGCGTCGCTCCCCATGTGGCGGACGATCAGGGCGGTGGCGGCGCGCAGACGGGCTTCGGTGAAGACAGGCATCGTGGGGTGTCCCTCGGGCGGTTCCTCGGTTGCGTTCATAGACCCTGCGCGGTGGCGGGAGAGCCCGCCCAGAGCCAGGCGCGACGGGGCCCGGGGAGCGTCGTCGAGCCCCCCGGTGGTCTGCGCGCCGAGCGGCTACCCTGCCAGGCGCGCGGTGCCGGTGGCCGGGGTGGCGAAGCGCATCACCGCCGCCACGTCCGGCGCCTGCGCGATCCCAAGCACCGCGTCGGCCAGCCGCGCCGCCCGGTCGGCGCCCAGCACCGCATCGGCCAGGCCATGGAACTTGGCGCGCAGCTCGGCCTCGGTGAGGAAATTCGCCGGCTCGCCCTTCGGCACCACCACCTTGCGGGTGAAGCTCTGGCCGCGCGCCCGCAGCGTGACCTTGCCCGACATATTGGCCGGGAATTCGGCTTCGATCTCGGGGTCGAAGGCGCAGGCGATACGGGGCAGCAGCGCGCGCACCTTGGCATCGCGCAGCCCGGCGTAGCTGTCCCAGCCCATCGCCCCGGTGGCCAGCGCGGATGCCAGCACGAACGGTCCCGAGAACTGGCCGTCCACCACATTCTCGGGGTTGGCCTTCTTCTCGGGCGGAGCGCCG
>JBMFXF010000308.1:0-3491 GCA_049964515.1 Acetobacteraceae bacterium | reverse complement strand
AAATTCGCCGCCGCCGGCAAGCGCACCGCGCGCAAGGATCTGGCGTTGCAGGCGATCGCCTATGGCAATGTCTATGTGGCGCAGGTGGCGATGGGCGCCAATCCGCAGCAGACCCTGCTCGCGTTCCGGGAAGCCGAGGCCTATCCGGGCCCGTCGCTGATCCTTGCGTATTCGCACTGCATTGCGCACGGTTACGACCTGCGCCATGGGCTGCGCCAGCAGGATCTGGCCGCCGCCTCCGGCTACTGGCCGCTGTTCCGCTACAACCCGGCGATGCGCGCGGCGGGGGAGAACCCGTTCCGGCTGGACTCGCCGCGCCCCACCATCCCGTTCCGCGACTACGCCTACAACGAGATCCGCTATCGCGCGCTGGCACAGACCCGGCCCGAGGAAGCGGCGCAGTTGCTGGCCGCCGCCGAGGTGGCGATCCGGGAGAAATATCGCAGCTACGAGGAGATGGCCGGCTGGCGGCCGGAGCGCTTCCATCCCCCCGTGCCGGCGCCAGAGTGAGGCCGCGATGGACCTGACCACGGAGTATCTCGGGCTTTCGCTGCGCAACCCGCTGATCGCCTCGGCCTCGCCGCTCACCGGCACGCTGGACGGGCTGCGTCGGCTGGAGGACGCCGGGGCGGCGGCGGTGGTGCTGCCGTCGCTGTTCGAGGAGCAGATCGAGGCCGAGGCGGCGGCGCGGGAGCGGCTGGACGCGCTCGGCGCCGGCTTTGCCGAGGCCGATGGGTTCTTCCCCCGGGCCAGCCTGCCGACCGCCGGGCCGCCGCATCAGCTGCGGCTGATCGAACGCGCGCGGGCGGCGCTCGCCATTCCGGTGATCGCCAGCCTGAACGGCACCACCGATGCCGGCTGGATCTTCTATGCGCGGCTTGCCGAGCAGGCGGGCGCACAGGCGATCGAGCTCAATACCTATTTCCCTCCGCTCGATCCGGCGCTGGACGCTGCCGCGGTGGAGCGGCGCCATGTCGATGTGCTGACCGCGGTGAGGCGGGCGGTGCGGATCCCGGTGGCGATCAAGCTCGGCGCCGGCTTCAGCGCGCCGGGGGCGATGATCCGCCGGCTGGATGCGGCCGGAGCCGACGGGGTGGTGCTGTTCAACCGCTTCTACCAGCCCGATATCGACCTCGTGACCCTGCGTCCATGGTGGCATCCGTCGCTGAGCGGCAAGACCGAGGTCCGCCCCGGCCTGTTGTGGATATCGACGCTCGCCGGCGCCCTCCGCGCCGCGATCGCGGCCAGTACCGGCGTCGAGACCGCCGAGGAGGTGGTGAAATACCTGCTGGTCGGCGCCGACGTGGTGATGAGCACCTCGGCGCTGTTGCGCCACGGACCGGACCATCTGCGGGCCCTGCTGGAGGGGCTGGCGCGCTGGGGCGATGCGCGCGGGTTCGCCTCCGTGGCCGATTTCCGCGGGCGGATGAGCCGTGCGCGGTCCGGCTGGCCGGCCGATGACGCCCGCGGGGATTATATCGGCGTGCTGCAGGGCTATATGGGAGATCGGTGAGCCCGCTGATCCGCCTCGGCCGCCGGCGCGGACGATGGTGACGCAGATCAACGACGCGGCCGGCGGAACGCGGCTTCTTCCTCCCGGGTTCCCGCCGGAGCGTCATGCGCGACCGTTTCCCGCTCCGCGCCGGCGGCGAGGGATGAAAGGACACCCACCATGCCAACCGAACCATCGCCGGAGTCCGGCGCCCTGATCTACCAATCGCGCGAGGCGGTCGGCGTGTTCGCCGACCCGGACGCGCTCGAGGCCGCGGTGACCGCGCTGGAAGCCGCCGGGTTCGACCGCGCCGCGATCTCCGTGCTCGGCGCGGTGGACAAGGCGCGCGACCGCATCGGCCGGCTTTACGAGACGGTGCGGGAGATCGAGGACGATCCCCGGGCGCCGCGCGCTTCCTATGTCTCCCATGGCTCGCGGCTGGAGGGAGCGGCGGCGGCGGTGGTCGCCCCGTTCTACCTGGGCGGGCTGACCGGTGCCGCCGCCATCGTGGCCTCCGGCGGGGCGCTGGCCGCCGCGATCGCGGGGACCATCCTGGCCGGCGCAGCGGGCGGCGGGCTCGGTGCGCTGCTGGTCTATGCCGTGGCCCGCCATCACGCCGCGCAGATTGCCGCCCAGGTGGCGCGCGGGGGGCTGGTGCTGTGGGTGGGCGTGCGCACCGAGGCGGAAGCGGCGCGCGCGCTCGACCTGCTGCGGCAGTCCGGCGGGACGGATGTGCATCTTCACCAGCTCAGCAAGGCGTGGGAGGCGGCGGACCGGCCGCTTTCGGAGGCGCGGGTGGACCCGTTCCTGGAGCGGGAACCGAAGCGATAACCCCAGGGAGAATGCGATGATGTCCCCTACCGCATCCGACGCTCCGCCACCGCGCTGCGCCGCGGATGTCATGAGCCGGGAGGTGGTCCATGTCGGCCCCGGCGCCACAGTGGGCGAGGTGGCAAGGCTGCTGGTGGCGCACCGCATCAGCGCGGTGCCGGTGCTGGATCCCGCCGGCGCGCCGCTCGGCATGGTGAGCGAGGGCGATCTGCTGGGCCGCGCCGAGGACGACCGTCTTGCCGGGCGCGACTGGTGGCTCTCGTTGCTGGCCGAGCCGGGCGGCGCGGCGGTTTCCCCCGCCGCTGCCGCCCGCACGGTGGAAGACGTGATGCACGCCCCGGTGCTGACGGTGGCCCCGGACACGCCGCTGGCCGAGGTGGCGGCCCTGCTGCGGGCCCATGCGATCAAGCGATTGCCGGTGGTGCAGGACGGCCGTGTGGTCGGGATCGTGAGCCGCGCCGATCTGGTGCGGGTGGTGGCCGGGATGCAGCCGCCGCCGGCGGCGGCGACCCGGAGCGGCGGTTTCGCCCAGTTCATCATGAGCCTGGTCGGCGATCCGGCGCATCTGGCGGCACCGAGCGGCATCGCGGCGCCGCTACCGCAGGCGGGCGCGCCGGCGGCGGTCTCCGCCACTGGCTTCCGGGGACTGGTGGACGCCTTCCGTCATGGCAGGGCGGATGCGACCGAGCAGACCCGCCAGGCGGCGGCGCTCGAGCGTCAGCGCCAGATCACCCACCTGTTGCGCGCGCATCTGGATGACGAATTATGGCAGGCGTTGCTCAACCACGCCCGCACGGTGGCCCAACACGGGGAGAAGGAGGTTCTGCTGCTGCGCTTTCCCTCCGGCCTCTGCAGCGACGGCGGACGCAAGATCGGCGTGGCGGAAGCAGGGTGGGAGACCACGCTGCGCGGCGAGGCAGCCGAGCTCTACGACCGGTGGGAGCGCACGCTGAAGCCGGGCGGCTTCGGGCTGGAAGCGCGGATTCTGGACTATCCCGGCGGCAAGCCGGGCGATGTCGGGCTGTTCCTGGTCTGGGGCGAGTGACGCGCGGGTTGCGGTCGGGTTGCGCGGGGCGGCCTTGGCAGGCCCAATGCCCTGGCGGGCGCGGGTCGAACGCCCGGCTCTTGCGAACGGGGACCGCCGGTGCCGCTCGATTTCCTGATCTAT
>JBMFXF010000307.1:0-3511 GCA_049964515.1 Acetobacteraceae bacterium | reverse complement strand
GTGGAATGAAAGCTATCTCAATAGCTTACTGGCACTGTTCTGAAATGCGATTGCCCTGGCCGCCGCTGCCGCCCCCCGCCTAACCTCGCCCGGCCATCCCCCCGGAGCCATCGGAGATCCCGCCATGAGCACCGCCGCCACCCTCGCCATCACCCCCCTCTCCGCCCACACCGGGGCCGAGGTGACCGGGCTCGACCTCCGCCGCAAGCTGGACGAGACCAGCCGCGCCGCAATGCTCGCCGCCTTCCGCGACCACGCGGTGCTGGTGGTGCGCGACCAGGCGCTCTCGCCGGGGGAAATGCTCGCCGCGGTGCGGATGTTCGGCGAGGTGTTCCCCCAGCACAACCCGCGCTTCGCCCTGCCGGAATGTCCGGAGATCCATTACATCTCCAACCAGGACCGCTTCCCAGACGGCCGCCCCTACATCCCCGGCGAAGGCTACCATACCGACCATTCCAACGCCGCCGAACCGCCCAAGGCCACCGTGCTGCACGCGGTGAAGCTGCCGGACCGCGGCGGCGACACCCAGTTCGTCAACATGTCGCTGGCCTACGAGCGGCTCGACCCGACGCTGCGCGCGCGCATCCAGGGCCTGCGCGCGGTGCATGTGTATCAAAGCCGCCACAGCGAACGGAAGCTGATGGGCCTGCCGGACGCCGCGCGCGCCCTTGTGCCCGACCAGGTGCTGCACCCGATCGTGCGCACCCATCCCGAAACCGGACGGCGCGCCCTCTATATCAACCCGATCCGGATCGAGGCGATCGAGGGCATGGCGGAGTCCGAAGCGCTGCCCCTGCTCGATGCGCTGCTCGCGCACGCGACCCAGCCCGCATTCGAATACCGCCATCGCTGGCGGCCGGGCGATCTGGTGATGTGGGACAACCGCTGCCTGTTGCACAAGGCGAACGGCGATTATCCGATGCACCAGGAACGCTACCTGTACCGGGTGATGCTGAAGGGGGAACGGCCGGTCTGACCCCCCTACCCCACCCGCCGCGCCAGCACCAGCAGCAGCGCCGCCAGCGCGCCCGCGATCACATCGTCCCCCATCACCCCGCACGACCCTGCCCGCCGGTCCGCCCACCCCACCGGCCCCGGCTTGAGGATATCGAACGCCCGGAACAGCACGAACGCGGCCACCAGCCACCCCCAGCCGGCCGGCCGCGGCACCCCCAGCAGCGCCACCCACTGCCCGGCCACCTCGTCGATCACCACGCTGCCCGGATCCCCGGTGATCCCGGCGCCGCGAATGGCCGCCACCCCGCCCAGGCCCGCCAGCAGGATCGCCGCCCACAGCACCGGCGGCGGCAGCCGCAGCAACCCCGCCCCCAGCAGCAGCGCCACCGCCGAGGCCACCGTCCCCGGCGCCACCGGCGCCCGTCCCAGCCCGAAGCCTTCCGCGATCAGCCGGTTCATCCGCCCACCCGCGCCAGCAGCGCCGCGATCGCCGCCGCCGCCTCCGGCTCGCCCAGGGTGGGCGCATGGCCCACGCCGGGGACGGTCACGCTTGCCATCGCCCCGTGCGCCGCGTCCATCCGCTCCAGCGTGGCGGCGGAAAGAATGTTGCTCAGCGCGCCCCGCACCACCAGCAGCGGCAACCCGGCCAGCGCCCCGAACAGCGGCCACAGCGGCGGGGTGGGCGCGTCCAGCAGCCGCGCGATGCGGGTATCCCACAGCGGATGCCACCGCCGGTCCGCTCCGGGCGCGTAGGTCAGCGCCGCCATCGCCTCCCACGCCGCCGCCCCGGCAAGCCCCAGCGGCGGCAGCATCGCGCGCAGATGCGCCACACAGGCGGGCAAATCCGGCAGCGCCGGGTCCTCGGCCACGAAGCGGCGCACGAAGCGGGCGCCCTCGGCGCCGACCTCGGGGCCGATGTCGTTCAGCACCGCCGCGGCCAACAACCCGGGCCTGGCGGCGGCGATGCCCATCGCCAGCAGCCCGCCGAAGCTGGTGCCCACCACCACCGCCCCGTGCAGCCCCAGCGCGGCCGCCACATCCAGCACGTCGCGCACGCAGGCCTCGGCCCCATAGCGCGCCGGATCGGCGCCCGCGGGCAGCCGGAACGAGGCGCCGCGGCCGGCATAATCCAGCGCCACCATGCGCCGCCCCGCCCCCGCCCCGGCGGCGAGCGGGGCGAAATCCCCCGCCGTGCGGACCAGCCCGGGCAGGCACAGCAGCGGCCGGCCCGGCGCATCGGGGTTCCATTCCAGCACGTGCAGCATCCCGCCGTCCCAGGCGGACAGACGGTGCTCCGCCGGGTTCACCGCGGCTTCCCCGCCGGCGCCGGTCCCAGCCATTGCGCGATGAGCACCGGGGCGGAGCTATTGGTGCGGGCCAGGTAATCCACCACCCCCTCCAACACCCGCTGCACGTAATTGCGCGTCTCCGGGTAGGGAATGCGCTCGATCCAGTCGGTCATCCAGCGCGGGTGGCCGCGCGGATCGCCGTTCGCCGTCAGCCACTGCGTCACCCGGTAGGGGCCGGCGTTATAGGCCGCCACCGCCAGCGGCAGCGAGCCGCCGAACCGGTCCAAGAGCCGCGCGAAATACGCCTCGCCCAGTCGGACGTTGCGCGCCGGATCGGCGGTCAGCGCGGCCAGCGTCACCCGCGCGCCCAGATCCCGCGCCATCTCCTCGGCCGTGCCCGGCATCAGCTGCATCAGCCCGCGCGCGCCGGAGGGGCTGACCGCCCCCGGATCGAAGCTGCTCTCCTGGCGGATCAGCGACAGCACCACCGCCGGCGCCACCGCGCCATCCGCCGGCACGGCCGCCACCGGCCAGCCGGCCACCGGCAGCAGCGTGCCCTCCACCCCCGCCTGCCGGGCGATGAACACCGCCGCGGAGGGAATATCGAGCGCAAGCCCCAGCCGCGCGGCCAGGGTCTCGGTCGCCGGCTCGGGCGAGAGCGCGGCCACCCGCACCAGGAACGCCCGCGCCCGGCCCGGCTGGTGCCAAGCCGCCAGCAGCAACGCGGCTCGCACCAGCGGGCGGGCGGTGAAGGCCCGCGCCGCCGCCTGGTCGAACGCCGGGTCTTTCCGCGCCCGCAGCAGCGCCACCGGCGACAGGCCCAGCGCCCGCGCGGCCAGCTGCCCGTAGAACGTGGTGGGATAGCGCGCGGCGGCGCGGTATTCGCCGGTCGGGTCGGCCCCGGCGGCGGCGGCGGCGCGCGCCAGCCAGTAATGCCGCCGGGCCCGGGTAATCACCGCGCGCGAGACGGCCAGCCGATGGAACTGCGCCGCCGCCCGCGCCGGCTGATGCAACCCTTCGAGCGCGATGAACCCGGCCAGGAACCCCGAGGAGGCGATCGCCCCCGGCGCCGTCTGGGTCCGATCGTCGGCCAGCGCATAGGCGTCGGCGACATCTCCCGCCACCCACAGCGTCCGCGCCAACGCCTGCCGCAACCGCCAGAACGCGGCGCGTCGGGCCGGCGGGGCAGCGGCCTCGGCGGCAAAGCCGGTGGCGCGCCAGAACGCCGCCGCCGCGGCCGGATCCTGCGCCGCCAGCCGGCGCGC
>JBMFXF010000306.1:0-3538 GCA_049964515.1 Acetobacteraceae bacterium | reverse complement strand
CGCGCCGCTACGACCAGGGTCTCGAGTGGTTCGAGGTGTTCCGCCGCATCTGCACCGCCGACGCGCCGTTCGATTTCCATGGCCAATGGTTCGACCTGCGCGGCGTGTTCGGTCGCCCCCGCCCGCTGCAACAGCCTTATCCATTCGTGCTGAACGCAGGCTTCTCCGACGCCGGGCGGGCGTTCGCGGCCCAGGCCGCCGACGGGCTGTTCACCTCCATCCTTGATCCCGCCGCCGGCGCGGCGCAGGTGGCCGACATGGCCGCGCGGACGGTGCGCACCGGGCGGGAGGTGGCGATGTTCACCTTCTGCCCAGTGATCTGCCGCGCCAGCCGCGACGAAGCCGAGGCGGTGTTCGCCCGCGTGGCCGAGGCCGAAGCCGATACCGAAGCGGTCACCCGCTATATGGCGGACAAGGAAACCTATACCGAATCTCACGATCCGGCGGCCTATCGGCTCTACCGGCGCCGCTTCGTACTGGGTTCGGGCGGCTACCCGCTGATCGGAACGCCGCGCGACGTGGCCGAGGGGCTGGCCGCGATCGCCGCTGCTGGGTTTGCCGGCGTCGGGGTCTCGTTCGTCAACTACACCGCCGAACTGCCCGGGTTCATCCGCATGGTGCTGCCGCTGCTGGCCGAGGCCGGCCTGCGCGCCCCGCCCTGACGGCTACAGCCAGCGCCCCGGCGAACCCGGCCGCCGGCGCTTGCCGCGCCCGGTCCCCGAGGTCCCCAGCGTCAGCGAGACCCCCGCCGCCACCATCCCCAGCGAAGCCGGCAGCAGCCAGGCCGGCCGCACCAGCAGCGGGCGCAGCACCGCCCGCCAGACCAAGCCGCTCACCGGCGAGGTCCCGCGCAGCGCCAGCGGCAGCCGGTGGTCGAGCCGGAACAGGGCCTCCCCCAAGGGCAGCCCGGGCGGGGCGAGCATCACCAGCGCCACCGCTCCTACCAGCAGCGCCGCCGCGATCACCGCGAAGGTCCGGCTCCAGATCACCGGTACAACATGACTCCTTTCATCCCCGCATACAAGGACGCCACGAACGGACCGTAACCGTTGAAAATCTGCGTCGGCACCCGCACATCGGTGCCGATCAGCCGCTCGGTCGCCTGGCTCCAGCGCGGATGCGGCACCGCCGGGTTCACATTGGCCCAGAACCCATATTCGCTGGGCGAGATCTGCGCCCAGAACGTCTTCGGCTGACGGTCGGTGAAGCTCACCTTCACGAACGCCTTGCCGGATTTGAACCCGTATTTCCACGGCAGGGTGATGCGGATCGGCGCCCCGCTCTGCTTGGGCAGCGGCTTGCCGTAGAGCCCCACCGAGACGAAGGCGAGCTCGTTCATCGCCTCCGCCATCGTCACCCCCTCCACATAGGGCCAGGGAAACAGCGGCGAATCGAGGCCCGGCATGGCGGACGGCTCCTCCACCGTGGTGAACACCACGTATTTCGCCCCCGACAGCGGCGCCGCCAGCTTCACCAGCTCGGCCATCGGAAACCCGGTCCAGGGCACCGTCATCGCCCAGGCCTCGACGCAGCGATGCCGGTACACCCGCTGTTCCAGCTTCACCTGCCGCAACAGATCCTCGAAGCCGATGCTGCGCGGCTTCTCCACCATGCCGTCAATATGGATCGTCCACGGCGCGATGGTCATTTTCTGCGCCGCCCGCCACAGATCCTTGTAAAGGCTGAATTCGTAGTAGTTGTTGTAGGTCGTCGCCACCTTGTAGGGCGTCAAGGCCCGCCCGGCGCGGAAGGCCATGTCGCGCGGCGGATCCATCGAGATCGCGGCGGACGAGACCGCGGCCGGCGAAACCGCGGCGGCGGCCGGCCCCGCGGCCAGCGCGGCGGCGCCGGCCAAAACCGCGCGCCGCCCCAATACGGCCGCTTCGGGCGTCACGAGGCGCTCGGGGATTTCCCACCCGCGACGGCGGAGGATCTGCATTGCTTGCGCTCCCTTGCTTGCCGCGGAGAGATAGGCACCCCCCGCCGCTTGTCATCGCCGCATTCTGCCTTGCCGGATGCGCCGGATGGGATGAAACTCCCTCCATCCCTACCCGGAGCCTTCGGATGCACCTCGCCCGCTTCCCCCGCCAGCGCTTCTTCCCCGCGCCGACCCCGCTCGAACCCCTGCGCAACCTCTCGCGCCATCTCGGCGGGGCGGAAATCTGGATCAAGCGCGACGACTGCACGGTGGTCGCCAGCGGCGGCAACAAGGTCCGCAAGCTTGAGTTCCTGGCCGGCGAGGCGCTCGCCCAGGGCGCCGACACCCTCGTCACCCAGGGGGCGGTGCAGTCCAACCACGTCCGCCAGACCGCGGCCGTCGCCGCAAGGCTGGGGATGAAATGCCACGTGCTGCTGGAACACCGGATCGAGACCAACGACCCCGCCTATCTCACCAGCGGCAACCTGTTCCTCGACCGGCTGTTCGGCGCCAGCATCGAATACCGTCCCGGCGGGACCGACATGAACGCCGCCGCCGTCGCCGCCGGGGAGACCCTGCGCGCCGCCGGCGCCAAGCCCTATGTGATCCCCGGCGGCGGCTCCAACCGGGTCGGCGCGCTCGGCTACGTCTCCTGCGCGCAGGAGCTGATGGAACAGGCCGACGCCATGGGCCTGGTGATCGACCGCGTGGTCCACGCCACCGGCAGCGCCGGCACACAGGCCGGGCTGGTCGCCGGCATGATCGGGATCAACGCCAATGTTCCGGTGCTGGGCATCGGCGTGCGCGCCCCCCGCCCGACCCAGGAGGCCAATGTCCATCGCCTCGCCGAGGAGGTCGCCGACTATGCCGGCGTGCGCGGCGGCGTGCCGCGCGCGGCGGTGATGGCCAATTGCGACTATGTCGGCCCCGGCTACGGCCAGCCGACCGAGGCGATGCGCGAGGCGGTCACCCTGCTGGCGCGGCTGGAAGGGGTGCTGCTGGACCCGGTCTATTCCGGCAAGGGCATGGCCGGGCTGATCGACCTCATCCGCCGCGGCGAGATCGGCAAGCAGGAACGGGTGGTGTTCCTGCATACCGGCGGCTCGGTCGGGCTGTTCGGCTATCAGCCGTTCTTCGAGGCCGGGTTCGCCGCGTAGCTCAGAACCCGTACCCCACCCGCCTTTCGTTGCTCCGCTGCAAGCCGCGGTAGCGGGCCAGCGCCAGCAGCGGGAAATAGCGCCGGTAGCCGTGGTAGCGCAGGTAGAACACGCGTGGGAATCCCACCGCCGTGTAGGGGGTCTCGGCCCAGCTGCCGTCCGCCCCCTGGGTCGCGGCCAGATACGCGATCCCGCGCGCCACCGCCGGGTGATCGGCCGCGCCGGCCGCCATCAGCCCCAGCAGCGCCCAGGCGGTCTGGCTCGGCGTGCTCTCCCGGTATTGCCCGTGCGGGGCGTCGGCGTAGCTCTCCTCATCCTCGCCCCAGCCGCCGTCCGCGCGCTGCACGCCGACCAGCCACGCCACCGCCCGGCGCACCGCCGGATCCTCGGGCGGAATCCCGGCGGCGTTGAGCGCGCACAGCACCGACCAAGTCCCATAAATGTAGTTGGTGCCCCAGCGGCC
>JBMFXF010000305.1:0-3605 GCA_049964515.1 Acetobacteraceae bacterium | reverse complement strand
AGCCGACCGTCTTCCCGTCCCCTGCCCCGCCCTCCCCTCGCGTTCCAGCCGCCCCTCACACCCGGAACCGCGCCAGCGCCGCCGGATCGAACGCCAGCCCCCAGCCCGGCGTCTCCGGCAGCTCGATATGCCCGGCCGTCACCGGCGGGGTCGCGGTGAACAGCTTCAGCATCCACGGCATGTATTCCACCGTCAGACCGTTCGGAATCGCCCCGATCAGCTGGCAGTGGAACTCCGGGATCACGTGGCTCACCACCGGCAGGTTGAACGCCTCGGCCATGCCGGCGATCTTCAGCCACGGCGTCACCCCGCCGGCGCGCACCAGATCCACCATCACGTAATCCACCGCCCGCGCCTCGATCGCATGGCGATGCGGGGTCACGCCCCACAGATACTCCCCGCCGGCGATCGGCGTCGGCAGGGCGGCGTTGATGCGCGCGATGCCGGCGAAATCGTCCGCCGCGGTCACGTCCTCCAGCCAGAACAGCCCCACGTCCTCGATGCGATGGCCGATGTCGATCGCCTGCTCCACCCGCCAGCGCTGGTTGATGTCGCACATCAGACGGGTATCCGGCCCGATCGCCTCGCGGATGACGCGCGCGCGCGTGACCTCGTCGGTCACCGTCGGGTGGCCGGGCAGCGCCAGTTGCATCTTCATCTCGGCGAAGCCCGCCGCCTTCAACGTCGCGGCGGCGCGCGCCGCCTGGTCGTGCGAAAGCCCGCGGCGCAGCGCGCCCGAGGCATAGGTGGGCACCCGCTCGCGCGCCCCGCCCAGCAGCTTCCAGATCGGCAGCCCCGCCGCCTTGCCCTTGATGTCCCACAGCGCAAGGTCGATCGCGGCGGCGGCGAGGGTGAAGATCCCGCCCGGCTCGCAGCCCCCCGCGGCGGCGCGCAGCTTGGCCGCGATCGCCTCCGGGCGCAGCGGATCGTCGCCCAGGATGCGCTCGCAGAGTGCCCCCAGCGCCTCGCGCAGCGCCCCTGACAGCGCGCCGCCGTAGAAGGCCAGGCCGATGCCCTCGGTACCGTCGGCGGTCTCGAGCCGCAGGGTCACCACCGGGCGCATCGCCCCGGGGCGTTCGGGGGCGTTGGCCAGCGGCTCGTCCTCGGGGATGGAGAGCAGGGTGGTCTCGAAACGGGCGAGCTTCATGGCGGGGCCTCCGGTCCGGGTTGCCCCGACTATGGGCGCGCGCGGCGCGCGGCGGAAGCGGGCCTCTGCTATGCTCCGCCGCGCCGAAGGAGCCTGCTCATGCCTCGCCTGGAAGACGCCCGCCTGCTCACCGGCGCCGCCCGCTTCATCGACGATCTGCCCGGCCCGGCGTGGCACGCGGTGTTCATCCGCTCGCCCCACGCCCACGCGCGCATCCTCGGCATCGAGACCGCCGCCGCCGGCGTCCCGGTGGTCACCGCGGCCGATCTCGCCGGCCTTTCCCCGCTGCCCTGCACCGCCGCCCTGCCGCCGGCGGCGGGGTTGATCGTCCCGCCCCGCCCGGCGCTCGCCGACGGGGTGGTGCGCCATGTGGGCGAGGCGGTGGCGATGGCGGTCGCGCCGACCGCAGAGCAGGCGCGCGACGCCGCCGAGCGGGTCACCATCCATTACGATCCGCTGCCCGCGGTCACCGACCCGGCGGCGGCGCTGCGGCCGGACGCGCCGCGGCTGCACGCCTCCGCGCCGGACAATCGCGCCTTCACCTTCCGCGCCGGCGCGCCGGAGGCGGTGGCCGCTGCCTTCGCCGCCGCGGCGCGGATGGTGACGCTGGAGCTCGTCAACCCGCGCCTCATCGTCTGCCCGGCGGAACCGCGCGGGGCCATCGCCGAGGCCGCCGACGGGCGCCTGCACCTCAGCCTCTCCGGCGCCTCGGTCCACGCCATCCGCGACACGCTCGCCACCATCTTCGCCCTGCCCGCGGCGGATGTGCATGTGCTGGCCCCCGAGGTCGGCGGCGGCTTCGGGGTCAAGAACGCCACCTACCCGGAATATGTCGCGCTGCTGTGGGCGGCCAGGCGGTTCGGCCGGCGGCTGAAATGGATCGCCGGGCGGGCGGAGGATTTCGTCTCCACCGCGCAGGGCCGCGACAACCGCAGCACCGCCCGGCTGGCGCTGGACGCCGACGGCCGCTTCCTCGCGCTCGAGGTCGAGACCCTGGCCAATCTCGGCGCCTGGGCCGCCGGCTTCGGGCCGGGCACCGCCACCCTGGCGCCGGCCACCGCCATGGGCGGGCCCTACGCCATCCCGGCGATCGCCATGACCAGCCACGGCGTGTTCACCAACACGGTGCCGGTCGATGCCTATCGCGGCGCCGGCAAGCCGGAGGCGAACTACGTGACGGAACGGCTGGTCGAGGCCGCCGCGCGCGCCCTCGGCGCCGACCCGTTCGCGCTGCGCCGGCGCAACCTGGTGGACCGGTTTCCCTATCGCAAGGCGCTCGGCACCGAGATCGACAGCGGCGATTTCCACGCCACGCTGGACGCCGCCGAGGCCGCGGCCGACCGCGCCGGCTTCCCCGCACGGCGCGCGGCGGCGGCCGCGGCGGGGCGGCGTCGCGGGATGGGGGTGGGCTGCTACCTCGAAACCGCGCGCGGCCAACCGGACGAGGCCGCCGCGCTGCGCTTCGACCCCGACGGGCGGATCGCGCTGCTGGTGGGCACGCAATCCACCGGCATGGGCCACGAGAGCGCCTACACCCGCCTCGCCGCGCGGCTGCTGGGGTTGCCGGAGGCCGCATTCCGCTACGTGCAGGCCGATACCGACCAGGTGCCGACCGGCGGCGGGCACGGCGGGGCGCGTTCCATGCATCTCGGCGCCACCGCCATGCAGCTGGCCGTCGGCACACTGCTGGAACGCGCCCGCCCGCTGGCGGCGGCGCTGTTGCAGACCACGCCGGATGCGCTCGCCTATCGCGACGGCGCCTTCCGCGCCGCGGACGGGCGCGCGGTCACCCTGCCGGCGATCGCCGCCGAGCCGGCGCACCGGGGCGCGCTCGACACGCGGGCGGAAAACCGCTGCGACCGCTTCACCTTTCCCTCCGGCTGCCATGTTGCGGAGGTGGAGCTGGACCCGGAGACCGGCGCGCTCTGCCTCGCGCGCTACATCGCGGTGGATGATTTCGGCACGCTGCTGGACGCCACCGTCACCGCGGGTCAGGTGCAGGGCGGGCTGGCGCAGGGGATCGGCCAGGCGCTGTTCGAGCGCAGCGTCTATGACCAAGCCTCCGGCCAGCTGCTGTCGGGCAGCCTGATGGACTACGCCCTGCCGCGCGCGGCCGATCTGCCGGCGCTGGAGGTGCGCCTGCTCGAGCGGCCGAGCACCGCCAACCCGCTCGGGGTGAAAGGCTCGGGCCAGGCCGGGGCGATGATCGCGCCGCAGGTGGTGATGGCGGCGGTGCTGGACGCGCTGGGCGGCTCGGGCCCGGAGATGCCGGCGACACCCGAGGCGGTGTGGCGCGCGCTGCGCGGCGCTGGTGCTGCCGGAGGGGATTGAACTCTCGACCTCCCCCTTACCAAGGGGGTGCTCTACCACTGAGCTACGGCAGCGCCGCCAAGCGGCGCGCGGTCTATACCCGCGGCCCGCTCCCGCGCGCAAGTCGGCGCCGGCCATTCCCCCTGCC
>JBMFXF010000304.1:0-3627 GCA_049964515.1 Acetobacteraceae bacterium | reverse complement strand
GGGGGTCCAGGGGGCAGCGCCCCCTGGCCTTCCGGCCGTGCCGCCCCCCCGCCCTCACCCGCCGATCAACCCCAACTGCGGGCTGGATGGTTCGGCCAGGGCCCGGCGCGGGATGCGTCCGGCGAGGTAGGCGTCGCGGCCGGCGGTGGTGGCGGCGCGCATGGCGGCGGCCATGCGTTGCGGGTCGCGGGCGCGGGCGACGGCGGTGTTGAGCAGCACCCCGTCGCAGCCGAGTTCCATGGCCAGTGCCGCGTCCGAGGCGGTGCCGATGCCGGCGTCCAGGATCACCGGCACCGTGCTGGTGGCGACGATACGTTCGATGGCGTGCGGGTTGGCGATGCCGAGGCCGCTGCCGATCGGCGAGCCGAGCGGCATGACGGCGGCGGCGCCGAGGTCGGCCAGCTTGCGGCAGGTCACCGGGTCGTCGTTACAGTAGGGCAGCACGGTGAAGCCGTTGCGGACCAGCGTTTCGGTGGCTTCCAGCAGCTGCACCACGTCCGGGTACTGGGTTTCGCGGTCGCCGATGAGTTCCAGTTTCACCCAGCTGGTTTCCAGCGCCTCGCGGCCGAGTTCGGCGGTCAGCACCGCGTCCTTCACCGTCATGCAGCCGGCGGTGTTGGGCAGCAGCGGGTAGCCGTCCAGCAGATCGACCAGGCTTTCCGCATAGGCTTCCAGGCTGATGCGGCGGATGGCGACGGTCACCAGCGCCGGCGCGGCGGCGGCCAGCGAGTCGAGCAGGACCTGTTGGTTGGGGTAGCCGCCCGAGCCCATGAAGAGGCGGGAGGGGAGGGTCTGGCCGGCGATTTCGAGCGCGTCCATCAGCCGCCCCCGAACGGGCGGACGATTTCCACCTGGTCGCCCGGGGCCAGGCGGAGTTCCGCCCAGCGCGCGGCGGTGACCACGGCGCCGTTCACCGCCACCGCCACGCCGCGCGGGCGGCGCACGCCGCGGGCGGCGACCAGCTCGGCCAGGGTGGCGGCGGTCAGCGTCTCCTCCTGCCCGTTCACGCGAATGGTTTCGGTCATGTCTTGTCCCTGACGCGAAAGCGCGACGGCGCGAACGGCGCCATCGCCGGCGGGAGTGTACCGGTCAGCAGATACTCGGCAAGCAGGGCGGCGGTGAGCGGGGTCAGCAGGATGCCGTTGCGGTGGTGGCCGGTCGCCAGGACCAGCCCGGGCAGCGCGCCGGGGCCGAGCAGCGGGGCGTCGTCGCGCGATCCCGGGCGGAAGCCGACCCAGGTTTCGGCGATCGGCAGCTCCTCGATCCCCGGCAGCGCGCGCCAGGCGCCGTCCAGCAGCGCGTAGAGGCCGCCGGCGGTGAGGTGGGGGTCGAAGCCGCGTTCCTCGGTGGTGGCGCCGACGATCAGCCTTCCGTCGGCGCGCGGCACCAGATAGGCCTTGGGGGCCCAGACCACGTGGCGCAGCAGCGGCGCCTCGGGGTCCATCCGCACCGCCAGCATCTGGCCTTTCACCGGGCGCACCGGCGGGCGGGCCTCGGGCGGCAGGCCGGGGAGGCTGGCCGACCAGGCGCCGGCGGCGAGCACCACGGTATCGGCGGGGAACCGCTGGTCGCCGGCGACGACCCCGCTCACGCGCCCCGCCGTGAGGTCGAGGCCGGTGACTTCGGCCCCTTCCCGCAGGTCGCCGCCGGCGGCGCGGAAGGCGGCGGCCAGGGCCGCCCCGAGGGCGCGGTTGTCGGCTTGGTGATCGCCCGGGGAGAACACCGCGCCGGCGAGCGAGGGGGCGAGGTGCGGCTCGCGCGCGAGCGCCTCGCGCGGGGTCAGCCAGCGCAGGTCGATCCCGTGGTCGCGCTGGAACTCGTAGCTGAAGCGCAGGCTGGCGAGGTCGTCGCGGGTGAGCGCCAGCATCAGCGTGCCTTCCCGGCGCAGCCCCACGGCCAGGCCGGAGGCCGCTTCGAGCTCGGCGGCGAATGCGGGCCAGAGGGCGAGGCTGGCGCGGTTGAGGGCGGCGAGCGCGGCCTCCCCGGGTTCGGTTTCCACCCCCGCGGCGAGCATTCCGGCGGCGGCCCAGGACGCGCCGTGGCCGGCGCGGTCGCGTTCCAGCACGGTGACGGCGAGGCCGCGCTGGGCCAGCCGCCAGCCGATGGCAAGGCCGATGACGCCGCCACCGATGATGGCGATGCGGGACGGGGAGGGGGGAATGGTCGGCCTCGGCGCGCTGGGGCCGGCAGCGTAGGCCGATCAGGCGGCGACGGGAACCGGCAGCGCCCGCTCGGCGAACAGCGCGCGCAGCAGGCGGTTGTTGAGGGCGTGGCCGGAGCGATGGGCGATGAAGCGGCCGCGGATGGGGGCGCCGGCGAGGGCGAGGTCGCCCACCGCGTCCAGCAGCTTGTGGCGGGCGAATTCGCGGTCCATGCGCAGCCCGCCCGGGTTGAGCACCTGCGCCCCGTCCACCACCACCGCGTTGGCGAGGCTGCCGCCGAGGGCGAGCCCGGCGCGTTGCAGCGCGGCCACGTCCTCGGCCATGGCGAAGGTGCGGGCTTGGGCGAGCTCGCGGCGGAAGCTTTCCGGGCTGAGGTGGAGCGCGACCGACTGCCGGCCGATGGCGGCGGCGGGGAAGTCGATCGAGAGGCGCATTTCGAGGGTTTCCGCCCGCGGCAGCGGGCGGAGCTCGGCGAAGGCCTCGCCGTCCTCGACGCGGATGACGCGGGGCGGGGTGAGGAAGCGGCGGGGTGCGTCCTGGGCGACGATGCCGGCGCAGTCGATCAGGAACACATAGGGCGCGGCCGAGCCGTCGAGGATGGGGACTTCCGGCCCGTCGAGGCGGATCAGCGCGTTGTCGATGCCGAGTCCGGCGAGGGCGGCGAGCAGGTGCTCGACGGTGCCGACGCGGATATCGGGCGCGCCGGGCAGGGCGAGGGTGGTGGCGAGGCGGGCGTCGGCGACATGGTCGAACCGGGCCGGGATGTCGCGCGAGAGGTCGGTGCGGCGGAACACGATGCCGTGGCCGGGGGGGGCGGGGGCGATGGTGAGGCGGATCTCGGCGCCGGAATGCACGCCGGTGCCGACGCAGCCGATTTCCGTCTTCAGGCTGTGCTGGCAGGCGGGGGCCGGGGTGGCGGCAACCGGCGGGCGCGCGCGGGGCGGTGCGTCGAGGGTGGCGAGAAAGTCCATCGGTGTTTCCGGTCCCGTTCTGGGGCGCCGCCGGCATCGCGGGGTCTCGCTGCGATGCAAAACGGGCGACCCCTGAGATAGAGATCGCCCGTGCTGGCCGCCAGTCACTCTTTATTTCCCCGTGTTACCGGGTAATGCATTGATTGGTCATGCTTTTCCGGTGCCGTAGGCGCGGTTGCGATCGCGCCGGAGGAAGGCCGGGACGGGTCCGCCCGGATCCATGTCCTCGGCGGTGATCGGCCGGGTGACGGGACGGACCGATTCGTCGGGTTGGTCGGCATGGTGGGAGGAATGGGTGGGGGCGATGCGCTCGGGCGGGGCGGCGGCGTGGTGGCGCCGGGCGCCGAACAGGCCGGTGACGGTGCCGAAGATGGTGTTGCTGCGTTCCGGCGCCGCCGGGCGCGGCGGCCCGCCGCTCGGGCACATGGACAATGCCGCGCTCCATCACGAGCGCGCGATGGTCGGCGAGGATTTCGGCGTCGCGCGGCAGTTCG
>JBMFXF010000303.1:0-3640 GCA_049964515.1 Acetobacteraceae bacterium | reverse complement strand
GCGCCGCGCGCCGGAGCGGGCGCGCCTCGCGCTGTGGCTGGTCGGGACGCTCAACACGCTGTGGTGCATGAAGCTGCTGGGCCCGGCCTCCGGCGTGGGGGTGTTCCTGCTCCCCTGCGCGGCGCTGGCGGCGCTGCTGCCGGCCGGCCCGGCGCGGCTGGTGGGCGCCGGTCTGCCGCTGCTGGGGCTGCTGGTGCCGCATGGCTGGTTCGGGGCGGCGATCCTGCGCCTGACCGCGGGCCAGGACGCGCGGCTGGCGACGCTCAACCTGTTCAGCGCCGGCTGCCTGACCGGGCTGCTGGGGCTGCGGCTGGGCCGGCTGATCGGCCAGCCGGCCGGGTCGCACGAATACAACCTCAGGATGTAAATACAACCTACGGACGTATTCACCAGGCGTTTGCGCCGGATTCACCCTTCCCCCGCGCGGCCTGCCCGATGCGCCACCGGCCGGATCCTGGGCGCAGCGGCCCGGCGGCGAAGGAAGGGGCCCGATGTCCGGCAGCACCGTTACCGTGACCACCACCTCTCGCGGCATGAGCATCGTCGCCGGCGAGACCGTCGAGGTGCTGGCCGGCGGCACGCTGCTGGCGGTCTCCGACCTCGGGTATCTCAACATTTCGGCCGGCGGGCTGGTCTCGGGCGGCAGCGCCGGAGGCGGGGCGGCGGTCACCGTCTTCAACGGCGGCGTGGCCAGCGCGGCGCTGATCTCGGGCAGCGATGCCGTGCTCACCGTCTCCTCCGGCGGCAGCACATCCGACCTGGTGGTCAGCGCCGGCGGGGTGGTCACGCTGCTGAGCCAGGGGGTGGCGAACGCCACCACCCTGCTCGCCGGCGGGACCGAGCAGATTCTCTCCGGCGGGCAGGGCCTCGCCGATGTCGTGAACGGCGGCAGCCTGCATGTGCTGACCGGCGGGACCGCGCTGGGGCCGACGGTGGAGGGCGGCGGCATCGCCACCGCCGGCGGGACCGGGGCGGTGCTCTCCGGTGCGGTGGTGAAGCAATCCGGTGCGGTGACGGTCTCCGCCGGCGGCGCGGCGCGTTTCGCCACCATCGACCAGGGCGGCACGATGACCCTGCTGGCGGGCGGGACCGCGAGCTTCGCCACCCTCAACGGCGCCGGCACGCTGGCGGTCGCCGCCGGGGCCAGCCTGACCGGATACGTGGATTTCACCACCGGCGCGGGGCGGCTGGACCTGGCAGGCACGGTGATGCCGACCGCCCCGCTGTCCGGCTTCACGACGGGCGACCTGCTGGACCTGACCGGGGTGGCCTATGCCGGGGGCAACAGCGCCACCATCGCCGGCGGGCACACGCTGGTGGTCTCGGCCAACGGCGCGCAGTACGACCTGATCCTGGACCCGGCTTCCAACTACAGCGGCGACAGCTTCACGCTGAGCTCGGACAACGCCCCGTTCGCCGGCGGCACCGAGATCGCGATCGCCCCGCCCTGTTACCTGGCCGGCACCGCCATCGCCACCGCGCAGGGCGAGCGCCCGATCGAGACCCTGGCGATCGGCGATCTGGTCCGCACCGCCGCCGGCGCGCTGCGGCCGATCCGCTGGATCGGCACCCGCTTCTATCGGGGCGCCTTCGCCGCCGCCAACCCCGATGCGCAGCCGATCCGCATCGCCGCCGGCGCGCTGGCGGACGGGGTGCCGGCGCGGGATCTGTTCGTCTCCGCCGATCACGCGCTGCTGCTGGACGGCGCGCTGATTCCGGCCGGATCGCTGGTGAACGGCCGGTCCATCGCCCGGGCCCGGGGCATCGACCCGATCTGCTATTTTCATCTCGAACTCGACAGCCACGACGTGATCCTGGCCGAGGGCGCCGCCGCCGAAAGCTTCGTGGACTGCGACAGCCGCGGCCGGTTTCATAACGCCGCCGAGTTCACCGCGCGCTACCCCACCGACACCAGGCCGGGCTGGGCCTTCTGCGCCCCGCGCTACGAGGGCGGCGCGCTGGTGGCGGCGGTGGCCGCGCGCCTGGCCGCCCGCGCCGGTCTGCAAGCCGAGGGTCCGGCCGAGCCGGGGCCGCTGCTCGGGCATCTGGACGAGGCGGGGCCGACCCGCATCGCCGGCTGGGGGTTCGACCCCGCGCATCCCGACGTGCCGGTGGTGCTGGACGTGATGGACGGGCTGGCACGGATCGGACGGGTCACCGCGCGGGCCTTCCGCGCCGATCTGGTGGCCGCCGGCCACGGCGGCGGGCGCGCCGGGTTCGCGTTCCATCCACCGCTGCCGCTCGATCCCGCGGTGCCGCACGAGATCTCGCTGCATCGGGCCAGCGACGGCGCACCGCTGCCGGGCGGGCCGATCCTGCTGCCCCCGCGCGCCGATTTCGCCGCCGGCCGCGCCGCGCTGGCGCGGGTGGCCGCGACTGGCGCCGCCCTGGCCGCCAGCGGCGCCGAGATCGACGCCATCCTGGACGATCTGGCCCAGGCCGCGGAAACCCTGCGCGCGCGCCGGGCCCGGCTGCCCGGCGACGGGCGGCCGCGGCTGCTGGTGATCGACGACCGCGTGCCCGACCCGGCGCGCGATGCCGGATCGGTGGCGCTGCTGTCGCATATGGCGGCGTTGCAGGCGCTGGGCTTCGCGGTGGAGTTCGTCGCCGCCGCCGAGCTGGACCCGATCCCGTCGGCGGCGCTGGAGGCCGCCGGCATCGCGCGCCACGGTCTGCCGGCCATCGCCTCGGTGGAGGAGGTGCTGCGCCGCCACCAGGGCGGGTTCGCCGCCATCTACATCCATCGGCTGGCCAATGCCGAGGCGTATCTGGCCACCGCCCGGCGGCTGCACCCCGGGGCGCGGCTGATCTATGCGCTGGCCGATCTGCACGGGCTGCGGCTGGCCCGCCAGGCCGCGGTGCAGGGGCTGCCGCAGCTGGCCCGCGCCGCCGCCGAGGTGCGGAGGCGGGAGCAGGCGGCGATGCGCCTGGCCGACGCGGTGGTGACCCATTCCCCGGCCGAAGCCGCCATCCTGGCCCGGGCCGGCATCGCCGCGACGGTGGTGCCCTGGCAGCAGGAGGTCACCACCCCGCGCCTGCCGTTTGCCGCGCGCTCCGGGGTGGCGATGATCGCCAACTACACCCATGCGCCGAACCTGGATGCCGCCGATCAGCTGTTGAACGAGGTGATGCCGCGGGTCTGGGCCGCGGCCCCGGCGCTGCGCTGCTATCTGGTCGGCCACGGCGCGCCGGCGGGGCTGGTCGGGGCCGACCCGCGGGTGGCGCTGCTGGGCCCGGTGGCCGCGCTGAGCGAGGTGTTCGACCTGGTGCGCCTGACCGTGGCGCCGCTGCGCTTCGGCGCCGGGATCAAGGGCAAGGTGCTGGCGAGCCTGGCCGCCGGCGTGCCCTGCGTGGTGACCGGGTGCGCCGCCGAGGGGCTGGCGCTGCCGGCGGCGCTGGCCGGCACGCGGGGCGAGGATGCGGCGGCGCTGGCCGCGGCGATCCTGCGCCTGCATGACGACCCCGCCGCCAACGCCGCCGCCGCCGCGGCGGGCCAGGGTTTCGCCCGCGACTGGGGCACGGCGGAGGCGGTGCGTGCGGGCCTGCGCGCCGCGCTGGGCCCCGCGATTGCAGCGGTTGCCGACGGGCGCTACAACCAACCCGTCGCGGGCGTAGCATAGTGGTAATGCTCCAGTCTTCC
>JBMFXF010000302.1:0-3650 GCA_049964515.1 Acetobacteraceae bacterium | reverse complement strand
ATTCGCCGACATGCTCGGTGAACTGCCCGTCTTCGCCGAGACTTTCGGGGCGGTGTGAAAATGAGGGGAGTCTTGAGATCCCGCACCCCTGGCCGGACGCGCCGCTGGCCTGCCGCGACCGTGACGATGCGGTGTTTCTGCACCTGGAGCGGGCCAGCGGAGCCGATGTTCTGGTCAGTGGGGATGCGGACCTCGGCGTGCTGGCCGGGGCGTACCCGGTGATCTCGCCGGCCATGCTGCGCCAGCGGCTGGAGGGTGCGGGCTGACGCCGGGCGGCTACACCACCCCCGCCTCGCGCAGCCCCGCGATCGCCGCCGCGTCATAGCCCAGCGCCCCCAGCACCGCATCGGTATCCGCCCCCGCCGCCGGGGCGAACCGGTCCAGCCGCCCGCCGCCATGCGCCAGCTGGAAGCCCGATCCCATCAGCCGCATCCGCCCCCAGGGACTATCCACCTCCTGCAGCGCGCCGCGGGCAGCGATCTGCGGGTGGTCGATGATCTCCTCGATCTTCCAGATCCCCGCGCAGGGCGCGCCGGCGTCGTTGAGCCGGCGTTCCCAGACCTTCGCATCCGCGGCGGAAAGCGCCTCCTCGATGATCGCGCGCAACTCCGCCTCATGCGCCTTGCGCTGGAACCAGTCGGCGAAGCGCGGGTCCTGAAGCGCGTCGGCGCGGCCGATGGTGGTCATCAGCGCGCGGTACTGCTTCTCGTCGTTCACCGCCAGCAGCAGGAAACTCTCGCGGGCGCGGAACAGATTGGCGGTCACCTTGCGGCTGACCGCCTGGTTGCCGGCCTGCGCCTGCCGATGCCCGGCCACCGTGTAGTCGGCGATCTGGGTGGTCAGGAACGCCAGCGAGGCTTCCAGCATCGAGACATCGATATACTGCCCGAGCCCCGTCTGCGCCCGCTGATACAGCGCCGAGGAAATGGCGAAGGCGCCGGTGGCGCCGGAGAGAATGTCGCAGACCGCGAAGCCCGCGCGCACCGGCCCGGTCTCGGGATGGCCGGTGATCGCCATGATCCCGGACATCGCCTGGATCTTGCCGTCATACCCGGCCTCGTTGCTGGCCGGTCCGGTCTGGCCGAAGCCGGAGATGGCGCAATAGATCAGCCGCGGATTGACCGAAGCCAGTGCGGCGTAGCCGAACCCCAGCCGGTCCATCACCCCGGCGCGGAAATTCTCCATCACCACATCGGCCCCGGCCGCCAGCTTCAGCACGATCTCCCGCGCCTCCGGGCGTTGCAGGTCCAGCGTCAGGCTCTGCTTGTTGCCGTTCACGGCGATGAAGGCCGAGGCCATGTTACGCTCGGCCCATTCGCGGGAAAGCGGAGTGCGGCGCATGTCCTCCCCGCCGCGACGCTCGATCTTGACGACCTCGGCGCCCAGCAGCGCGAGCTGGTAGCTGGCATAGGGGCCGGCCAAAACCTGGGTGAAATCGAGAATGCGCACGCCCTCGAACGGGCGGCGCTGCTCGGGCGGGGTCATGCGGCGCGAACCACGCGGTTGGGGCGGGCGAGTTCCTTCTGACGGTCGAACTCGGCGCGGCGGCGGGCCAGCTCCTCGGCGCCGATCTGTTCCAGGTTCAGGTAATCGAGCTTCCACTTGCCGTCCGCGTTCCAGCGCAGCGGCGACTGCATCGTGGTCTGCGGACCGGCGGCGGTTTCCAGCAGCCGCAGCGCATTCTCCAGCGTGGTGTCCTGCGAGGCCACGTCATGCGGGCGGCCGGCGCTGTTGCCGAGCGGGAAATCGCTGAACAGGAAGCGCGGCACGGCAGCGTGCTCGACGATGTCCTTGGCGCAGCCCATCAGCACGGTGGGAATCCCGTTCGCCTCCAGATGCCGCGCGGTCAGCGCGCAGGTCTGATGGCAGACCGGGCAGTTGGGCACCAGGATCGCGGCATCCACGCCATCCGCGCGCAGCCGGGCCAGAATCTCCGGCGCGTCGGTCTCCACGGTGACGCGATGGGAGCGGTTGGTGGGCGCGCCATGGAACCGCGGCGCGACGCGCCCGATCCGCCCGGCGGCGGCGGCGCGGCGCAGCGCCAGCAGCGGGAACCAGGTGTTGGAATCGGTGGCGGTGGTGTGGGCGCGGTCGTAGCCGATATGCGAGATCCGCAGATCGTGGTCATGCGCGGTGTCGCCGGAATAGACCTGATAGAACTTGGCGCTGCCGTTATAGGGCGCGCCCGGTCCCTGATCGCCCTTGTCGGGCTGGTAGGGCGCGGCGGTGGTCACGATCGCCACCACGCTGTCGGCCAGCGGCCTGGCCAGCGGCGTGAACGGGGCGGACAGATAATGCGCCCAGCGATACGGCGTGGTGTAGCCGATGGCGGCGTAATAGGCGCGGGTGCGCGCCATGTAGGGAATCGGGGCGTCGTAGTCGGGCGCGAAACCCAGCAGCGCATCGAGGTCGTGGTCCATGCTTTCCTCCGCGAACGGCGCGCCGACGCTGGCACGCGGGCGGGTGGGCGGCAACCCGCGCCCTCAGCGCAGCAGCGCCGCGGCCAGGAACACCGCCGCCCCGGCCAGCGCCATGACGCCCGGGTTGAGCTCGGTCAGGGTCAGCACCGCCGCGGCGAGCGCGCTGAAGCCCCAGGCGATCAGCCCATGCTCGGTTCCGCGCATCAGGGCGATGCCGGCGGCGAGCGTCAGCCCCACCGCGACCGGCGCCAAGGCCCGCTGCACCCAGCCGCGCCAGCCCTCCCCGGCGGTGCCGCGCAGCCAGAACCGCGCCGCGAGATAGGCCAGCACCGAGGACGGGCCGAACATCGCCACCGCCGCCACCAGCGCGCCCACCGGCCCGGCCGCCTGCTGGCCGACCAGCATGGCGATCAGCGAGCCGGGGCCGGGCGCGGCCCGCGACAGCGCGAACAGGGCCAGGAACTGCGGGCCGGTCATCCAATGGTGGACATCGACCACCGCACGCTGCATTTCCGGAATGATGCCGGCACCGCCGCCGATCGCCAGCAAGGACAGCAGCGCGAACAGCCCGGCCAGCTGCCACAGCACCAGCATCTATTTCGCCCGCCAGTGCAGCGCCAGGCTGAACGGGATCAGCAGCGCCAGGGCCAGGATCAGGTTGATCCGCTCCCACCCCACCAGGAAGGCGGTCAGCGCGGCCACCGCGATGCCGGTGGCGTGGCGGATGTTGCGCCGGCCCAGCCGCAGGCCGATCGAGATCATCAGCCCGACCGCCGAGGCGCCCATGCCGGCCAGCGCGATGGCGATGAGATGCCCGGCCGGGCTTGCGTCCAGCGCGAAATAGAGCGTGCCCAGCGCCAGGAAAATCGCGACCGGCACCGTCATCAGCCCGGCCAGCGCGACCAGCCCGCCCGGGCCCCCGCGCAGCTCGGTGCCCAGGAACACCGCCAGGTTGACGTTGGTGGCGCCGGGAACCAGCTGGCAGAGCGCGTAGGCGGTGAGGAACTGGGTGTCGTCGATCCAGCCCCGCTTGGCGACGGTCTCGCGGCGGATCCAGGCGGCCAGCCCGCCGCCGACGCTGAACGCGCCCACCGCGAGAAACCCCCGGTAGAGCGCGGGCAGGGTGGGGCGCGCGCTCACGCGCCGCGGCGCGGACGCGGCCCCGGCACCACCCAGGCCTCGCTGCCGTGCTCGGTGAGCTTCACCGGGGAGGCCTGGGCGCCGGCCTCG
>JBMFXF010000301.1:0-3656 GCA_049964515.1 Acetobacteraceae bacterium | reverse complement strand
GCGGGCGGGTCGCCCATTTCGATGAAATGCCGCGGAAATTCACGCTGTCAGCGTGGTTTTGCAAGTGGCTCAACGGAGAAAAATCGTAGCCGCGCCAGCCCCCCCCCCTTCGCGACCGGGCAGCAGGACCGAAGCGGTCGCGCCCGAACGGAGAACTTTCTCCTTCCGGCCGACCAAAGCGTTTGCTACACTGCCGCAAAAGCGCGCCTTGCCCACCCTCCAAGGGGAAAGCCCGGACAAGCGATGAAACGGACGTCCGGGACCCCCGCCCGGACCTGAGCGACGGAGCGACGGATGACCAAGGAAGAGTTCAAGGCAGTATTCGGGATCAAGCAGGACAGCACCGACTGGACCAAGATCCTCGCGATGGTAGGAAAGAAATGGTCTGAGGTGAACGGTTTCGTCGAGTCGCACGTGCTGCAGGGCAATGCCCAGAACACCGCCGAGACGGAGCGGGCGCAGATCCTCAACCGGGTGCAACAGGTAAACCGGACGGCCCCCGACAACAAGCCCGCGGCCGGACGCACCGCGCGTGACAGCCTGTTGCCCGACATGCAGAGTTTTCTCGACAGGCATCGCAAGATCGCCAAGACGACACCGCTCACCGTCCGGGTCGGGAACGACGACGTGACGGTGTACTGGACCGATATTCCCGGCTACGAGCGCATGGACAACAACCAGCGCCAGGCCGCCGCGCTGGCCGCCGCGCAGAAGGTGGTGCGCGGGACCCAGGTATTCGACTCGATCAAGAACTGGGACGGCAACGGCAACCCGCCGCAGGCCTCGCACGACGACGCCGGCGCGTTGATCTGGGCGTTGAAGAGCAAGGCGCAGGAGAAGAACGGCCCCTACGTCAAGGGCGCGATGGTGGTGCCGGAAGGGGAGAAGCTGCGCAAATATCTCGACTCGCTCGGCGGCCCCAACGGCGAGGTGTATCCGCGCTCCTCCTCGCACCTCACGGAGCAGCAGAAACTGCCCGGTCAGCAGGCCCGCGGGATGGATTTCTACGGCGCGAACAACGACGACCCCGGGAAGCTTCCGGCCGGAATGAAGACGCTGCTCTATCAGCAGGTCACGCTGCCGTCCGGCAAGAAGGCCATGTACCTCAAGATGGAAACGGCCGCGGCATTCGGAACGGCGAAATACAATTTCTTCAACGGCGTGTTCGGCAAGGATACCACCATGCCGGTCGGCCGCAACGAGCGCCAGGACGACAAAGCCCACGCCAAGGAACATGGCGACAACTACATGAGCGGCAAAAAGGAGATGGACCGCGAGCTGGGTGCCAAGCGCGAGCAGGTGCCCAAGGAGATCGTCACCGCTTGGAATGTCTATCTCAAGACCGTGACCACCAAGACCACCAAGGCCGCCCTGACATCGGCGGCGGGGAAACCACTCGTTCTCAACAAGGCACTGATGAAGCTCAACGATCTGGCGACAGCTGGCACCATAGACCCGCAGACCGACCGCAACCTGAGGACCTTCCTCGACGCGGTCGAGAAGATTGGATCGCTCGGGAGTGTCTCCGATTACGACAGCCGGTTCGGCGGCGAGGCCGTGCTGACGACCGCGGATTTGGCCTGATCCCGACCACGCTTTGCAACCGAGGAGATCACCATGGCCGGAAACAGCGCACAGGACGAGTGGGTGCTGCGTGTGCTCCAGGTCGCCGTCGGAACCGGCGGCGGAACGTCGGAGCAAGGCTCCGCGGAGACCGAGGAGGAGGAATTCGGCGCCGATCTGAAGGAACTCGGCCTCGATGTCAGCGATATCTGGAAAGCCGCACGCAGCGCCTTCCAGGAAGCCACCGAATCGGTCGATGCGCAGATCTCCCTGCTGCAGAAGGAACTCCGCGAGTCCGACGAGGCCGACCTGCAGGAGATCGCCGAGTTCGGCCTCAACGGCCTGACCGCCAATACCCGCGTGCCGTTGCTCGCGGCGCTCGCGCAGGCCGGCGACGGCAGCGCCACGTCGCTGAAAAAGGCCGCGCCCAGGATCGAACAGGCCGCCACCGCCTTCATCAAGCAGCTCTCCACCGACCCGCGCGTCGCGGCCTGCGACGAAAACCCGTTCGGGGTGCCGATGGCGATCGTCCCGACCTACCAGGACGCCATCGATCAGCTGCTGAACGCGGTGCAGCTGGCACAACGGGGATAACCCCTTGCCGCCACCGCCGCCCCGGGGGACATTCCGCCGCCGCGACGGGAGGATGACATGGCCGCGCACGCCCCTGGACTGAAGCAACTGCTCGCCGCCGGGGCGCCGGTCCACGCGCCCCTGGTGCTCAACCCGCTGATGGCCCGGCTCGCCGCCGCGGTCGGCTTTCCCGCGCTCTACCTCGGCGGCGGGGCGATGGGGTACCTGACCTGCTTCACCGAGGCCAATCTCACGCTGACCGAAATGGTCCAGGCCGGCCTCGCCATCCGCGCCGCCTGCCCGCTGCCGCTGATCCTGGACGCCGCCTGCGGCTGGGGCGATCCGATGCATCTGCGCCGCACCATCCCGATGGCCGAGTCCGCCGGCTTCGCCGCCATCGAGATCGAGGACCAGATCCTGCCCAAGCGCGCCCATCACCATGTCGGCATCGAACACCTGATCGACGCGCCGCTGATGGTGGCGAAAATCGCCGAGGCGGTGGCGGCCCGCCGCTCGCCCGAGTTCCTGGTGATCGCGCGCACCAACGCCGTGCGCGACATCAGCATGGACGAGGCGCTGCGCCGCGGCGAGGCGATGCGCCGGGCCGGCGCCGACCTGCTGTTCATCACCGCCCGCCGCGCCGAGGAGCACCGCATCATCGCCGAGCGCCTGGGCGGGCCGCTGATGTATATGTTCCTGCCCGGTGCCGGCGATGACTCCATTCCGGTGCCGGAGCTTTACCGGATGGGCTTCCGCCTGTTCGTCGATCCGGTGACACCGCTGCTGGCGATGCACCGGGCGCTGCGCGATTCCTACGTCGCGCTGTTCGCCGGCCGGCCGGACCCGCTGGTGGGGGGCGAGGAACGCGCCGAGCAGGACCGCATCCATGCCAGCATCGGCCTCGAGGCGCTGCTGGCGATCGAGCGGCGGACGGTGGAGCGCGCGTGACCGCTGCCCTGGCGATCGCGCTGGCGCTGGCGGTGGCGCTGGGCGTGCTGGCCTGGGCGCGCTCGGAACGGCTGGCGCGGCGGGTGGACCGGCTGACCCGGCTTTCCGCGCGCGACGCCGCCGAGGTGGAGCGCCTGCGCCGCGCCGACCAGACGGTGGTGGAGCGCCTGCCCGACCCGCTGCTGGTGCTGGACGCGCGCCGTGCCGTGCTGCGCGCCAACGCCGCCGCCACCGCCGCGTTCGGGGCCGAACTCGGCGCGGTGCTGCGCCATCCCGGGCTGCGCGCGGCGATCGAGCGCGCCTTCGCCTCCGGCGCCGCGGAGAGCGCCGATCTGTCGTTGCCGGTGCCGGTGCCGCGGGAGGTGCGCGGGACGGTGGTGCCGCTCGATCCGCCGCTGGCCGATGGCGGGCAGGCGCTGGTGGTGCTGTCCGATCGCACGCGCGAGCGGGCGGTGGAGCGGATGCGCGCCGATTTCGTTGCCAACGCCAGCCACGAGCTGCGCACCCCGCTCGCCTCCGTGATCGGCTTCATCGAGACCTTGCGCGGGCCGGCCGCCGACGATCCGCCGGCG
>JBMFXF010000300.1:0-3662 GCA_049964515.1 Acetobacteraceae bacterium | reverse complement strand
ATCCAGGACAACAACCAGCTGTTCAGGAGCTACACGCAATACCAGACCATCCTCGGCGGCCTGCAGACCAAGGCGGTGTTTGCGCCGAACGATCAGGCCAGCGCGACTTGGCTTTCCGACTCGCTTGGCACCGCAACCGTGATCACCAAGGACATCACCGTCAGCGGCAATCGCTTCGGCGGCACGCTCAACCAGGTCAGCGAGACCTATCGCGAGCACTCCCGCCCGCTGATGACACCGGACGAGTGCAAGCGCCTCCGGCCGCCAAAGAAGGACGCCGCCGGCAAGATCATCGAGGGCGGCGACGTGATCCTTCTGCGCACCGGCCTCAATCCGATCTTCGCGCGCCAGATCCTGTATTTTCAGGATCCCTACTTCGCGCAGAAGGCCGCCATCCCGACGCCGGCGGATTTGAGCCAGGCCCGCCGGGTCTCGGCCGGCGCCCCGGCCGCGCCCGAGGTCGTGGCATGACCGGCCGCACCGCGGCGGGCGTCGGCGCCTTCCTGATCGCCGGCGGGGTGCTTGCCGGCGGGGGCTACGCGCATATCGCAGGCTACCGCCTGAACACCACGCCGTCGCTGCCCATGGGGCTATGGCGGCAGACCTCGACCGCGCCGGTGCGGCTCGCGCGCGGCGAGGTGGTGACGTTCTGCCCGCCGGCGTCGGCGCCCTTCGAACTCGGGCACCGCCGCGGCTACATCGCGCCCGGCGGGTGTCCGAGCGGCCTTGAGCTCATGATGAAGCCGATCGCGGCGCTGCCCGGCGACACGGTGACGGTCTCGACGGCGGGAATCGCCGTGGACGGAACGCCGATCGCCCACTCGCGGCCGCTGTCCCGCGACAACGAGGGCCGGCCGCTCCGCGCCATGGCGGCGGGCACCTACGCGGTGCCCGCCGGCGAAATCTGGCTGGTCTCGAGCTTCAACTCCCGCAGCTACGACAGCCGGTATTTTGGGCCGGTGCCGATCACCGCCGTCCGCGCCCTGGCCCGTCCCATTCTCACGGACGACACCCCGTGATCCCGCTGCCGTTCATCGCCGCGTGCGCGCCCGCGAACGTCGCGCCGCAGACCATCGCGGCGATCATCAAGGTGGAGAGCGGCGGCGATCCCCTGGTGCTGCATATCAACGCGGGGGCCGACGGCGTCCTGATCCACCCGACTGGCCTCGCGAACGCGCTTTCGATCGTCAGGCGCGCGACCGCCGCGGGGGCATCGGTCGATATCGGGCTGATGCAGGTCGACACCGCCAATGTCGGGAAGCTCGGCTACACGGTCGCGCAGATGTTCGACCCTTGCACGAACATCAAGGCCGGCGCGACGGTCCTTTCTGCCGACTACAGCGGCGCCCTCGGCGTTGCACCGGCGGGGCAAAAGGCCCTCCAAGCCGCACTCTCGGCCTACAACACCGGCAATTATCATTCCGGGTTCATCAACGGCTACGTCGCGCACTACTACGGTGCCGCTGCCGGCACGGGCGCGGCGCCGCCCGATCCGTTCACGGCGGGCACGGCCGTTTTTCGCAGGAGCAGCCAGGATGCCAGCTTCGGAAGCGAGGCCCCCATTGCCGTCCCCGGCCACTGGCCCGGCAACGGTGGTTAGGCCAGCGCCGACACCGATCATATCCACCAACCCGGCGGATCTCGGCACGCCCGGCGCGATCGTAGAGGTTGATGCCGAAACGGCGGCCAGCATGGGCGCGTTCGAGGAAACCGCCCTCGGCGAGGCCGATGCCTGGGATGCGAACGCCGACATCGCAGCCGAGCAGCCGCCGAGGCCCAGCGCATCACCGGCTACGTCCTCGGCCTCGGCCGGGAACAGACCCAGGAGCAGGCGGCCCAGGATCGTGCCGTCGCGCCATCAACCAGCGCGGAGGTGAACATGCCCGTTGAGGAGGAACAAGCGCCCGCGGTGCCGGCGGCCGAGCGCGTCTATCTCGCCGTGCCCTATGCGGAGAAGGGCGCCGCCAAGGCGCTCGGCGCGCGATGGAACCGCACCGCCAAGGCTTGGTACGTGCCACCAGGCGCGGACCTGGCCGAGTTTCAGCGGTGGATGCCGACCGCCCAGGCACAGACCGCCGCGGTCGCGGAGGATCCTCGGGATGCTTTTGCCGAGGCCTTGCGGGCCGCCGGGTTCGAGCTCAGCGGCCCACCTGTCATGGACGGCCGCCTCCAGCGGGCGCGGGTCATGGGCGACACCGGCGCCCAGCGCAGTGGCGCCTATACGGGCTACCTGGACGGCCGGCCGAGCGGGTTCATCCAGAACCACAGGACCGGCCTCAAGACCACCTGGACGGCGGCCCAGGCGCCGCAGGTCGTTGTTGATCGCGCCACCATGGCCGCCGAGGCGGCCGAAAAGCGCAAGCAGCGCGAGGCCGAGCTCGAAAAGCAATATCTGATCGCCGGCGAGAACGCCGAGCGGATATGGGCGTCGGCCGCACCGGCCGAGGCCCATCCCTACCTCGCGCGCAAGGGCGTGCAGTCGCACGGCGTCCGCGTCGCGACGCCCGCCACGATCGCCGAGGCGGATAGGCTCTACCCGCCTGAGGAGGGCCGCCCAGGGCACGCCTACAGCGTTGGAGACCTACTGGCCCCGGTGCACGGCCAGGACGGCGCCCTATGGACCCTGCAATCCATCCGCGAAGATGGCCGCAAGGGGTTCGGCAAGGGCGGCCGGCTCGCCGGCGGCAGCTTCACGATCGGGGATCTGGACCAGGCCGGCCCCCTTGTGATCGCCGAAGGCTTCGCGACGGGCGCCACGCTCCACGAGCTTACCGGCCAGCCGGTTGCGGTCGCCTTCAACGCCGGCAACCTCGGCAAAGTCGCCGAAGCCTACCGGGCACGGTTTCCGGATCGGCCGCTTGTCATCGCCGGTGACAACGACCACCAGGCGCCCCGTCAGCTCGGTCCGGACGGACAGCCCCGGAAGAACGTCGGGGCCGAAAAGGCACGCGAGGCCGCCGCGGCGGTGCAAGGCTTCGCCTTGCTTCCCGCCTTCGATGAGACCTCGCACGGCACGGACTGGAACGACCTCGCCCAGGAGCAGGGCATCGAAACGGCGTCCGCCCTCCTCGCAGAAGGGCTCGGCCGCGCGGCCTTGCAGCATGGCGGACTCGCCGCGGAGCGGGAGGATATCGCCCGGCATGTCGCGAACAATCGGCAGATGGAGAAGAACTGCAAGCGTGAGCTCGCCCAGGAGCAGGCTCAGGACCTCGGCCTTGGCCGTTAGCACGGGCGAAGGAGATGCACCCCGGGATGTGGGTCCCAATCGGGTGCTGAAATCCAGCTTGATGCCCACCGTGCTCGGGGGCGCGGCCGAGAGGCCGCCGGTTGCTCGCTCGCCAGCGGGGCTGCATCGGCACGCCCAATTATGCGGCACCGGCTGCCGTGTCCGGAAAACGACGGTTTGGCGGACACCAGACCATTCCATGCCGGATGACGGTCTACCTCGGACGGTATACAGGGGATCGTCGACCATCCACGCTGGACCTTCTCATGGGACAATTCTTTTTCACTCTCCTGACCGCATGCATCACCGCGCCTCTCGCAGCCTGGTTGACTGCCCGGTTTGCGCTCCATCGGTTTTATTCTGAGCTCGACTTTGCGCAATTCAGGCAGCGAGGCAGAGAGTCTGGACGAGTCGGTTCAGCAGTTCGGCGGGAATT